>JBCBKQ010000393.1:0-4081 GCA_038521595.1 Cyanobacteria bacterium J06627_28 | reverse complement strand
TGGTAGCGCACCTCAATGGCATTGAGGGGGTCAGGAGTTCGAATCTCCTTAGCTCCATAAAAGTGGTGTTCCACAAGGGCAGTGTTCTTTAGAGGCAGTGTCCCACAAGGGCAGCATTCCACAAGAGCAGTGTTCCAAGAGAGCAGTTATTCATATGCCGTAATACTCGCGGTACCAACTGACGAATCTTTCGATGCCGACAGACAGTGGCGTCGAGGGCGCAAAGCCAACGTCATCCATCAGATCCTGCACCTCGGCGTAGGTTTCGGGGACATCGCCGGGTTGCATCGGCATCATATTTTTTTCTGCTGTTTTCCCAAGTGCCTGTTCAATGGTGCTGATAAAGTCCACTAGCGTCACCGGACTGTGATTGCCGATGTTATAGATTTTGTAGGGGGCGGTGGTGTCTTTGCCTTGGGCATCCGCTTCTGCCTGAGTGAGGTGCGGCTGGGGATTTTTGATGACGCGTATAATGCCTTCGACGACGTCGTCGATGTAGGTAAAGTCGCGCTTCATTTGGCCGTGGTTGTACACATCGATGGGTTTGTTTTTTGCGATCGCATCTACAAACTTAAAGTACGCCATATCCGGCCGACCCAAAGGCCCGTACACCGTAAAGAACCGCAGCCCTGTCGTTGGCAACTGATATAGATGACTGTAGGAATGGGCCATCAATTCGTTGGCCTTTTTGGTGGCGGCATATAGCGACACCGGATGATCCACCCGGTCGTTTGTAGAAAAAGGAACCTGGCGATTTTTACCATAGACCGAGCTAGAAGAGGCAAACACCAAGTGCCCTACTTTGCTATGGCGGCAGCCCTCCAAAATATTGACGAAGCCCAGGAGGTTGCTGTCTGCATAGGCGAGGGGGTTTTGCAGCGAGTAGCGAACGCCAGCCTGGGCCGCCAAATGCACCACCGCTTCAAAGCTACGCTGTGCAAATAGAGACGCCATGGCAGTGCGATCGCCAATATCCAGCTGCTCAAACGTAAAGTTGTCAAAGGCTAACAGCTGCTTGAGCCTGTCCTTTTTTAAGCCCACATCGTAATAGTCATTGAGCAAATCAATACCGTGCACAGGCGTGCCTGATGCTAAGAGCTGTCGCGATAAAAAGTAGCCGATAAATCCAGCAGCGCCGGTTACAAGGATTGCCATAGTGAAAAAAAGAGGCAGTTAAAAGGAATAAATATAGGTACAGTCGTTCAAAAGAAGCGTGTCTATCGCTACCGCAAGCCGCTGAATGAAACCTGCTAGTCAGTATCATCGCCAGCATCGTCACTCAGCGATGAGATAGGACACCGATCTTGATTGCAACGAGAAACCTGAAAATCTGAAATTAGTTACACAGATATTGAGCAATAAGGCAAGTGAATTTACGTAGAGAGCGGTGTGTCGGTAGTGTGCCAGCTGTCTTGTGAACCGCTATAAACTGTGTAAAACCCACTGAAATCAAGTTTTTTAACCAGTCAAGCAAGGCTTCGTCATCAGTGATACGATTGCCAAAGCACAAAATGAGAAAACTAAAAAGAGTAAGGACTCCTCAATGCAAGAAATTGATAAGTCGATTTCAATCGACGGTCGAGACATACAGCTGAAGGTAGGGTTGTTTGCCCCTCAGGCTGGTGGCTCGGTACTCATAAGCTCTGGCGATACGGCTGTATTGGTATCAGCTACGCGCTCTAGTGGTAGAGAAGGTATCGACTTCCTACCGCTACTGGTAGATTACGAAGAACGTCTATACGCAGCCGGTCGCATCCCCGGTGGTTTTTTACGCCGTGAAGGCCGTCCCCCTGAGCGGGCAACGCTGACGAGCCGACTGATTGACCGACCCATGCGGCCTCTATTTCCCCAGTGGATTCGTGACGACATTCAAATTGTAGCGACCACCTTATCTATGGATGAGGACGTTCCCCCCGATGTGTTAGCTGCAACGGGCGCTTCTATTGCTGTACTGCTAGCAGAAATTCCTTTCAACGGCCCTATGGCAGCAGTGCGAGTGGGCTTAGTCGGTGATGACTTTATCATTAACCCCACTTACCAAGAGATCGAAGACGGTGAGCTAGATCTGATTGTTGCGGGCTCTCCAGATGGCGTCATTATGGTAGAAGCTGGGGCCAATCAGCTGCCCGAGCAAGACGTGATTGAAGCGATTGACTTTGGTTATGAAGTCGTTCGTGATTTGATTCAGGCGCAGCTGGACTTGGTCAAAGAACTTGATCTCGCGCGGCCTACGGAGCCCGAGCCGGTGTTTTCTCCTGAGCTGGCAGAATTCTTGAGCGCTCAGGCAACGTCTGACATTAAAGAAGTCCTGAAGCAGTTTGAGCAAACTAAAGCTGAGCGTGACGGCAAGCTCGATGAAATCAAGGCCAAAATGGCTGAAGCCATTGCCGAAAAGGCCGAAGACGATGCGATTCGTGTGGCGGTAGATGGCGACAAGCGAGCCCTTGGCAAAGCCTTCAAAGCTCTGACAAAAAAGCTCATGCGCGCGCAAATCGTTGAAGAAGGTGTGCGTGTTGACGGTCGCAAGCTAGACGAGATTCGCAAAATTACCTGCCGCACTGGCGTGCTGCCAAACCGTGTGCATGGCACTGGCCTCTTTCGCCGTGGCTTGACTCAGGTGCTCTCTGTCGCAACCTTGGGCACCCCTGGCGATGCGCAGATGATGGATGACCTCCATCCTGGCGATGAGAAAAAGTATCTGCACCACTACAATTTCCCGCCTTACTCTGTGGGTGAAACGCGGCCCATGCGATCGCCTGGTCGCCGCGAAGTCGGCCATGGTGCCCTCGCAGAACGTGCTTTGATTCCTGTTTTGCCCCCCCAAGAGGACTTTCCCTACGTCATCCGTGTCGTCTCTGAGTGTCTCTCTTCCAACGGCTCCACCTCCATGGGTTCTGTCTGCGGCTCTACCCTCTCCTTGATGGATGCAGGTGTTCCGATTACCCAGCCAGTGAGTGGCGCGGCCATGGGCCTTATTCGAGAAGGCGAAGAAGTTCGCATCCTTTCCGATATTCAAGGCATTGAGGACTTCTTGGGTGATATGGACTTTAAGGTTGCTGGTACCGACAGCGGCATCACGGCCTTGCAGCTAGACATGAAAATCACAGGTCTCCCCATGGCGGTGATCAGTGAGGCGATTACCCAGGCTCGCCCTGCACGTCTGCACATTTTAGAAAAGATGCTGCAAGAACTCGACAAGCCCCGCGCGGAAGTTTCGCCTTACGCGCCTCGCTTGCTCACCATGCAGGTCAAGCCTGACCAAATCGGCATGGTCATTGGGCCTGGTGGTAAGCAAATTAAGGCCATTACCGAAGCGACGGGTGCCAAAGTCGATATTCAAGACGACGGTACGGTGACTATCTCTGCGGTTGATTCTGAGAAGGCTAAGCAGGCTCAGAAGATGATCGAAGGGATTACCCATGTGCCCGAAGCAGGCAATGTCTACATGGGTAAGGTCACTCGCGTGATTCCCATCGGTGCATTCGTTGAGATTATGCCAGGTAAAGAAGGCATGATTCACATCTCTCAGCTGGCTGACTACCGCGTCAACAAAGTAGAAGACGAAGTGAATGTCGATGACGAAGTGCTGGTGAAAGTTCGCGAGATTGACAATCGCGGCCGGGTGAACCTGACTCGATTGGGCATTCATCCTGACGAGGCAGAAAAGGCAAAGGCAGCGGCTGGTGCTGAGTAGGCCAAACCGTTAAATGCGAATTAGTTACTAGAAAGCGGCTCACTATTTAGTGAGCCGCTTTCTAGCGTATTAGTGAGCCGCTTTTTAGCGTAACCGGCTGGTTGTGTCACACATCGAAACCCACCCCGTCGCTGCGCGCCACCCCTCCCAAGAGGGGATTTGTCCCGGCTAGGAACTTTAAAGATTGCGATAGATCGCCTTAAACGGCGTAGCCTGAGGTAGCTCCCCTCTCGGGAGGGGTGCCCGCAGGGTGGGGTGGGTCGGTAACGTGAGCTGCTAAGCGATCATCACGCTAAGCACGTACATTCAGTGAGCCGCTTTTTAGTTCATACAAAATTGCTTGGTGTCAGGGTTTAACTGTACGATTCAGGATGCTGCGCCTATATA
>JBCBKQ010000392.1:0-4095 GCA_038521595.1 Cyanobacteria bacterium J06627_28 | reverse complement strand
TATCTGATTATTCCAGAGGTTAAGCGAGGTTAGGTTGGTGAGCTGGCCGATGAACTCTGGGAGCTCTTTTATCTGATTATTTCTGAGGTTGAGGTAGCGAACAGCGGTCAATTGTCCTATTTTGTTTGGCAATCTAGCAATTTTGTTACTTGTAATGTTGAGCGATCGCAACTTCACCAACTCACAAACTACTTCCGGCAGCTCAGTGAATTGATTGCCGTAGAGAAAAAGCGACCGCAGCTCCGTCAACTGCCCAATCTCATCCGGCAGCGTCCTCAAATTATTACCAAGACGCCCCTTTTTCTTATCCCACCGCCCTAAGACCAACGTCTTCAGCTTTGTCAGCTTCCCAATCTCCGGTGGCAGCTCATTTAGTCCCTTACCCGCCAAATCCAACGTTGACCGCCCATCAGCAGCCGCTTCGTCAATCAGCCTAAGCAATTCGTCTTGAGTCACTTTATTTCGCCGTCATCATTGGGCAATAGCATAGCGCGTTGACCTTGCAACAAACAGTGATTTGTGGCTTATTTATCCCACTGTTTTTTCATACGTTGGATGCGATCGCGCAAACTCTCATTAGTCAATCTCGAACTCAGCCGCTCTACTAACAGCGGAAACCCGAGGGGCGAAGGGCGTTTCACATCCATCCACACAAGTTCAAACTCTCTCATTCGCTTTAGCGCAGCGGTCAATCTAGGCTCTTCCATCTGACCCATAATGACTTCTCGCTCTGCCTGCTGCAACAACAAATTTTCGGGCTCATATTTGTTGAATACTTTGTAGATTAAAGATGAGCTAATCTGCACCTGATTCGCGGTTTTCTTCGAGCCTGGATAGCCCTTAAATACTAGTCCTGATACCTGTGAGATGCCTCTAAATCGTCGCTGGGTGAGTTCTGAAATGTTCAAACTCTCCTTTATCTCTTCGTATAGGTTTCTCGTTGAAAAGAAAGCATCATTGAATAGTTCTCTAAATGGATAGTCTTTTGTTGAAAGAATCTCAAATCCATAGTCATTTGCAGACACTGTAAAGGTCGCTTTCTCTAACTGTGAGAATCTGTAGGCCCACAAGAATCCCAGTCCCTCATGTACGTTGCGCCCTTCAAAGGGATAGGCGTATAGATGCTGACCCTCTCGGGTGCGGCAGCATTCTATTAAGAATTGATCAGCGCCGGGCAAATGAGAAATGCTGTCTTGAGTGGCCAGTATGGGCATGATGCATTCTACTTCTTTGCTGACGTTGCCTTCTTTTGCCTGGGTTATTTCTTCTCGAATAAATTGACTCAGGCAGTCGGAAATTGCCATGTAGCCGCCACTCCATACGGGCACGATGCTAGATTTCTTTTTGGCATTTTTCACGTACAGCGTCATATCTTTCATTTGAAAATACTCCAGCTGCCTACCCGCAAAAAAGAATACGTCTCCTTTTTTTAGTCGTGAGACAAAGCTCTCTTGCACCGTGCCGATGCTTTTACCTTTTGCATAGGCAATTTTTACTTGTTGATTGCCGGTGATCGTGCCAATGCTCATTTTATGCATCCGCAAAATTCGGCCGTCTTCTACTTTGTAGAGGCCATCTTCTAGCACGATCTTTTTATAGCGAGGATAGGCCTGCAGGCACTTGCCGCCTTTCTCTAAAAACTCCACCATCCAGCTAAATTCTGTTTGGGTGAGTTCGCGATAGGAGAAAGCTTTTTTAACCGCTTTAAAGGTGTCTTGCGGGGCAAAGCCATCGCCACAGGCCAGGGTGACTAAGTGCTGAAGCAGTACGTCATAAGGTTTGTTCAACGTATGGCGAGATTCTATCTGACCGGCAGCTAGACCACGCCGGAAAGCAGATATTTCTAATAGCTCCAGTGCATTTGTTGGGAGAAAGAACACTTCTGACGTGCCTCCCGGTAGGTGTGCAGAGCGGCCTGCCCGCTGGAGTAGTCGCGCTAGATTTTTGGCGCTGCCGATTTGGACGACGCGCTCTACGGGCTGAAAGTCTACGCCAAGATCGAGTGAAGAGGTGCAGACGACCCACTTGATTTCTCCTACTTTGAGGCCTGCTTCGATGGCGAGCCGTGTGGCAAAGTCTATGGAGCCATGGTGTAGGGCGATTCTATGTTCGTCTTTTGGCATGGAGAAGGTGAGCGCCTGGTACCATCGCTCAGCTTGACTACGGGTATTGGTAAAAATTAGCGTAGAGCGCTCAATATCTAAGGCTGAGACCAGTGACTCAAACATATGCAGGCCTAGGTGTCCGGCCCACGGAAAGCTATCGACGGATTCGGGCAAGATGCTTTTGATCAGCGTCTTGCGTTTAATTTTTGATTGAATAATGGCGGGAGTGCTGTTTGTGCCTGCGGCGGCCTCTGCGGCTTCTGGTAGGTTGCCTAGGGTTGCAGAGATGGCCCAGGTTTGTAGTGTGGGTGTGAGCTGTCGCAAGCGAGATAAGCATAGTTCTGCCTGAGTGCCTCGTTTGGAAGACATCAGCTCGTGCCATTCATCTAAAATGACGCAGCGTAGCGAGCCAAATCGTTTGAGTGAATTTTTGTAGGAGAGTAATACCGACAGTGACTCTGGCGTGGTGATAAGTATGTTCGGCATTTTCTTGATTTGCCGACTTTTGACAGAAGATTTTGTATCACCTGTTCGCGATCCGATCGTGATTGGCCAGTCCATCTCTTCTATGGGACGGCGGATGGAGGACTCTATATCGCGTGACAGCGCTCTGAGTGGCGTAATATACAGCAGCTGAAGCCCGCTGAGCGGCTGGCCTGTTTTTTCTATGTCCGATAGCATTTGCGCTATTGGCCCCATTACTGCTCCATAGGTTTTTCCAGAGCCGGTGGGCACTTGAATTAAACCACTTTCACCTTTGAGATAGGCTTTCCAAGTTTGTTTCTGAAAAGTAATGGGTTTCCAGTTTTGCTGGGTAAACCAATCTTGAACAGGTGTGAGAATAGCCACGAATTGCGATTAAGTGAAAAGAAAATTACTCGTGGATGCGGCCATTGGGCATGATGGTGCCGGTGAGGCGAGCGCCCATGAGCTTGACCATTATTTTATCGCCGTAGCCGACTTTGGCGCCGCTGAGATCTGCGCCGCTGAGATCTGCGCCGCTGAGATCTGCGCCAATGAGGTCTGCGCCGCTCAGATCTGCGTGGCTCAGATCTGCCTGCAGTAGGTTGGCGCGGAAGAGGCGGGCTTTGCGGAGGTTGGCGCGGTTGAGGATGACTTTGTGCATGAAGGTGTCGCTCAGGTCTGCGCCGCTGAGGTTGGCACCGCTGAGGTTGCGGCCTGAGAAGTCTTTTTCCTTTAGGTTTTGCCCGCTCATGTCTACGCCGCTAAGATCGGGGTCTCGTTTGGTTTTGCTGACGGTGTTGTTTAGGCTGCTGCCAGATAAACCTGGGCCTGCGGTGCTTTTGTCTTGGGCGGTTTTAGCTGCTTGCTCTGCGGCTTTTTCTTTGGTGGCTTTTTCTTTGGCGGCTTTTTCTTTGGCAGCCTTGGCGCGGGCGGCTTTTTCCTGGGCGGCTTTTTCGCGAGCTTTTTCGCGGGCCTTTCTTTCGGCGATTAATTTTTCACGGGCGGCCTTTTCTCTAGCTTTTCTCTCTGAAATGGCTTTTTCTCTGGCGGCCCTTGCGCTGGCGGCGCGATCGCTTGCCTGAGATCCCTCTGCTGTTTTTTGCTGCCTATCGGGCTCAGTTTCACGCGGCCACGCGCTGCTAGGATAGCGGGCTCTGTAGGTAGCGCCATACTGACCCGCAAAATTTGTGCTGGCGGCAGCGGCGGCTCGTCTGTAGGCCTCGTAAGGTGGACGGGCGCCATTGCCAGCAGAGTTTGCAGTGGTGCGGGCGGTATCTCTGCGGGGGCGGTAGGTGGAGTCGTCGCCGGGTCGATAGGTGGAGCCGTAGGTGCGTGAGTTGCGGGCGTAGGTGCGGGTGGCGCTGTGGTGAGGTTTGCCAGTTTTTGACTTGGCGGTGGCAGGTTTTACGGCGGGGAGCCGGCCGTTTTTGGGTTGCGATAGCAAAAAGGCTCTGGCTTCATTTATGGGTTTGTGTTTTGCTTCGGCTTTTTAGCACAGGCGAGTGCGATCGCTGGGAATGCGATA
>JBCBKQ010000391.1:0-4127 GCA_038521595.1 Cyanobacteria bacterium J06627_28 | reverse complement strand
TGAGAGAACCAACAACTGCTGATATCGAATTTCTAGGATGGAAATCTATCAACAGATGTACATGGTCGCTTTCGCCAGAGAACTCGATTACTTGACAGCCCATCTTGCTGCACACCTGAGTACACATTTCTTCTATCCTTTTGAGCATCGCAGCCTCAATAACTTTGCGACGATAATGAGTAACAAATACTAGATGCAGGTGCACGCTAAAAACGCTGTGACTGCCTTTTCTGACTGACATAAGGCTAGATATACTTGTTATAATTGGAGAATGCTAACACGACGTATCACCTTTAGGCTTTATCCCACTAAGCAGCAGGCTGCCAAGCTGTTTGAGTGGAAGCGTTTGCATTGCTATCTATACAATGCAGCGTTAGCCGATAGGCGTGATATGTACAAACGATGGGGCATATCTGTTGACTACTACGGTCAGCAAAACTGTCTGCCTGCGTTCAAGCAGGAATGGCCTGAGTTTGCCGAGATGGGTAGTCATGCTCTGCAGGCAACACTAAAGCGTGTCGATTTTGCTTTTGTTCGATTCTTTAAGGGCTTAGGTGGCTATCCAAAGTTCAAAGGGAATCGCTTCTACAGCGGATGGACGTATCCGTGCAAGTCGGGCTGGAAGGCACTCACTGAAGGTCAGCATGGCCGCTTAAAGCTGTCGAATCTCGGGACGCTTAAGATGCGTGGCCAGGCTCGTACTTGGGGGACGCCGACTACCTGCACCCTCTTCTGCCGTCATGGCAAATGGTATGCCTCTATCACAGTCAAATGTGAGCCAGTGCGAGAAACCGCAGGGGGTAGCATTGGCATTGATCTAGGGTGCAAAGATGCTGTGTCGTTCAGCGATGGGACGAAAGTGGCTAAGCCCGCATTCATTGCTGTGGCTGATAAAGCTGTAAAGCAAGCCTCTAAGCGCCTACGCCGGAAGCGAGCCCCTAACCGTACTCAACGGGTAAAAGGGTCTCGTCGTTGGCTTGCCACGCGCCGTCGAGTGAGCAAACTGCAGCGAAAGGTCACGCGTCAAAGAGAAGACTGGATACACAAACTCACCAGCGACATAGTACGCGCTAACAGCCTAGTGGCTGGTGAGCAGTTGAGTGTCAAAAACATGACCCGAAAGGCCAAAAAGGGCAAGCGAAAAAACCAGAAAGCAGGGCTTAACCGCTCTATTCTCTCTGTTGGATTTGGTATGATTGGCCAGTTCCTAGACTACAAAGCAGCGGAGGCAGATGGCTTCTATGTTGAGTCGAATACTCGAAAGCTGAAGCCGACGCAGCGCTGTGCGAAGTGTTGGGAGTTGACGCCAAAGACGTTGGCTGACCGGATGCATGTTTGCTCTAATCCTAAGTGTCAGCACACCGAAGACCGAGATAACAATGCAGCCCAAGTCAATCTAATTTGGGCAACGGGTAGGGAACCTGCCTCACGCCGCCGATCTGCTAGCTCTACCGATTGTGGAAGCATGAGGCAACTAGCAGAGAAGAAGCGAGCGAAACGTCTAGCTCTGCGTTAGCGGCTAGTCGTAGTTCATGCGCTTGATTAGCCGCTTGATGATATTCGTCGCGATTGTCAGCCAGCGCTAGCCAGAACCCCGTATCAGCGATGATCATGTTTTTGGTTCCATTGTTCAGCCAGTACTTGTTTATAGGTTGTTGACAAGTCCTCTTCTACAGACGCACAGCCAATGAACCCGCTGGACTTAAACTTCTCATAAGTGCTTTCTTCGTCGGTTGTCTGCCTTGGTTCAACGTATCGCTTCTTCAAGATTGCAATAAAGTCAATCAGCAAAGCTTGTGCCTCTTCTGGCAAACTTTGAATATCTGCTTGAGCTTGCTCCAGACTATTCATGCCCTCTCCTACAAATAAACTTCATTCGTTGCATCGTCATACCCAGTCTATACTAGGCTCTTTTGATGGAATGCATGATCACTCCCACCGCTAGTCCCAACCACTTATACCGCTGCGTCGCAATTTAGTTCATCAGCTTCATCAGGCAAGCTGCGATCGCAAGAAACTTTTCATCATCTCCCAACCTCTATCATCGCTCAGCGGGTTAAAGAACATACCGGCTTCTCTAGCTTGAGCCTGAGGGTTAGTAAAGGCATGGGCGGTATGGCCAAACATGTGGATTTGCCAATCTGCACCGTGCCGCGTTAGCTCATCGGCCAGGGCTACTGTCTGCTCGCGTGGGGAAAGCGGATCTTCCCAACCATGGAGTACCAGCACGGACGATTGAATCTTCTTGGCACCAGCCAACGGTGGCGGATCATAGATGCCGTGAAAGCTCACAACAGCACGGATATCTGTGCCTGCACGAGCTAAGTCCAGCACGCACTTACCACCAAAGCAAAAGCCAATAGCCGCTACCTTATTTTCATCCACCTGGGGTAGCTGACGGATCGTTTTTGTTGCTAGCTGCATATGCTCAAGCAGCAAAGTGCGATCATCGTTCAGCACAGCCATCAAAGCGCTGGCTTCCTCCGGTGTAGTTGCCCGCTTCCCCCGCCCGTAGATATCAATGGCAAACCCGACATAGCCCAACGCAGCTAAGCGTTCTCCCTTCTGCGTCTCAAAGCCAGATTGCCCTTTAAACGTCGGTGCAATCATCACGCCCGGTCTCGGCCCAGTCTGCGAATCATCCCAGCTGACTGTGCCTTCAAACTTACTGTCTGCACCTTCGTAGATGAGTGATTCGGTAACGATCACAACAGCTCTCCTTAAAAGCAACTCGTCAAGCGTATCAGAGTGCTAGTCGCTAAAAATGTTCGCAGCGACTTGCCGATAAACTGAGCTAAAGGAAGGCAGCGATATATTGACAAAAGGCAACTGGTTCACGACTATGACTACTACAACATCAGAAACTATCTCTATCAACTTGGTCTACGACTATCCCGTTCGCTGGAGTCGGTTTAAGGTGCTTCGAGACTTCGTTCAGAACTTTTACGATGCTGTGCAATGGCCTAACTGGGATAGCCAATTCTCGTACACTTTGGATAACGGTGTTCTTACCCTGAAGGCAAGCGATGTAGGCTTCAGCTACGACTGGCTACTTCATATCGGAGCCTCCACTAAACGAGAAACATCCGGAGATTATGCAGGTTATTTTGGCGAGGGCTTCAAAATCGCAGCCCTGTGTGCCCTACGAGACTGTGGTTGGCAAGTAGAGGTTTGCTCTCGCGCCTGGGCACTGACTGTCATTACTACAGACATCAACGTGGATGAACAGCATCTGCAATCACTGGCCTACCAAGTAGAAAGAAGAACTGCCACATCAGCAGACACCATCTTGCGAATCTCACCTTTTCATGACGCCGCGCTACTTGAGAGCGTTTTACTGAGTTTTTACTATCCCAGTAATCCACTCTTCGGTGAAAAGATTTACGAAGCCTCAGACTGTGCGGTCTATCTTCGCTCCAAAGTTCAGAAGCCGAAGGGATACCCAGCAACGACCACCGGCAGTCATGGAAAAGGAATTGTCTTTGCCAGCTACCAGGCGCTAGGTTCCTTCCAATATCCACTTGTTTTCTGTCTTCACGACTACCGGCACAACGATAGGGATCGCAACTCATTCTTTCAAATGGACGTGATACGCATCATACAAAGAGTCGTGTTGAAATTGCCGCCTGCTGCGTCATCGGTTGTTCTGCAATCATTAAAAGGTCGCTGGTATGACAGACCGCGAAAGAAATATGACTTTGAGTCCTGGTATGGCATCGTTGCCACACTGGTCAAAAGTATTTCTTACTCAGCCGAAGAGACTTTGACATTTAGAGAAACCCATCCGAACTTGCTGGTAGCCCATCAGGCGAAGCGAAACGACTTACAAAAATACAATCGCCGCCGTCAGGCACTAGATTGGTTGAAAAATTCTGAGCAATCTTTCCGATTGGTACAGAGTGCTTTTGCTGAAATGGGCTATCCAACACTGGAATCTGTCTGCGAACAGAACAAAGGCTTCAGCCTTACTCGCCAGCCAAATGCACAAGAAAAAAAGCGGGTAGTGCATTAACGTAAAGGATAGAGGAAAATATGAGGTACTTGTTGCTTTGCCAGGGCGCCCTATGCCAGCTATACCAGAAATGACCTGTCCGACCTGCGGTTCTCACGACATCTCGAAGAACGGT
>JBCBKQ010000390.1:0-4150 GCA_038521595.1 Cyanobacteria bacterium J06627_28 | reverse complement strand
AGTCCGGCTGCCCATCGCAGCCAGAACAAGACTAACAAGGCCCAAGGCAGTGAGCAGCCAGAAAGCACGGCCTTGGAGGATAGTGCGGAGTTCGAAGGCAGTACGGTGGAGGAGAGGAGTGAGGAATGAGGAATGAGGAATGAGGAGTGAGGAATGAGGAATGAGGAATGAGGAATGGGGGAGTGGGGGAGTGGGGGAGTGGGGGAGTGCTTTAGGTCGGGAGTTTGTGGATTTTCGTTTTTGGGGAGCGGTTTGTGTCTGCATCTTGTAAGCGCGGTAGCTGATGCTCCACAGCACTAAGCCAATGGTGAACCACAAAAGGCGGTTCCAGAGCAGTAAGCCGCCGAGATTTGGCATGAGGGTGTTGTGATCGAAGACGGTCCAAGTAAGGGTTTTGGACTCGAAGGCATAGAATCCAAAGGGATCGACCATTGCCCAGAGAGGATACTGCTGATAGTTGATAGTGTCTGCGCCGACCATCATGAGTGAGGCGAGGTAGAGCATGACTAGCACAATGGAGCCTGCAAAGGTGATGGCGAGGCTGCGGGTGCGGGCGGCGATCGCAAAGGCAAGCGCACTGACTAAAAACAGATTGGGCAGCGCAATGAGGAGATAGCTCGCTAAGTAACCATCGGCGCGAAAAGGGCCAAGGGCAAAGGGATTTAGCCCCGGCATAAAGCTACCGAGCACCATCCCAGGAATATAGGCAGAGAATGCTACAAGGGTAATCACAAAGGCAGCGCCAAAGCGAGTAGTCAGATAGTCCCATTTGCGGATAGGCGTGGAGAGAATGAGCGCCTCCATACGAGTGTTGGCATCGCGCACAAAGGTTTCCGCAACAAAGGCTGCTGCCGCGAGAATGCCAAAAATGCTATACCATAGCGTCGTTTGAAAGATTTGGGAAGGGCTATTGACGAAAAAGAAAGCGTTGCCCTGTCCAGCCTTTGAAACAATATCGACCAGTCCAATAGTGAAAAAGAGACCGGCGATTAGCCAAAAAGTAGGGCGGCGGAGGTGATAGCGCGCCTCGAAGGAGAGAATAGGGAGCATGGGGAAAGGGAGAGGGGGAGAAAGGGAGAGGGGGAGAAAGGGAGAAACCCGTAGGTTGGGTTGAGACTCGATCCTGTTTTGCTAACAAACCAGAATCACCCACAAAGTCGAAACCCGACCGGCTGGAAAAACAAATCAAAATCAAACCGAAATCAAACCGAAATCAAATCAAACCAAAACAGGCAAAGATTTTCCCATCAGCGCTGTGAAATATACGTCGTTCAAATCGGGTTCAACTGCCTCGAAGCCGGGGGCAGGGCGCGCAGGGCTCCAAACACGAACTGTGCGATCGCCCCTCATCATCCGAGCCGTAATCACCGACCAGTCCGGATTGAGTTCTGTTGTATTGCCTATTCGCTTCGCCCATATCTGCCCCTGCAAAGCCGCAATCAAGCTCAGCGGACTGCCCTGCCGCACAATCTTTCCGGCCTGTAAGATGGCCATGTTTGGGCATAGCTCCGCCACATCTTCAACAATATGAGTCGATAGCAACAGCACACGGTCCTGACTAATATCAGCCAGAATGTTTTGAAAGCGAATGCGCTCGGTTGGATCAAGGCCAGCCGTCGGCTCGTCTACAATCACCAGCTGAGGAGAGCCCAACAGCGCCTGAGCGATGCCAAACCGCTGGCGCATCCCACCAGAAAAGGTGCCGAGTTTTTGCTTTCGCTGTTCGTACAGATTCACTAATTGAAGCTGGTGAGCCACCATATCTCGGCGCTGCCGACCCTTTGTAAATCCCTTAAACACAGCGAGCTGATTGAGCAGCTCTTCCGCAGAGACATTGGGATACACACCAAAGTCTTGTGGCAAATAGCCCAAGCGCTGCCTTGCCAACAGCGGACTTTTAAGAATATCGATACCGCCCAGCATAATAGAGCCACTATCGGCGTCTTGCAGCGTGGCTAGCGTGCGCATCAAGGACGATTTACCCGCACCGTTGGGGCCGAGTAAGCCGAATATGCCTGTGCCGATTTCTAAAGAAACGTTTTGAAGGGCATGGATACCGTTGGCGTAGGTTTTGCTGAGGTTTTGGATTGAGAGCATGGCGATCGCTCATCGCGATGAAAAGACACAGCCCTAAAACAGCAGAGCCAAGAAGCGCAGCTTGAGGTTTCAGGCATTGTGCAGACTTGCAAACGATTGCAAATCTATAGTTGGCCTTGATTGCTTAGCGTTGCGTATGGCTTTTGCTGTCATTGTTAGGATTCGTTCCCAAGTATATCGTAAGGAAACACAGCTGGACTTATGGTTCAAGCCTGTACCTTCTTCGCATTTTGCGAATTTTGGTGCTAATATACGTTAGAACGTTACGAAGGCGATATTGTATGACTGACTTATGCACGTGCTTAGTAAACCTCGACTAGAAACCTTCTGGAAAAAGCACCCAGATGCGAATGCGAGCTTGCGAGCTTGGTACAAAAGAACGAAGCTAGCAAAGTGGAGAAGTTTTAATGATCTCAGAGCGGTATTTCCTTCAGCGGATGATGTAGGCAACCTTACTGTTTTTAATATTGCGGGTAACAAATATCGTCTTATTGCGTTGATTGATTACGAGTATCAAAAAGTGTTCGTGAGAGCAATCTTGACTCATGCTGAATATGATAAGGAAGGATGGAAAAATGACCCTTGGTTTTAATGAGAAAATGTCATATGCAGAGCTGTTGCTAGCTTTTCCGCCTCGACCTATTAAAACAGAGTCTCAGTATTCTGCTACGCAAAAGGTTGTTGATCAGCTGATAGATAAGAATAATTTGACTGAGGATGAGCGAGATTATCTAAACATGCTCGGGACTTTGATGTATGAGTATGAGGAGAAAACTATAGATATCCCAGATATTCACGGGATTGAGATGTTAAAGGTGCTTATTGAGGAATTTGATCTACGACAGAAAGACCTCGCAAGTATATTCAAGACGGAATCTATTGTTTCTGATGTACTGAGTCAGAAACGTAGCTTGACTGTTGAGCACATTCAGAAACTGTCTCAATTTTTTCGAGTTTCGCCTGCTGTATTTTTTGAACCTGAGTCTTCAGAATCAACAGCTGCTTGATATAGCAAAGTGCGGATGCATACTCAAAAAGAAGGCTAACGCCTACGTACTTTGCTAGTCGCTTAGCCCGCTGAAGCATAACGGTTGTAGCCGATGACTATGCCGTAAGCTAAGCGGCCAAAGATATAGTCTGATAGCGCCTGTGATTGCCTGTGATGAGTCTACGCCAAAGAGCCATCGGGAAACAGCGTCACCCTCAACGGTCCTATCCTCACCGTACGCTGACTCTCTGTACCCATAACCGTTTTCACCCGGACCGGCATCACCCCTCCCGGCGGAAAAGCCCACCATTCTCCATCTTGCAAAAAAGGATCGCTATAACCGTGAGCTTCGCACCAGTTCTGACAAAGGCTGCGAATCGCTTTGCCAAAAGTTGAGTATTCTGGCAGGTCTACAGCGTTCTTTTGCATGGGTTCTTTTTCATGAAGCGTCTGGATAAATCAGCGGCAAGAGCCGCTCAAGCATCACTTTAATTAATCTTGTACCATTCCCCCAGTGCCAAACCCGACCAATTTCATAAACATGCTGCTGACGAACGGCGCGGAGCTGTTGCCAGGTGGAATCATTAACTAGCTGAGAAGAAAGGGATTGCCCACCGTAGCTCTGCACAAAAATCACATCTGGGTTCACCGCGACTATCTTCTTGAGCGGTAGATACATCAACCCAGCTTCTCCCTTATTTGGGTCTGGCTTTTTCCAAGGAAAGTGTGTGAACTGTTTGAGTACGCTGCCCAGCGTACCGGTCTCTGCTTCGACTGGGTATCGATTAACGAGGCGGCTAGGACGAGAACCTCCCATAATCAGGACCGTTTTACGTGGATATCGCTGATAGGTCTGCTTTAGGTGAGTGATGGATTGTTCTAGCTGGGCGATCGCCTCTTCTCCCGCTTCAACACGATCTGTCAACTGAGCCACTGTTCGCAGTCGGGCGATCGCGGCTTCATAGCCTGCACCAGACATAAGATGGGTAGGCGCGATTCCTTCTAGCCAACGCTGATAAATTCGATGAGGAAACCGCCAGCCCAAAATCAAATCTGGCTGTAGCT
>JBCBKQ010000389.1:0-4151 GCA_038521595.1 Cyanobacteria bacterium J06627_28 | reverse complement strand
GGGATGTAGCGCAGCTTGGTAGCGCGCCTGCTTTGGGAGCAGGATGTCGCAGGTTCGAATCCTGTCATCCCGATTGCTCAAAGTTTTTAGGTTAGAGCCTCTTAAGTCACTGTTTTTGCTCGCTGTGAAAGCAAGCTTTGATAGGCTTAATCGAGCTAGCGACTGGTGAGTCGGTTTATTAATTGTCCACCATGGGTTGAGTGATGGGAAGCAGCTCGCCCATGATGATGAAGCACAAAATTGCAAAAAATCAGGAGGATCTATGCATTTATTCATCCGCCGCACGCTGGCAAAGGCCTTTACCGTTGGCGCAATCGGTGCCGGTATTTTGGGAGGCGGTTTTGCCGTCAACCCAGCCCTTGCGCTGACTCCTGAGCAAATCTCCCAGCAGCGTTCTACGGTGTTGGCCTATGTTTTAGAAAATGACAACGGATTGATTTTGTATCCGGGTGTTGGTGAAGAGGCTGAAGAGCTAAACCTTTTGGTCTTTATGTCTCAGGCAGAGGCCAATAGCTTTGTGGCTGAGAATGCGGACAATGCGCCTTCGGAAGTTCGCGTGATTTTGACTAACCTAGAGCGCATTCATCAGGCTGTGGTTGAGTCAAATGACAACCCTCCTCGCTTGGTGCTAGTCCCTGAGCAGACCGAAGTTGACCAGGCGGTGGCGCTAGATTCTGACTATCAAGGCGGTGTCCCTCTATTTTATGCACAGCTCAGCGATGGTTCTTTTGCTCCCTTGAGGCAGGACAACGGCGACCCGATTTTTCCTTTGTTTTTCTCTCGGGAAGACCTGGAAGAGTCTCTGAGCGATTTGGGTGAGCAAAACCCAGAGGCTAGGGCCGAAATTACGGTTGGTGTTTTGCCATTACAAGCCGTGCTGCAAGAGCTGCAAACAAGTGACGACGAGCTGCTCAGTCAGATCCGCTTGCTGCCCCCTGAAGTGGTAGACGCGATTCGCTCTCAAGGCGGCGGTCAGGCTCCTCCTGCGGCGGAGTAAGACGCTGCTGTTTAGGCTCTATAGCTTTCGAAGCGCTGCATAAGACACTATCTAGAGGCTACGACCCCAATCGAATAAGCAACTCTTCTGCGCAAGCGTCCTAATGCATTAGGACGCTTGCGCAGAAGAGTTACAGGCTAATATCAGGCTGATGTCAGGCTGATATTAGCCTGATATTAGAAGAGCCCAGGACTTTAGAGATGTCCTGGGCTTTTTTGGTTATTGTTCGGTTATTGTGATGCAGTCGTCTTTTAGCAGGCATCTTTGCCGCATAGAACGACGCTGACGGTTTTGAATAAGATTTTGATGTCTGTAAGAATCGACCACTGGCGTTGATAGTCAAGATCCATTTCTACAATTTGCTCAAAATCTTTGATGCTAGAGCGGCCGCTGGTTTGCCACTTGCCAGTGATGCCTGGCTTGACGGCAAGGCGCTGCCAGTGATGAGGCTGGTATCTGACGACTTCGTTGAGCACAGGCGGGCGTGTGCCGACTAGGCTCATGTCGCCTTTAAGCACGTTCCAAAATTGGGGTAGCTCGTCTAGGCTGGTGCGTCGCAAAAATCGGCCAATGCGGGTGATGCGCGGGTCTGCTTCGTTTTTGAAGATGAACCCTTGCGCTTGGTTTTTGACCGTATGCTTGTAGGCTTCTGCCTGGGGAATCATCGAGCGAAATTTCCAGATGCGGAAAGGTTTGCCCTTGTAGCCGTAGCGAATTTGGCCAAAGAACAGGGGGCCAGGGCTATCGATCTGCATGGCGATCGCAATGGGAAACAGTACGATGGCGACTAGTCCAAGTCCAGCGATCGCACCGACAATGTCCAGGCATCGTTTACTCCAGCTGTTGGCCGCCGGTAGCGAGCGGTGCCAGCGTATCGTTTGTAGCGTACTGGCTACTTGCTGCTGCTGTTGGCGAATACCTTTGGTAAAGGATGGTGCTTTGAGGACAGAGGGTGCGGTTTTCCTATTTTGAGTATGCCTATCTTGAGTATGCCTATCTTGAGTATGTAGGTGCGCTGTAAACATAGCGTGATTTAGTTAGATTCCATAAAAGTTATCTGTAGTGGCTTTGATATGCGCTTACGGGCTTGCTTTCTGTTGATGGTTACCTCATGTAGTTGCGAGGCAGGCACCGAGCAGAGCCCTGAGACGATTCCAAAGCTAGATTAGAGTCAAAAATCAAGCCAGACATTATTTTGTCTAAAGCCAGTCTTGCTCTGTTCCTCCAGGCCATAGCTATCTGTTAGCTACGGCCATCATATGAACAGGATTTTGGAGTCGGTAGTCTCTGGGACAGCCTTTTTATAATCTTGTTAATTTTGGGTGTTCTAATGAAGCTAACAGTGTGTCTAACTTAGTAATCCTGATGAATGACGTCTTATTTCTACGTAATTTATCGAGGTGTGTCTGTTAGCTTGCGTACGATTGCGGAATTGGTCTGCTGATAAGGATGTCGTAGAGCTGATGCGATAGGGCTAGCTTGCTGCTGTGGGCGATCGCAATCTGTTCTCCAGAGGGCAATAAAACAACTGCCTCATTGTCTACACTCCCAAACCCGCTGCCAGCTTTGTCTACCGGGTTCGCCACAATGGCATCTAGCTGCTTTCGCTTGAGTTTGCCTAAGGCTGGCGTAATGATGTCGCCCGTTTGTGCTGCAAACCCAACGATCAGCTGATGGGCCGCTTTTTTTTGTGCCAGCTGACTGACGATGTCTGGCACGGTGGTCAGCGGCAGATTGGTCGGCAGCTCTTTTTTCGGCAGTTTGTGAGTGGCCGTCTGCGCCGGGCGAACGTCTGCAACCGCCGCAGCCATAATGACCCAATCAGCTTGTGGCAGATGAGAGAGCAGGGCCGACTCCATTTCAGCGGCAGTCGTAATTGGGTAGGTCTGCATCTGAGCTGCTTGACCCGTAGGCACAGTACTTGCAACGTCGGTGGTGAGCGGCCCATGGACGAGGGTGACCTGTGCGCCGCGATGGATGGCGGCCTGTGCCAAGGCGATGCCCATACGACCCGTTGCTGGATTGCCGATAAATCGAACCGGATCTAGTGGTTCTCGGGTGCTGCCGGTGCTGATGAGTAAGTGTTTGCCGGTGAGATCTCTTTGCCCTTGTGTGTGCAGCAGGGACTGTAGGGCGGTGACGATTTCGGTGGGTTCGGCCATGCGTCCGGTGCCGATGCGATCGCACGCCAATCTTCCTGCCCCCGGTCCCACCGCATGATACCGGGCGTCTGCCAGCTTTGCCCAATTCTTCTGCACCACAGCCTGCTGCCACATGTCTGTGTTCATAGCTGGGGCTAGCAAGATAGGACACACAGAGGCTAGAACCGTATTCGTCAGTAAATTGTCTGCTAACCCATGAGCCAGCTTGCTCAATGTATTTGCCGTCAGCGGCGCAATCAAAAAGACATCCGCCCATTCCCCCAGTTCGATGTGCAGCGGCCTAGCCTGACCGGCTGACCAAAAGTCTCTATCGGTATAGACCGCATGGCGAGAGAGCGCCGCAAAGGTAACCGCAGAGACGAAGCTCTGGGCCTGATCTGTCATCAAAACGCGAACCTCTACGCCAGCCTTAGCCAGAGTAGAGGTCACTTCGCATATTTTGTAGGCAGCAATGCCACCTGTAATGCCAATGAGAACTTTAGGCACGTTCAGAGGTTACGACTCATCAAAAGCTTCTAAATCCAGCAGATGAATGTAGGGCTCTACCAGCTCAGAGCGCTGAAATGCAACGGCTCTTAACTTATGCCAGTCCTGCAATCCTTCAAAGGGCGTACTGTACTCATCCTGTTCTAGCCGTTGAGCCAGCTGATCGACATCTTCGGGCGTCATTTGCGCAATCTCTTGAGTAGAAATGTGCGACATATTCAGCGGCGTGTCCGGGCTACTATTGGCACTGGACTGTACATTATCTGCGGATTTCATGTCTGCGGATTGCATCATTGTCCAGTTCCTACCTGTGGTGACAATTCATGGCTCTCTGCTAGTTTAGAGCTTGCATAGAGAACCTTTACGGTTCTGTAAGTTAAACGTTAGAGAGCTCAACAAATAACAACATCTTGAAGATAACGTTTTATCTAACGCTATTGATCTTTTCTTCAATCTAATAGCCAGATATCCGCATAGTTATCTTCAAGATGTTGTTATTTGTTGAG
>JBCBKQ010000388.1:0-4154 GCA_038521595.1 Cyanobacteria bacterium J06627_28 | reverse complement strand
TTGATGAGCATCGGCATAGACCAATCCCTTTTCATGGAGCCGATCCACCAAAATTGCTGGAAGCTTGCGAGTCTCTACCAAATATTCTCGCACCCCATTCCACCTGTGCTCATCAAAACGCGGTGTTTGTCCGACATGGCCTAAAAGAGAATACCTGGACAAGAGGGGAAGTGACCGGGGCTAGTCTACGGGGCACTTGGGGCGAAGACAATCATTATCACGGACTGGCTCCAGGGTCGATCAGGAGTCAGGGATGGTTCTGGCTTGGTACAGGCCACGGCCCAGTTCAGCGTGTCTTCCTCACAGAGTCGCCTATTAATGCGATGTCGCTGGCGGTGCTGGATAAAGGAAGACAGGCTCAGCCAGGGGTGACAATTTATCTATCTACAGACGGCTCTGGAGGAGTGCCGATTGAAGCACTGAAACTGGTTCTTCAGGATGGCGGACGAGTATTTGCAGCTTTTGATGCTGATCAAGCGGGTACGCTGATGGCTTGGCGCATTGCAGAGCAGGTGCCTGGGGTAGAACGATTAATGCCTAAGCATGGTAAGGACTGGAATGAGCGATTGATGAAGTCCGAAAGTTCTGAAGGCAGGCTTTACTGTAACTCTCAGAATGCTGAAATGAACCAGCTTTGGCGGTGGCATTTGGTAGCAAAACTATTAGACAAGCCGGATGCTTATCTGAGCCGTATTACGGAGGTTGCCCGAGAGGCTGTGAAAGGAACACCCTTATCAAACAAAGCAGTCATTGCGATGGCTGGAGATATGGCCTGCTTTTCACGCTCCACGACACAGACAATGCCTAAGTCGCGGAGTTCGGCGGGGGCAACCGGAGTAGAGTTGTGAAGCTAGACCGCACTTACGCAAAAACCTCTTATATTCTTCAAATCTGGACGTTCGGCGGAAATTTGGCGTTCGACTGAGCTCACGCCGAAGTCGAACGCTCAGTCAAGCCAGGGATGTTGAATCTGATTGCTCTCAAGATTTGGGGCCAAGGGGACCAGAAATTAGCCTTTATATCTCTGTTCAGTTTTTAACAGTGCCTGACTACCTACAAGGGAGATTATTGGACAATGTGAGAAAGCTTGCGGGGCTCTCGCTCCCTGCTTCCTCCGTTGCATAATGGGACAAGATTGTTGGTGGCGCGATCGCTTCCAGTGCTCTGGCAATACCGTTAATCGCTTTAAGCCACTAAGCCGCCTGACCGCAACACTTCGATTTATCTCGCCTAAAAGAGACTAGGCACTGTCTTAAGAATGCCCCAGAGCGGCATAAGCTAAATGACTCACCTAGTAGCGATCGCAGTCAATGACTCACAGAGTGAGAGCAGGCCGATAGAACCGGGGACACTTGACGGGCTGCTCGCTCTAGCTGAGAATAAGTCTCAATTATTGAACCTGAGATCGGCGACAATCGGTGCCATGACCATTACCCTCTCGCAGCGTGACTATTGGGACTTAGTCAGGACGTCTCAACTGTCCAAAAATACCGGCCCTCAGAATACTTTTGAAACGACTTATCGATTTCCTGAACAGTTAGGCCAGGGCTACTATCGCTGTATGCGGCTGCGCCAAGGAGTGTGGCTGCGAATTTCGCATCTTCAACTCCACACAGAAGATGTGGAGTGTTTTATCCCTGAACGACCTCATCCTTGTGAGTATAGATTTTACCTTTCCGGTAAAGTACGCGAACAGGAAATGATGACGGCAGGTCAATACTTTCTATATGGCAGCGGCGTCGCTCCAGCCGAAGTTATTAGAGATTTAGCCGATGAGCCGATTTCAAGCGTTACTGTTCACATCGAACCGTCTGTATTAAAAACTTTTTTAGGCGAGACCTTTGATTTTGCCAGCGGGGGGCTGGCGCACCTGATCCGCCCCAGCAACCAAGCTTATTATCAGCGCTTGGGTGTGACGACAGTGCTGATGCAGACAGCCCTGCACCAGATTCTCAACTGCCCCTTTGACGGCATTACGAGAAAAGCTTATGTAGAGAGCAAAGTCTGGGAACTCATGTCGTTGCTGATTGGCCAAGAATTACGGCTGCAAGATGTCGAATCGCTGCCCAACCCGCTAAGGGCGAGCGACATTGAGCGCATTCACTACGCCAGGGAGATCCTGATACAGCAGTTGGATAATCCTCCATCGCTGCTGGGCTTAGCCCGACAGGTGGGTATCAATGACTACGCCCTTAAGCAGGGTTTTCGCCAGGTGTTCGGCGAGACCGCTTTTGGCTGTTTACACAGCTACCGGATGGAAAAAGCGCGTCAGCTTTTGCTAGAGGGCGAGGTGAGCGTATCAGAAGCGGCTCATCGGGTGGGATTTGTCAGCCGTGGCTATTTTGCGGCGGCCTTTCGCAAAAAGTTTGGCATTTCTCCCGGCAAATATCGTCGCCAATCAAAAAACTCCGGTTAGCGATCAAAAAAACTCCGCGTGGTGATCAGTTTGGGCTATCTCAGTGAAATCACCTTTGATAGTCTCTTAGTCAAGAATTTGTCGCAACAAAAGCGCTACGTGTGAGGAACGATGTTAAAACAACTGCAGTTGCTGCTGGTGGTCAGCAGCGTATTTTCGGTATTGTCTCTATCCGCAATTGAGGCGAGGGCAGAGGACGTCAGCAGCGGTGGGGCGATCGCCTCCGACTCGCCAACTGCTCCGGTAGAGATGACCCGTGAATCGGAGTCAGCGGCAGTAGACTCGCCCGTGATTTTGGTGGAAACCCTCAATCATGCTGAGTCCGCCGCCAACCCACCCGCCACGACGGTGGAGGAATGGCAGGCGCAAATCGCCCAGTCGCTAGTCACAATTACGAACGTGCGGGTAGAGGAAACGGCAGCGGGGCTGCAAATTGTGTTGGAAACGGTAGGGGGCGACCTGGATGCACCTGAGACTCAGGCGGTAGGGGAAGCGCTGATTGCTGAAATTCCCAATGCGGTGTTGGATTTGCCGGAGGGCGAGCCGTTTGAGCAGTTTGGCCCGGCGGAGGGCATTGCGCTGGTGAGCGTGACGAATTTACTCGGTGACCTCGTACAGATTTCGATTACGGGCACGGAGGCGGTGCCGCAGGCGCAGATCAGCGCTGATGCAGGCACCTTGGTGCTGAGCGTGGTGCCGGGAGTTGCCACTGCCGCCAATGCTGACGATGACGCGATTCAGGTAGTGGTCACCGGAGAAGAGACTGGCTCTGATTACTTTGTGCCCAACGCGCCTAGCACCTTGAGAACGGATGTGGATATTCGCGATACGCCCTCCTCGGTAACGGTGATACCGCAGCAGGTGATTGAAGACCAGGCAGCGACGAACGTACGTGACATCGTGCGAAATGCTACCGGAGTCAATTTCTCAGAGAGTCAAGGTCGTGGTGAACGATTTGTTCTTCGAGGGTTTGCCGCCGAGATATTTCGCAATGGCTTTCGCGATGATGTCAATACTTCATCTAGTACCGCAGCGGAGTTAGCCAATATCGAGCGTGTGGAAGTGCTGCGAGGCCCCGCATCAATTCTGTTTGGACAGGCTGAACCATCAGGCATTATTAATTTCGTGACCAAACAACCACTGCGGGAACCATTTTATGAGCTGGCGTTTACGATGGGGAGCTTTGATTTCACCCGCCCGACTTTAGATTTCACTGGGCCGCTAACGGCAGACGGTAGCCTGGCCTATCGCTTAAACGCGGCTTATGAAAATGCCGGGAGCTTTCGCGACGGCGTAGATACGGAGCGTTTTTTTGTCGCACCAACGTTGTCTTGGGAAATTAGTGACAATACAGAATTAACCCTAGAGTTTTCTTATTTAGATGACATTCGACCAGTAGATTCCGGAATACCGATTTTAAGTGACGGAGAAATTGCCGATATTCCCTTTGATACCTTTCTAGGCGACCCTAATCTACGGTTAGAGATTGTAGAAACTCGCACCGAACTCTATCTCGACCATCGTTTTAACGACAGTCTATCGCTACGTTCAGGTCTACGTTATGCCACTGACTCTGAAACTGGACCGAGAGTGCAACTTGCTGGTGGCTCGGAAGATGACCGCATTTTTCCTGTATTTGAGTCCATATCAGATTTTTACAGTGAAACCTTCAATGTTCAAAGCGATTTAATTGCTGAGTTTAATACAGGTGACATTGAGCATACCCTTTTATTGGGCT
>JBCBKQ010000387.1:0-4178 GCA_038521595.1 Cyanobacteria bacterium J06627_28 | reverse complement strand
GGCTTTTTAACTCGGTTTTATGGGCTTTTTCCAGTATCAGAGAGTCAAAGTCAGGCTAAATCCATACAAAACTGGCTAGCAACTTGCAGTGCCTCTAGCGATACCTCGTGGCCCATGTCAAATTCGTGATAGCTCACCGTTAGACCTTGTTGCTCTAGCTGAGTCTTGGTGTCTAGTGCTTTTGGCAGTGGCACTACATTGTCTTGCCTCCCGTGGAGTAGGAGCACGGGGCGCGGGGTGACGCAGGGGGCAATGGGCATATGACTGTAGCTGCTAAGAATAAGCATGGCCGCGAGCGGTAGGGTCGGCCCTACGTCTAGCGTCATGGCGCCGCCCTGAGAAAAGCCACCCATGATGGTTTGTTCTAGCGGAATGCCGGTTTGATCGGGGAGGGAGTTCATCCAAGCAGTTAGCCGCTGGCGACTTTCTTGTAGATCGGCCTGAGCATTGAAATCATGAGGCCTTTGAAAATTGTAGCCGGGTGGGAAGTCGTACCAGGCGAGTCCGCCGGGTGACATCGGATGCTTGAAAGGGGCGTCTGGCAACAGGCCTCGGGTAGGCGTGCTAATCATGTTGATGGCTTTGATGAGTCCGGCGACGTCTTTGGCGTTGGCGCCCCAGCCGTGGAGGAGCACGATGAGTTTTTGGTTGGCGTTGTCTGGGGTGAGTGCGATTGCATTCAAGCCTCCCTCTTCAAACGTAATTCCTGTCTCAGCCACCGCGTGTCTCCCTCAAGCTCCAAAAAGTCCACCTCATCATACGGCGAGTCTCTATCCATGACGCATCAAAAAATCCCTATCTCCGTAATCTTTTTCCTGTAGGCTTTTAGGGTTGTCCTTTCATTTTTGCGCGGCCCCATGACTCGTCTTGCCCTGCTGAGCGTTTCTGATAAAACTGGTTTGGTTGAATTGGCTAGGTCGCTCCATCAAGACCTCGACTTTGAAATCGTCAGCAGCGGCGGCACGGCCAAAGCCATCAGCGATGCCGGCATTCCGGTAATGAAGGTGTCCGACTACACCGGCTCTCCCGAAATCTTGGGCGGACGAGTCAAGACGCTACATCCAAAAGTACACGGCGGCATTTTGGCCCGGCCTGACCAATCTGCCGACGAAAAAGATTTAACTGATAACGACATTCGCCCTTTTGACTTGGTGGTGGTGAATCTCTACCCGTTTGAGCAAACGATTGCTAAACCAGATGTGACCCTGGCTGACGCTATTGAAAAGATTGACATTGGTGGGCCTACGATGATTCGCGCAGCCGCGAAAAATCATAAGTACCTCACGGTGCTGTGTGATCCGGCTCAATATGAAGACTATCTGACAGCGGCTAAGGAAAGTGATGGGACGCCGCCGATGGACTTCCGGGCGAAGTGTGCGAGAGCTGCATTTTGGCATACGGCTAATTATGACTGTGCGATTGCTCAATACCTCACTCAGACAGACGATACTGCGGATATGTCTGCTAATTACGCCATTGGCGGCTCCCTCAAGCAAACCCTTCGCTACGGTGAAAATCCTCACCAGGCCGCAGGCTGGTACCAGAGCGGAGCCATTGCCACTGGCTGGGCCGCCGCCGAACAGCTCCAAGGCAAAGCCCTCAGCTACAACAACCTCGTTGACCTCGAAGCAGCTCGCCGCATCATTGCCGAATTTCCCAGCGACGACAAGCCTGCCGCTGCCGTACTCAAGCACACGAATCCCTGCGGTGTCTCCATTGCCGATTCGCTAGCAACTGCTTATCAGCAGGCCTTTGATGCGGACAATATTTCAGCCTTTGGCGGTATCGTTGCCTTGAATCAATCGATTGATGCGGCGACAGCCGAGGCGCTGACCGGCACGTTTTTAGAATGTGTGGTCGCGCCAGGCTGCGACGATGCGGCAAAGGCGATTTTGAGTAAGAAGAAGAATCTACGAATCCTCGTACTCTCTGACCTGATGAACGGCCCAAAGCAAACTGTCAGAGCCATTGCTGGCGGCTTTCTTACCCAGAATTCAGACGACCTGCGCGAAGACCCTAGTCAGTGGACGATTCCTACTACGCTCAAGCCTAGCGATGTAGAACTCGCCGAAATGCTCTTCGCCTGGCGCGTCGTGAAACACGTCAAGTCCAATGCCATTCTGGTGGTAAAAGGCAATACGACTTTAGGCGTGGGTGCAGGGCAAATGAACCGAGTGGGCGCAGTTAAAATTGCCCTAGAGCAAGCAGGCGAGCAAACCCAAGGTGCAACGCTCGCCAGCGACGGCTTTTTCCCTTTTGACGATTCTGTAAAAACAGCTGCAGCCGCAGGCATTAAATACATCGTGCAGCCCGGCGGCAGCATCCGGGACGAAGACTCGATTAAGGCAGCGAACGAGCTAGGGTTGATTATGGCCTTTACGGGTACGCGGCATTTCCTTCATTAGACGCTGTGCTTTTGAGTGCGTGCGTGGTCGAAACTTTAACCTACATTTTTAGCCAGGCAAATACTTCGCCCGGTGTCAGTTTTACGGCCCCTGCAAAGTCAGGGGTAGGAAGGCTTTCTGCTAGGTCTTCGAATACGCTGACAGACTTATCGGAGCTATAGGTGAATATCAGTGATTCTGCTGGGTCTATGACCCATCCCATTGCTGAGCCGTGATTGAGGCAATGGATAACATTGCGAGTTACTCGTGTTTGGTTCTGACTAGGCGAGAGAATCTCGATTGTCCAATCTGGCGGTAGGTTAAATGAGTTGGCTACCTGACGATCGCGATCGCAGGGAATTCGCTCTGATCGAAAAACAGCAATGTCTGGAATGATTGAGCGACCACCAAAGGTACATCGGAGTTCTGGAAAAGCTTGTGCAGGTTTAGTGGGCCTGAAGGCTAGAGTCAAGGCAAAACTCAGCTCTCGTTGAATAATGCTGTGTTTTCCTTGAGGCATTGGCTTCTGAATAATTTTGCCATTGATGTATTCACTGGCAGGTTTAGTTTCGGGTAAGGCCAGAAACTCCTCTAAGGAAAATGGTTTTGTGGGGGTCTGTACCATGGTGCTGCCCGTTGTACTTACCTGAACGTCTTGTCTGGATTGGTGGGGCTGGTTTTATTTTATGCGATCGCACTTTAGTGTGGACTCTACTATCACTTCCGGCGGTCTGCATTATCGTATTTGTCAAAGCCCATACACTTGCAATTCTTTGACATAGGTGGGAGTTTGGAATCACTACAAACCGGCCTGCTTCGTCGCTATTATGATGCCGCTGGCCCAGGTCAAGTGAGTCAGGTGTAAGTCAGGCCGTTGCTCTAATGTCTCTATGAGTTCGGCAACTTTGAGGTCGTGACCCTCTGGCCAGTTCGGCTGTGGCAGCATATCGTCAATAATGTACAGCCCGCCAGGCTTTAGCAGCTGTAGCGTACGCTCAAGCCGAAAGTACTTGCCTATCCAGGTATCTGCAAAAATCAAATCAAACTGGTACCCGTTGCGCTCAAGCCTATCGAGAACGGTTTCGGCATCTTCGATGTAAAAAGAAATGCGCGGATCGTCAGAGAGGTGCTTTTGGGCGACCTGTGCGAGAGCTTTGTTGTTTTCGACAGTTATCAACTGTGAGTCTGGGCACATGCCATCTAGCAGCCACCCTGTCGAAACGCCTGTTCCAGTACCCAGCTCTAGCAAGTCACCATGGGGTTTGCTAGCTGCTAGCGTCCGTAAAAAACTGCCCGCCAGTGGTTCCGACACCATCTGAAAGCCTAGTTGCTCAGTTTCAGCGTAAAGACGCTCGATCCGAGCCGGACTGCTGACACGAGCCTTGTTCATAGCAAATCTAGAGGGTGAGCGACTTCTGTTTAGTTGCGTGTTAGCCACTTTTGGCCATTCAGCCGCTGCACGGTGTAGCCCACCATAAGATCTAAGGTAATGCGGCGCTCGTCGCCCATGAATTGTTCAATGGTGCTGGGCTTTGCGCCGTTTGAGGTGAGGGTAAATATCTTTTGGCCCTTGATGTCTTCATCAATGAAGGCAATGTTGAACTGGCGCTCGCCTTCTCCTTCTGCTTCCCATTGGCCTTGAACTTGCCAATAGGGCTCACTGTCCGATTGGCCCATTACTTCTATTTGGCGCTTGGCAAACTCTACCGTCAGGCCGTCTACGCCTTCTTTGGCCATGGCCTCTTTGAGACTGGGCAGATAGTGCTGCTCCATGAACTCTTCAAAGGGCTTGTC
>JBCBKQ010000386.1:0-4181 GCA_038521595.1 Cyanobacteria bacterium J06627_28 | reverse complement strand
GGATTCCATGGCTGATGACTCACATAGAAGATCTAACAATTCGGAGCTGACAATTCAGAGCTGACAATTCAGAGCTGACAATTCAGAGCTGACAATCTTTGCCTCAACGTAACTGAGTCAACGTCAGAAATCAGGTCAAACTAAGGCGTACCGCAATACTACATCGTTATTATTTTCTTCAGCCAACCGCTAATCAGCGTGCTCGCGCATGTTGATAAACGCTCGGCCATCAGCCAAGTGAGAAATGCAATTCTCACTTGGCTGTGGGTAAACGCAAACATGCTATCGGAAACGCAACCATCAGCTCTTAAACGGGTCATATTCTGCCAACAGCCGCTCCAACTTCGCCTCGTCAATCCGACTCATCATCGTCTTTGACTCTTCCACATCACGAATCGTCTTCGATAGACTCGCCGTAGATGCCACCGAAAACAACACCCCCATCCCCATATAGCCCTTCAGCCATACATCACCCGGCAGGTAAAAAATCCCCGTCAGCGTCGCAAACACTGACACCAAAAACGAAAGATACGTCTGCGCAATCCAGGCACTACTGTGGGTCGTCTTGGCGCTTACTTTTTTGTCACTCATCGAAACCAACTCCAGAACAAAACGAAACTGCAATCAGTGTGGCAATCCCACTGCCGTCCTTACAAGGAGCCAGTTGAACCAGGCTTTAGCCACACACAAAGCCGCAAAGACACAAAAAGCATCACGAACCCCTCAGAAAATATGACACCATAGCGGAAACATCCTGAAGCACCCTGAAGTAATCTCCATCAGGTGACTCAGTAGTGCCTCGTCATTTCCATCCCTAGCGACTTGCTAGCCAACGCTTCATGAACGCCCCATGGATCTCAGTGGATCTCGAACAGCTCGACCAATGGTTTTCGCCAGCGCAGCAGCGCCCTATCATCGAACAAATTTCTCAGCGGGTGGGCCTCACCCGCACCCGCGCCGAATACTTTGTGCGGCTGTGGATTTATCTCTTGGTCAAACAGCAAGACGAAAGTCTATCCCTACCGGCCTCCGAGCTACCCCTAGCAAGCCTATCAGCGCTGACAGACTCCGTCAGCTGTAGCCACAGCGAAGCCGCCTGGCTCTTTTATGGCGATAAGGACCAGGGCAGCGATCGCGCTGCCGGAATGATGCTAGACAAACTTGCCGCCCTCGGCCTCATTTGCAAACACTTCGACGGCAACACCACCCGCATCACCATTCCCCTCAGCTCCACCAACCTTTCACCAACCGCCGCCGCCACCGATCCGACCGCCAAACGCGCCACTCTCATCACCGATACCTTCGATCCACGCTGCGACGCCGTCCCCGTTGCCAATCTCCTCGCCGTCAACTACAGCTGGATGAACCGCAGCCTAGAAATTGTGCCCCATCGCATCACCCGCCTGCTGCGCCGCTGGGCAAACCAATACCCCACCGGAATGCGTGTACTGCGTCGCACCGATAATCTCAACCCGGTTGGATTTTATCTGCTCTATCCCACCACCGCCGAGTCAGAAGTCACCTTTTCTAGCTCACCGACCAAAGGGCTACATCTGGCCAGCATGAATGAAATCGATCCCTTCACGCTGGCTGAGCCCGGTGATGCAGAATGCGCTTCTGTTTTTATTCGTAGCTGGATGATTGATCCAGATTATTTAGAAGAGTATCGCGTTCTGTTTTTGCAAGATGCCCAGCAGATTTTGATCAAAATGCAAAAAGATTTCCCGAATCTGTGTGATTTGTACACGCTGATTATTCACCCCAGCTACGAGATGCTGGCCAGTAAAATGGCCTTCCAGAAAATTGGGAGCCAAACTAGCCGTGATACACAGCTTTATTGGATGTATCAAGCGTTGGATCGGTACTTGGCCTTGGACTTAGAAGAGATTTTTACAGCGTAAAGGAAAGAGAAAAGAGAAAAGAGGAAAGGCAGTTCTGAGAATTCCTCAGACAGTCGCCAACTTCTCTTCTACAGCCTCCGGGCTCAATCCCGTAATACTCTCAGTCGCCCTCGCCCGTTGCGTTTTTAACAAACCAATATTGCTCGTGAGCAAAAAGCTGGTAAAACTCGCGATCGCAATCACCGGCAAAATTGTTGTGTCCGACAGCACCGTCAAAATAATCGTCGTACTCACAGGTGTCTTAGTAATCGCAACATTAATCGCGGCCATACAGCACAGCACAGCAATGGTGGGGTGAATAGAAGGCATGCCAAATGCGATCGCCAAGCCCAAACTCGCCCCCGTAAAAAACAGTGGAAAGATAAACCCACCGCGAAAGCCCCCGTGAATCGTAAAGCAAATCGCCAACATCTTTGCTAGACAAATGCCCAACAGCATCACCACGCTAAAAGAAGCCGAATTTGCCAGCAGCTGAGTTTCAATCTGCTGCTCACTAAAAAATAGCGTTGCCGGAAACAACACCGCAATCCAACCAATACCCAGTCCGCCCATCACCGCCAGCAAAATATGACGATGCTCAATCTTCTGAATCATCCAGTTCATCGCTCTGAAAATACCGATGAACAGAATTCCTGACAGGGCACCTGCCACACCCAATCCAACGCCTTCGACCAGATTCAACCAGGTGAGATTCGGCAAATCGCCAAAGCGACCAAAGTTATAAATGCCACCAACTTCTAAACCAGTGCCTATCCGAAACACCGCAAAGCTACAGATGCCCGCAACCATTGCCGGAATAATTGCTTCGTAATACTCCAGTCCGCGTCGATGGGGAATCTCTAGGGCAAACAGCGGCCCCCCAATGGGGTCTCCAAAAAACGCTGACAGCGCTGCGCCCATGCCGCAAAACGTCATAATGCGCGTATTTTCCACAGAGAGATTTAGCTTTTCAGCAATCCAGCTGCCCACGCTGCCATTGACCTGCACCAGCGGAGCCTCTGGGCCAAGGCTACCGCCCGCCGTAATAGAGACTAGCGATGTCGCAATCATGCCAGGGGTCTGACTCGGCTCTAGCCTGCCCGCATCGTGCACCCGGTCAATCACCACAGCCATTTCACCCGGCAGTCCAAGAAAATATAAACATAAACCAACACCCAGTCCCCCCACAGTCGCTACCATCCAGGTGTAGTGCCAGTGGGGCAGCCACAGGGGAAACCACTGCACGATAGACTCGCGACCAGACTCCCAAACAATCTCTAGTAAATTTTCTAGAACAAAATAATAAATAGTGGCCACAACACCGCCAGCACCGCCCACCAAACCGGCAAAAAGTAACGTCTTAAAGTAGGTCAGCTGTTGTGGCTTAGCATCTGTTGCATCTGTTGCCTGTACCAAAGCAGACAAAGGCTGAGTAGCACTCATAGGGCTCAACATATTTCAGTATTGCCATGGTGGCAGTCAGCTCACAGTTGCTTCGTATTGACCGTTACAGAACGCTCAGAAGCCATCAGAATATCGATATCAAGAATGCGTCTTTTGCATAATCAAAGGCCTCGTTAAAACGGACACATCTGTATACGTCAGTAGGGCATACGTCAGTAGGGCATAGGTCAGTGGACATAATCAGTGGGCCATATGTCGGCGGCGATCGCACAGCTTTCGCTTTCGCAATCTCTCTACTTCGCAATCTCTCTACTTCGCAATCTCTCTACTTCACAATTTCTCTAATCTGATATTTAAGCGCTGAGCTAAGGCTAGAAGCCTCTATATATGATTCAATTTTTTGCTGGGCAAGGTCAGGATTTATCTGCCGCATTGCGCTTAGGGCATGCAGGCGAATGCGAACATCTAAATCTGTCAACATCGGCAACAGCACGTCCAAGGCGCTGATGTCCCCGAGTCTAGAGAGCGCAGAAATGACAGCCTGCTTCATCAAGAAAGAGTCATTTTCTGCCACAGATTCATGCTGAGTAGCGCAGCGCGCAATCCACTCCATGAGAGGCTGGGCTGCCTGAGTTTTGAGCGCAGCTGTCTGAGTTTGACCCAGCGCCTTTGCGATCTCTTGCTGGACCGTCGGCATCATAACCGGCACATCGCAATTAAAAGCCGTCGTCAAGGCCTGCGTAGCCGCGATATGGTCAATCCAACCAAGGGCACGTACCGCAGATATTTTGACGGGGGTGGCCACCGGCGCTGTCAGCAGCTTTCCAAGTGCGATCGCAGCCCCCTCTCCCCCCAACCGTCCTAACGCCGTCGCCGCCTCTTCTGCCACAGGCACTT
>JBCBKQ010000385.1:0-4182 GCA_038521595.1 Cyanobacteria bacterium J06627_28 | reverse complement strand
TGAAACCTATGTATATCAATCGATTTGAGCTTATGGCACTTCGTTGCAGCTACGCTTGCAGCACCCCTAGAAAGAGTGGCTCAATAGACTTGGCTTCTAAAGTTGACGTGGTAGAAAATTTGCTTGCTTGTGCTGTAGATGAGTTTTGCTGATTCATTGGATTGCCTATAGATCTCCATTCATCTCAACAGGGGTGCCATGACCGTCGGGATAGCGAGCTGAGTTGTCTTCAGACTGCAGCCTGCTCTTCCCAAACTTTTTGGGCGATTTCTTCACTGTGTTTTCTGAACTGTCTGCTGACTTGTTGTTCTGTCGGTCGGATGTTTGCTCGGGTAGGTGCTTGCTATCTTTTGCGCTCTTTTCTGGATTAGCCCTCTCTCTTCTGGCTTCACTCAGGTACTGGCGGAGTGTTGTCTTGCTTATCTTAATGCCATCTTCTTTTAGAATGTCAACAAGATCCTCATAGTCGTATCCTTTTTCTAGAACATTATCTAACTGCTCTGAATTTTCGAATATCAGCTCCTTGGTCGTCAGCTCAGTCTTTTTCTTCTCAGGAAGTTGTTCTAACTTCTGACTAAATTTGTCTGCGACGGCTCTACTAATGGTTGTCCGTTTGGTTCTCTTTGTAGCCATTTCTTCCTGCTCTGGTCTATGCTTTTGATGCCGCTATCAGCTGGCTTTCTGGGCGTCCCCCTACGGGTCGGGCTGTCCGCTCCCAATCAGGCGGGCATCCAGCCAGATTCGCTAAGGCTCTGGGGTCTTCGCTCCATCGCTCAGCCCCCATCACCTAAGCTCAGCTAGGGCTTCACACCGCGCCCGATTCCGCTCCCATCCCTGACGCGGCTCTCGGCGAGTGGCAAAAAAGGTACACCCCCTAAACGTTTTTGGATTTACCTGCTGTTGTTCTTCTATTAATTTTGATGCTGCGGGTAGAACGAGTTCTTTTTTGAATCTGGTAGAGCAACCGATATTGATTCTTATAGCAAGTGGAGATTTATTGTTCAACCATGAGTAACACTTCTTCTTATGCCATTGCCAGGGTAGGTACGCGATTTAAGACAAATGGACAAATATCAGCTTGTGGTAAGCATAATGTTCGTACTCAAGAGACACCTAATGTTGATAAAAACAAATCAGTCAATAATGAGTGTTTTGTGGGTAATAACGATAAGCCCCTAACTGAATTAGTGTGGAATCGTATTGGAGACAATGGTGGTAAGAAGATACGAGCTAGCGCTGATCCAAAACATTCAGCAGTTTTAGCATTTGAACTGATGCTAACGGCGTCACCCGAATACTTTAGACCTGACAATCCCGGCGCGGCGAGTGAATGGCAAGCTGATAGATTACAGGCGTGGGAAACGCTCAGTGCCCAGTGGTTGAAAGATAGATACGGCGATAATATTGTCCGCGCTACGTTCCACAGAGATGAATCGACACCGCACATACATGCTGTGATAGTGCCGCTGAACGAAAAAGGTCATCTTAATGCGAGAGACTATGTGGGCAATAGAGATAAGCTGACAGCGCTACAGGACAGTTACGCTGATGCGATGAAGCCATAAGGCTTGTCGCGAGGTATTCGCGGTAGTAAAGTGCAGCATGAAAAGATAAAAGACTATTACAAAAGCGTTAGTCAAGCCGAGACGCTAGATTTATCCGTAGATGAGTTAAAGGCGCTAGCCGCTGATAGGCAAAGGCAGGTACAGAAACGCGACGAACTTGAGAAAACTGCGTTAGGACTCTCTGAGGAAAACTTTCAGCTAAAGGCACAGCTATCAGCGCTACAGGGAAAGGTAAGCCAGCTTCAAAAGCTTGTTGATAGAAGCCAAGAATTCAGAGTGATTTCTTTACCTGAAGTCGCGCTGAAGCTCGGTATGCAGCCAAGTGAGTTTGATTCAAATCGTTGGTACAGCGAGCAGCATTCTATTTACGTAGACGGATCTCAATTTTCTATTGCAGGTACTGGTGATAAAGGGCATGGTGCTATCGATTTGGTTATGCGAGTGAGAGCGTGTAGTTTTCAGGAGTCTTTGGTGTGGCTAGAGCGTCAGCTAGGGACAGGTACAGCGCGAGCAGCCACAATCGAACAGGTTGATGCTGCGGTCGCTGAAGTAGAAGCTACTCAATTTAGACCACCAGTTCAGTCAGCAGAGAGATGGCCAGTGGTGCGCGATCACCTGCTTAAGCAAACATATCTGCCTTCTCCATTGATAGACCAGCTGCACGAACAGGGACTAATTTACGCCAATGCTCAGGGCGATGCCGTGTTTATTGAGCGTGATGTTACAGGTGATATTGCCGGAGCGATTCAGCGTGATACGTCTGGTCAATATAAGCGAGTAGAGGAGAGTGCTGAGGGTGCAGCGTTCTATGTTGTTAGTCCTGATAGCGATTTACTGAAAAAGCCAGACCGACTTGTGATTACGGATAATCCTGTAGAGGCACTAGCAAAGCTGACCTTGGAGAGAACAGCGCAGCCAACGCAGTCTATTCAGTATCAGTCGCTGGGCGGGAACAAGGCATATTCAGCGCAGGCTGAAGGTGTTGTTCAAGTGTCAGTTGCTTTGAGTCGTGGTGCTGAGGGTGATCGCGTGGTGCAGGATATATTCGAGGTAATTCCTTGGGCGACCAGTGACCGACCAGAAGGCTCGCACCAAACGCAGCTTAAAGCTGATATAGAGCAGCTACGGGCTTCGATGAAGCGTTCAAATAGTAAAGGCCAGAAGCTAGCGAAGACTCAAAAGAAACCTCGTAAGACACAAGACAGAGGCTTGGGTATATAGGCTTAGTGAACAGCCTGCATAGTGCTCAGTAGCTCATTCCTTTCTCACGAGCTTTGACCTTCTTTTTCGGTCTGTTCTTTGTTGCGGCTCTGGTTTTTGAGCGAGCCTGATTCTTCTGAGCTTCCTTTCGGCTGGGTCTATTCGTCTGGTCTGCGCTTCTGCCCTCTTCAGTCTGCTGAGAACGCTTGGATTGAACCTCTGGCAACTGTTCTGCTTTTTTCACCGTTCTTCGCCCGTAGTCCCCTGGACGGCTAAGCGTTTTGGCGTGAGGACTGTTTTGTGCGATCGCCCGCTGAATGTCTTTGGGATTCTCGCCTGCCAAGAGTGCTTCTTTCGCAATTAGCTGATCGCTCAGCTGCTGCATTCTGGGATTACCCTTCGCCATGCTTTCAAATACACCGTTCTCACCGCTGTGATACTTGTCCCATATCTGCTGAGAAGGTGAACTCTCGCTAGAATGTCCGCTGCTGGCTGGGATGCTGTTCTGCGAGTGGCCTGTATCAGTAGAATAGGCAGCGCTATTTTCCTTGCTTGCAGGCGCTTGGTTCTGAGTTGTCTCTCTGGGCCGAGGATACTCGATATTCGCCAGCGCTTGATTGTGTGCCTGCCTCACGATGTCAGAACGATTCGCACCGTTGCCATGTGCCAGCTCGTCAGCGGCCTGCGAAGCAAGCTCTGATGGAACGCCGTGTTTTTCATACACACCCTGGTACAAATCCTTGAGAATTTGATGGTGCTGAATTTGCTGATGGGCTAAGGCTGTGTACGGCCCATCCGTAGCTCCTTTCCCTTCCGCTACAACCTCATAGCTGGCTAATCTTGCGGTTTCAGGCTTAGCGCCTTGTTTCTCGAATGCTGTTTGACTATCTCGTCTGAGGGTCTCTTCAGCTGACTGGTGGGCGGGCAGAGGTTGTTTTCGTGCGCTATTCTGATCGCCTTCTGATCGGGCTGCTTTCGGCTGGGGAGTGTGCTGCTGCGCCTGATTGTGCGCTACTGGCGCTAATTCGTTAATGGTCTTCGCCTTAACTTCAGGTGGCTTCCCATCAATGCCTAGCTCTTTTTCGATTTCGCTCATGCGGGCAGCGGCCCGCTGTTTCTCTTCTTTTGATGTGCTCGGATTGGCGACCTTCTCCGCTTCAGTGCGGTAGTTCTGAGCCTGCCTCTGAGCATGAGCAACGACTTGTGCTTCGGCCTGAACAATAGCCGGACTATCTTTTGAACCAACGCCCGTCGCAATATCCGCTGCGGCATCTCGCGCAGTGCGTCTGTCTGCCCCTTTCTCTAGATACCGTTTATAGGCAGTGCGAAAGAGACCTGGATTGTAGGTTTTTTGATTGTTCTTCTCCGCTCGCTGTTGAAGAAGAACTCGAATCATGCCTTCAGTCAGCTCGCTTGT
>JBCBKQ010000384.1:0-4199 GCA_038521595.1 Cyanobacteria bacterium J06627_28 | reverse complement strand
CAACAAGACAATCCACTTTTGGCGCAGCCTGCCGTAGGCTGATACATCAGCGAATTGCGATACGTTTGCCCTATAGATCTCTTCAAAATGAACAGATCTATAGGGCTTTTTCGCTTAATACGACACAAAGCAGCCAGGTTCATTGGGAATAATAGGACTAGATGCCCATTTATACGCATTAAACAGGTATTTCGCCGCTTATCCCCCCTCAAAAGCAGCGGTTTTTACTGTATCTGACGCTCTTCTCTTCCATACTTTCCATGACAAGCTTTTCACTTCTTGAGTCCAGGTCACACACTGCTAAAGATAATTTTGTGGTCGATATAGATGCCGTCATTTCGATGGCGCGACATCTGGTTATTTTCGATCCGGCGGTGGACGAGGCGGCCCTGCTGATAGAGGGTGTAAAGGCGGGCTATGAGGTAGAGATACTCTCGGCTGAACAACCTGCTATAGCGCAAATCTCTCAGATTTTACGGCGATACCGTCAGCTCGATACGCTGCACATTGTCTCTCATGGTCGCCCAGGTGCGCTTCGGTTGGGGAACGGGTGGCTTACTTTAAAGGAGATTGCTGGCTCTGCAGATGCCGTGATGGGCTGGGCAACAGCGCTGGCACCGAAGGCAGAGGTTCTCTTTTATGGGTGTGAGCTGGCCAAGGGTGCAAAAGGAAGAGATGCGATCGCCCTTCTCCAAGAGTTACTAGATGCAACAGTTTACGCGGCGAGCACCCCAGTAGGCACACCTGCCATGGGCGGCCAATGGTTACTCGAAACCGCTGACCACAAGAAAACAACAGCATTTGCTTTTGAAACAGAAACCCTGAACGCTTACCCCGCCACCTTTAGCGCACCTGTTCATCATCTAGACGGTGAGGCCATTGAATTTACTCAGCTTGGAAATGATATTAACGGTATCAATGCAGGAGACGAGGAAGGATATTCTGTCTCGCTGAGTGCTGACGGTCAGACTATCGTTGTTAGCTCTATAGAAAGTGATAACAGTAGGGGACGCGTTCGCATCTTTACACTAGTCAATGACACTTGGCAGCAGGTGGGAAGCCCTATCATAGGCCAAGCGGCTGGCGACTTTAACGGCAGCTCTGTTGATATTTCAGACGATGGCAACACCGTTGCAATTGGAGCCTACGGAAGTGACAGTAACGGCACTAACAGTGGCCAAGTTCGCATCTTTCAAAATGTAGGCGGTGACTGGCAGCAAATCGGAAGTAATATCGACGGTGCCCAGCAACGCAACGAAAGCGGCGGACGAAGTAGCGGCGTTTCGCTTTCCGCCGACGGAAATATTGTCGCCATTGGAGGATATAACTACCGATATAACGGGCAAGTCATAGGCCATGTCCGTGTCTTTGAAAACGTCAATGGTGACTGGCAGCAAAGAGGCCCAGATATCATCGGAGAAGAACGAGGTGATGTCTTTGGCTGGGCCGTCGCACTCTCTGACGATGGCAATCGCCTAGTCACTAGCGGCATCTATAACGATGGCAGCTTCACTCGCGCAGGGCACGGACGGGTCTTTGATTTTAATAGTGGTGCCGATGAGTGGCAGCAGGTCGGTAGCGATATTGATGGCGAGGCATTTGATGACCATATCGGCGTAGGGGTTGCTATCTCTGCGGATGGCTCCACAGTCTCTCTAGGCGCACCTCGCAATGATGCCAATGGCAATGACAGTGGACATGCCCGCGTCTATAAATTAGCCAACGGTGACTGGCAGCAAGTGGGTGAAGACATCGATGGAGAAGCACCAGAGGATCATTTTGGCCATGGCGTAAAGCTCTCCGAATCTGGAGATATTGTTGCGATCGCAACTGAATTTGACAATGGTGATCGTAGCAATGCTGCTGAGGTTTACAAAAACTACGGCGGTACTTGGGCTCAGCTAGGCGGCATCCGAGTCAAGGACACTACAGGACACGATGGACGAATTGTCGGTCTTTCTGAAGATGGCAAAATCGTAGCTGTCACCTCACTCCTCAGCGACGGTAATGGCGTTGACAGCGGTAATGTCCGTGTTTTTAGCGTGCCAGAAAACACGCTAGAAGGCACTTCTGGATATCTTCTCTCGCTAGATGGTTTAAGCATCACCGACGATGATTTTGACTTCATGAAAGTGTCTTTGAGCGTTTCTCACGGCACGCTTCTCTTCAATTCTTTGAGCAACGTTGGTGTAACTGAGGGCGCAAACTTCTCGCCAAGTATCACTATCGTTGGCCATATTGCAGACATCAATCTTGCACTGTCAGGACTGTCTTACGAGTCAGCAGGGCATTTTGTAGGTACCGATGCACTGGTGATTAGTTCTTCAGATGATCGGCCTAATGCTAAAACAACAACGAATGCGATCGCACTAGAAGTGACGCCAGCACCCCAAGAAACTGCGGTAAACCTATCTGACGGTCTACTCACCTTTGAAAACAGCAGCAGCAATACTATTGACAGCAACATCAATATTTCTGAAATAAACGGCCAGCTAGAAATCCAAGATTTTACAAAGTTTTTTAACGTGGCTCCTGGGATTTCAACAGGGACGCCGGGCCTAGTTCAGGTTGCGACAGCCTCATTGACCAAGCCAATTTTTTTTAGCCTATCGAATGGAAGAAATGAGCTGGATGCAGACAATATCAGCCAGGGCCTCTTTGTTGCTGGTGGCAAAGGTGAAGATGAGTTTCGCACGGGTGCTGGGCGCGATCGCCTCTTTGGCAAAACAGGTGACGACATCATTGAGGCGGGTGCTGGCAACGACCTGGTAAATGGTGGCGCAGGCGCTGATGTTCTCAATGGAGGTGACGGTATTGATATTCTCGATTATTCAGGCTCAAGAGAAGGGGTACAGGTCTTCCTAGGCGGTAATATTGCATTCGGAGGACATGCCAACGGAGATACGATTTCTGGATTTGAAAAAGTCTTTGGTTCTAACCATGATGACAATCTCGAAGGCGATGAGCAAAACAATATGCTCTGGGGCAGAGATGGTGATGACTTCCTCAATGGACGAGGCGGACGCGATCTGCTTCGAGGCGGAAAGGGTAATAACTCTATCGATGGTGGTGATGGCATTGACACTGTTGACTATCGAGATTCTAAAACAGGCGTTTTTGCAGATCTTCAAATGGGTCAGGGTAATGCTGGCCCCCTGACTAACGACATGTTTTTCAGCATTGAAAACGTATTTGGTTCTGCCTTTGACGATGAACTACGTGGCAGCGAAGGAAACAACTTCTTGTCTGGCTTTCAGGGCGATGACATGCTGTACGGTTTTGATGGCAACGATACGCTGAGAGGCGGACAAGGCGGTGACCAGCTCGATGGTGGTGCTGGGAAAGATACCGCAGACTATCGGGGCTCTTTAGCTGGCGTAGAGGTATCGCTAGACACGGGCATAGCACTTGGCGGCGATGCCGAAGGAGATACGCTATTGAGCATTGAGCGGCTCACAGGCTCTCAGTTTATCGACACCTTAGAAGGCGACAACAGCAACAATATTCTCAAAGGTGAAGGCGAAGGCGACTCGCTTCGTGGATTGGGTGGTGCCGATACGCTGCGAGGCGGACAAGGCGCGGACTACTTGCTCGGCGGCGGTGGCCGAGACACCTTTGACTTCCGAATACTGAGTGAGTCATTGATGAATAGCTACGATGTCATCGGCGATTTGAATGCCAATATAGACAAAATTAAGGGGACACAGGCAAACGCAGGTAGCAACGTTGCCGTACTCGGCACAACCGCCGGTTTCACAGAAAGCGAGATTGCCGACGTGCTAAACACGACAGACTTTGTTGCCAATGGAGTAGCAACCTTTAAGTTTGCAGCACAAGGCAGTACGCTCACCTTCCTCGCACTCAACGATCAAAACAGTGGATTCCAAGCCAATAGCGATGCCCTCATCGATATCAGTGGCTATACCGGCTCGATAAGCAATCTCACCATCGTTTAGACACCCCCCATTAGCGACTGGGGCCGTGTAACTTAAATACACAATAAAGTGCGAAATAAGACTGGGTTCACGGATGGACTCAGTCTTATTTTTTGCTGAATTCATCTACGCTTTATCAAACAGGGTCGTTGAATCATTTTTTAGTTCATATTTCAAACCATGGCAGGTACGTAATTACACAGACCCTTATACTCACTCCACGGGTGATAAATGCTCTTCGAGATGCTGGTCAGTAAAGAGCAT
>JBCBKQ010000383.1:0-4214 GCA_038521595.1 Cyanobacteria bacterium J06627_28 | reverse complement strand
GGGGCTGACTATGAAAGCTGCAAATAGTGCCCAGCAGCTTGCCAGAGGGTGACTGTAATGGCACGCCCAAATAGGCCCGGTATCCGTCAGGCGTAGCACCATAGCGAGTGTCATTTTCTGTGTCAGAGACCGTTAACGAGCAGCCAGTTTCAACGACGGTTTGAGCCACCGTTCCGTGGAGCGGATAGGGTTCATCTGCGCCTACGCCTAGCTCAATGCTACTGGCGACGACCTTACTTTGCTCGCCCAGATTAAGCGTCACCACAGCCCAATCCATCGCCGTTAGCGCAGAGACTTTGCTGGCAATATCATCGAGATAGATCTGTAGATTTTCTTGACGAAAGCTCAGTGAGGTCAGAGACTCTAACGTTGCCTGGGCCAAACGCGCTGATGACAGGGGTGCGTTATCTGGTGTGCCGTTTGGAGATTGCAACTGGGACATCTTTCTCACCCTTGTCAGATCTGTAGGCTAGCGTACAACTCCGGCCAACCCTATCAAAATAATGAATAATGGGTGATGTTACAAAACGCAGAGTATTTTCCATGTCTTTACCGACCAATTTGACCAAGCTTGATGGCACGCCGCTTTCTGCTGATGCGATCGCAAACAAAGTCGTCCTCTTTGTAAACGTCGCCAGCCAGTGCGGCCTCACCCCTCAATACAAAGGCCTCGTCGCCCTAGACAAAGAATACGGTGACAAAGGCCTTGTCATTGTTGGCGTCCCCTGCAACCAGTTCGGCGGCCAAGAGCCCGGCACCCCAGAAGAAATCAAAGACTTTGCTCAGTCCAAGTATGACGTTGACTTTACCCTGCTCGAAAAGCAAGACGTGAACGGTGCAAATCGCAGCCCACTCTATCAATTTTTAGTCGGAGAGGGCCCCGATATCGACTGGAACTTTGGCAAATTTCTCGTCAGTCGCGACGGCGAAACCGTTGAGCGATTTGGCCCCCGCGCCGCGCCAGATGATGCTGGCCTAAAAGCCGCCATTGAGAAAGCGCTGAACTAGCGCTGATGGCCTGTGTGCGACGTATGAGCGCACACAATCTGATAAGATCGCATGTACTAAAACTTCGTTGGTACATGCGCAGAGACTCCATCTTCTACAAAATATTTCAGCAGTCGCCTGCCATCTTATTCAGTCTGATTTCAGACCCACCGGCTAATGCGGATGCTTACTGCTTCGACTCTGTTTCTATCAAAGAAACGCGCTTTGAGATAGACGGTATCTTTTTGCCGCCCGATAGCACCAAGGGCACTGTTTTCTTCTGCGAAGTCCAATTCCAAAAAGACTCAAAGCTCTACGAGCGCATTTTTGCTGAAACATCGCTTTATTTTTACCGCAATTGCGAGCGGTTCAGCGACTGGCAAACTGTCGTCATTTACCCCTCACGAAATATAGAGCAGAGCAACCTACATCCCCACAGAAGCTTGCTAAATGGGGATCAGGTTGAGCGGATCTATCTCGACGAGATAGGCGATATTCGACAGCTGCCAATCTGGGCTGGATTGATGCTGCTTACTACTGTGAAGGAAAGTGAAGCACCAGACGATGCTAGATACCTGCTTGAACGAGCAACGCAAGAGACCACAGCACCCGAAAATCGTGCCATCATAGACATGGTATTTACCATTATTTCTTATAGATTTGACCAGCTGAATTCCAAGGAAATAAAAGCCATGCTGAACATCACGCTAGAAGAAACCCAAGTTTATAAAGACATTATCCAAGAGGGTCGCCAAGAAGGCCAGCAGGAAGGCAGTGCCAGATTTGCGATTCGCCTGCTGAAAAATAGGTTTGGAGAGTTGCCAGAACCGATTTGCCTGTCGATTTCTCAGCTATCGCTTTCTCAGTTGGATGAGCTAAATGATGAAGTGTTGGGGTTCGAGTCTTTGAAGGAGCTGCAAACCTGGCTCGCTCAGTGAAGAGATGCAGACTGAGATACTGGATTCTGATGCCAGAATTTAGCCAAGGCTATGTAATGTGGCGGCCTTTTGCTCCGACGTTTTAGGCTAATGGTTAATGCTTCAGTCTTCTTCAAACCCTTCTTCAAACTTCAGTGCCTATGAAACTTGCGGCCATTGATATCGGTACTAACTCCATTCACATGATTGTGGTGGATGTGCTGCATCGGCGAAACTTTGAGGTGGTTGACCGAGTCAAGGAGATGGCCAAGCTAGGCGTGGGCGTTTTTAAGACGAATCGGCTGAGTGACCATGCCTACAACCTGGGTCTAGATACCATTGAACGCTATGTCCAGCTGGCAGATCAGCTGGGCGTCGATGAAATTATTACGGCGGCAACGAGTGCCACCCGCGAAGCCCAAAATGGTGAAGCCTTCCTGCGTGAGGTGTACGAACGGACTAAGATTAGGCCGCGCATTATCTCGGGCAAAGAGGAGGCTAGGCTGATCTTTTTGGCGGTGAGAAATGCGATCGCGCTCGAAGAAAATGAAAAAGCCTTAGTGCTAGATATCGGTGGCGGCAGTACAGAAGCCGTTGTGGGCAGCCGAGAAGAGGTGCTTTTTGGCACGAGCCTGAAGCTAGGCGTGCTGCGCCTGTTGGATATGTTTGAGAGTGAAGGGCCAGTGGGTGAAGAGGCACGGGGTGTGCTGGAGTCTCATATTGAGTTTTTGGCTAAGGATGCGATATCGCAGGCGAGCGAGCAAGGCTTTGATCGCATCATCGGTACCTCTGGCACTATTCGCACCCTCGGAGAGGCGGCCTACACAGAGGCTAACAATACCTCACTCCACTCTGTTAATGCTGAAGTTGTTCAGCTGAAAACGTTAGAAAAACTAACCGATCAATTAATCGAGTTAAAGCCCAGTAAGAGAGAAAAAATAGAGGGCATTAGCCAAAAACGAACAGACGCGATTCATCTCGGTGGCATTTTGTTGGTGAAGCTGTTGAAAATGGCTGATGTCAAAGAGATTACGCTGTGTGATGCCTCCTTGCGAGAGGGATTGATTCTAGACTATATCGCCCGCCATGGTAACGACGTTAAACAGTTTCCAGTAGACTTGAACTTACGTGAACGAAAAGCCGCTCAGCTCGTCAATAAATATGGAGCTGACTGGGAGAGTAATGCTCATATTGCGGAGCTTGCCCGGCAGCTCTTTAATCAAACTCAAGTCATTCACCAGCTCGGTACGTTCGAAAAAGACGTCCTAAAGTACGCGGCACTTTTACATAATATTGGTCAATATCTGTCGCTCAAGGCCTACCATAAAAGCTCTCGCTACATCTTAAAAAGAACAGACCCTCGGGGGTTTACCGACGAAGAAATGCTATTGGTTTCCCAGGTAGTGCGATACCATCGCAAGTCATATCCAAAGCCAAAGCACAAGAAATTTGACCGACTCTCTAAAGAACAACAGAACATTGTTTGGGTGTTGGCGGGCCTGTTGCGGATTGCGGTGGGCCTAGATAGAACAAAGGATCAGTCGGTGGAAAAGGTTGACTGTCAGGTATCTGAGGAAGATATAACGATGACGGTCTCAGGAAAAGGTGCCCTAGAAATAGGGGTTTGGGCTGCTATGTGCGATCGCCAAGTATTAGAAAAAGCCCTAGAAAGAACTGTCAGCATCAGAGCCAGCGTATAGTCGACTCATAGTCAACTGGTGCGAACGCTAGTTTCAAATAGATGGCTTACAAATGCGTCTAATTTGCTGTGGCAATAGCAAAACAAAAGAGAGAATGAGCGACATTACTATCATTTCCCCTCCGTCTTCTATAACTGTCAAGATAGGATCTAAGAGAGGAACTTGCACAAGAATGTGTAAGGCATCGATAAAAATGCCTACAAACCCTAGCAAAAAGAGCATCCAAGTCAAAGATTTAGACACAGCTTTACTAGAAGCATCCCTTGTTTTTCTATAAGCTGCCGCAATCCACAGAAGAAAAAATAATCCAATTCCCAAAGATATAAGCAGCTCTCCAGAGGCGTTTGAACCTAATCCAAATAAAGAGGGAAAGTAAGGTGCTTTGCTCCAGTTTTCATGAATCCTGAGCGAATCATCTAGCAGCAAATAGAAGAATAAAGCACTCCAACCTAAAAATAGAAGCGAACGAGTTCTGAAAAAGACCAGTGCTAACGTTCCTGAAATCCAAAATTCCTTGATGTACTGAAACACCTCAGCATATCCTCTGTCCTGAGTTATCTTCAGAGCGGTGTCAGTAATGCCAGGGTGGAATTCATACAGCAGATTTAGC
>JBCBKQ010000382.1:0-4233 GCA_038521595.1 Cyanobacteria bacterium J06627_28 | reverse complement strand
GCCAGCTGCTCGCCCGTCGCCGACCACAAACGCACCTTATAGTCGGCGCTAGCTGTCGCCAGATAGTCACCTGAGTGATGGATATCCACATCCCAAAAGTTACTGTCCTCTAGTATCAGACGATTGCGCTCCACCACACTGACCGCTGCGGTACGCAAAATAGCAGTCAGTCGCTGACTTAGCACGGAGTCGCCATTAGACTGCCAGTTTTTATCAAAAACTCGCTCGGCCTTAACGGACTGCAGCAACGCATCTAGGCGCTGGTCAGAAGAATAAAGCGCCTCTGCCGAGGTGATCATAGCCTTGAGCTGTGATTGCTGCGCCCGCTGGGATTGCCACCAAGCAATCCCGCTCAGCACCACCACAAACGCCAGCGCACTACTCAAAGAACCAATCCAAACCCGCTGACGCCGACGAACTCGGCGCTCTAGTACCAGTCGCTTTTCGATCTCTTTTAGCCGAGCGAACTTCATAGACTGCTGTACTACGCGCCGGTCATAGCGCTCGCTCGCCATCAAAAAGTCGTGATCTACTTCGCCAACGCTACGTTCCTGGCTCCAAGCCTGAGCATCCTTGAGTGCTTTACCCCGCAGCAGCCTAGACTCATCTGTTCGATCAGAGGCAACCCAAGCCAATAGCTGCTTGGCATAGGGCCTCAGGCTAGCCAGCTGCTCGCTCACCCAGGCCAGATCAAAGATCGTTTCATAAATCCGATTCTTAACCGCTAAACGCCCCTGATACAGACCAATCACGCCAGAAAGTAACAGCTCTAAATGCTCTGGACTATCGTCATAGGTGAGGCGTCGCTCTTCTTCGGTTTGTCGGTTGGCATCTTGCTGGTTGGCCGCAATAGAAATCTCACACAGCGGGATGTTCGAGGCCAAAATAGTTTGATAAATGCCCAGCAGACGAGGGGCTTGCAGCTCCTGTCGAAGAATGCGATCGCGAATCGTTCTTAAATGCTCAGGGTCATCCTGACTTTCCCAATGGTCAATAATGCGGGTGTAGACAACCGAGTCCACTAGCGCACGGGCTTTTGTAGAGCCATCGGCGGCAGCAGATGCAGACAGCGTCTCGGTGACTACATCTATTACGGTGCAATCATCTACAGTGCATTCATCTACAGTGCACTCATCAGTCTCCTGAGCCTCTGAGCTTTCATTGTCTTTGCTGTTCTGTGCAGTCTGAGCGTGATCAGAGATCGATTTTGAAGGGAGCTTGGCCAAGGCTTCTGCCGTCAGCTGACAAAGCTTCTGGGTTAAAAACGGCTGCCCGTTTGTCCAGGCCAATATTTCTTTTAACAGCAACAGAGGATCGTACTCATAGCCAGCCAGCCCTTCGGCTAGGACCTGAGCATCCTCAAAGACCAAACCCTTCAGCTCAATGGCCCGTCCGACGTTGAAGGGCGTTCGGCGACTGTCGCGAATCAGCTCTGAGGGCATGACCACCCCAAACAGTGACCAGGTGAGTCGCTGGTAAGCCGGATTTTCAGAACGCTGGTTGTAGCAAAAGCGGATAAGCGCAAAGAAATCATCAATCGGAAAATTTAGCGCCAAAGCACTGTCAATCTCATCGACAAAGATATAAAGGTCTTCATCGGGGCGCGATCGCAATAAAATCTCTTCAATAAACAGTCGCAGCCGCTGCACCATCGACAGCTCTGACTTGCTACTCCACCACTGCTTAAAATCAACCTGCCCAGTCAGCTCAAACTTACTGAGCAAATCAACCATCAGCCCCTTGTACCACTGCAGCGGCGTCACCTGCTCGCTGCCAATGCTGGTCATATCGACAGAGGCACATCGCTTACCGATTTCCGTTAGCCGCTGCTGCATCCGTACGCGCAGGCTAGATTTTCCCATCTGCCTAGCATTAAACAGATAGCAATATTCACCGCCTAGTAGCGTTTTATAAAGGGCGTCGTCGGCCCGGCGCTGGATGTAGGTATTAGAATTTTTCCGCAGGCTACCGCCCACCTGATAATGGAGAGCAGAGGAAGAACTCTGAGCGGCAGGAGTAGAAATGACCACAGACAAACTAGCAGCCTTACCGTCTCAAACGACTAGCTCACATTAGTTAGCGCTAGCTATCTTGCAGCAGCGGCTGAAAATACTTACAGTACAGTGCACTACTGACTATAGCGGTATTGCCCGATAAGCGCACTAATCCCATCCGCTCTAGCTGATGGGCCATGAGCGTATCTACCTGCGCACCCTCCGTCGGATTTACCAAGATTTCAGCAAAAGCGGCCTTCAAAGGTGGCTGCTTTTGAAGGATTTCTAAAAGTCGGCGGAGGTGACTGCTATAGATACCCGACTGCGTATGAGCATCTTCTAGCAAACTCGCGAGCGTACCATCTCGCTCCGACAGCCAGTACAAAGCCAGCTGAATAAGATAAGGATGACCATCTACCAGCGTATAGAGCGCACCCAATCGCTCGGCATCTACCCCTTTTTCGACGGGCAAATCATACCGATGGGCCAGCATTTTGACCTGATCTAAGGTGAGATCTGGCAGCTGCACAGAGAGACCAATGTTAAAAGGAGACTGAGAAATTTTGAGGGGGACATACACCTCTGTGCTGTAAGAAAGCACCATTCTGAGCTTTTGCCACACCTTTAGCTCCATGGCTTCTTCGTGCCAGGCCCTGAGCATTGGCAAAAATTCTTGCACCAGCTCAGGATGATCAAACAGCTGATCAACTTCGTCTAAGGCCAACACAACAGGGCCAGGCAGCTTAGAGAGCAAATATTCCCTAAAGTATATTTTGCAGCTAACCTTGTGGCCGATTTCGTCATCCCAAAAATCATCCAGCTTATTTTCGATGCCTAGCTGCTGCGCAACGTTACGGCAAAACCATCGCAAAAACCGGCCTAAATCATCCAAAATAGCCGTATCTGCTTCTTGAATATTGATTAGTACGGTACGTGCGCCCTGACCGCGAGCATAGGCAAGCGCACGCAAGAGTAAAGATGTTTTGCCGGTATTACTGGGCGATTTAATCCTCAGCAACCCACCCGGACGATTTAGCTCACCAAAAGCCTGCTCTTCGGCAGGCGGGCGAATCATATAAAATGCCGATTGAACCGCAAGCCCAACGCTGGGAAAGGCAATTTGTGCGGTTGTCGCCTCTGTACTCAACAAATCAGCCACCGGAGAATGAACGTCTTCCAAACGGACTGAGGGGAGCTCGGATGGTGCTGAGCCATTCGAGACCTGGTTCAACACAAAACGAACGTTTTTCTTAGTGACTTTTTGGCCAATAGAATCAGACAAAGAACGCCAAAGCTGGGCACCGACATCGCGAATGTACTCCGGATGATAGCCAACCGATTTTGCAATCTCTGGGTAGAGCTGACCTTCCCACGATTGTCGAAACACCACTTCTTGCACGTAGCTCAAAGATTCGGGTGAAATCGCTTTTCTAACGGCTTCTAAGGCTTCTGCTTCCGTCATTTTTTTTGTTTGAGTATCGTTACCATACGTTGAGATAATTCTCGGTTATATGGTACCGATATTCACATCAAAAAAATTGCTTGTTATCTTTCGAAAAGATAACAAGATTGGCCGTAAAGTGACCCATGCAATATAAAGCGCCTGCTTTAGTAACTTAAACGTCTGAAATCTCAGCAATTTCACTGAGCGTCAGTTTCTAAACGCTAAACAAATCCCCACTAAGACAAAACTGAAGCAAATGTCCCCTGCCTACTGAAACCCACGAACCCAAACCTGGCTTGCCTGAACCTATTTAGCACGCTTTTCTAGCGAGCCGCTGCATGGGTTGATCATCAAATGGATAATCGGCGTGTGGGCAATGCCTTGACGTTTACCCATACAGCAAATCGCTGGTGCGATCGCGTAATAATATGGGCCGTCGATTGCTCACTCAAAGTCTGAGCAAGACAATAGGCACGCAGTCGATGGCAGGGCGCAAAGTCCTCAATTAGTCTATAGATCTCACCCTGATAGCGGATGCCATGTAGTCGACGCCCTTCAACCAACAGCGATGTCGCTGCGGCATCTTGTTCATCAATGACATCTGCAGCCATATCGACAAAAACATCACCCAGCTGAGCCCCGGCCAACCGAATAATCCGGCGCTTTAGCTCAGCAATCAGCGCACTATTTCTTAGGGCGTGGGCATTGCTTTCGTCACTTTGGGATACATCAGTTAGATGCTATCTCTGAGCAGGAGCTGGCTTCTTTGTTGACTGATGCCGACGAAAGCAATGC
>JBCBKQ010000381.1:0-4275 GCA_038521595.1 Cyanobacteria bacterium J06627_28 | reverse complement strand
GATAGAGCATCAGATTCCGGTTCTGAGGGTCGGGGGTTCGAATCCCTCCATGTTCGTTCACTCTATTCTGTTAGACCTATTTCTTTAGCACTGTGTCGGCTAAAAAATCGTTGGTCAAAAAATCTAACAAAAGCAGATTCACAGAAGCAGATTGACAGAAGCAGATTCACAAAAGCAGATTCACAAAAGCAAAAGACTAATCGTCGTCGTCGCCTCCGCGTACGCCCTGAACGATTCTCGATAGCTCGGTTTTCTCAGTCGAAGTGACGCGCCTTGGCGAACCGCTGATAATGCCTTCCAAATTGCGGAATGACTCCTGAATCTGTGGGCCACCCTTATCAATGGTGTATTCACGAATCGCCTTGTCATGCCAGGAGCCGCGCATTTTAAATACATTAATTGCCCTAGACATTTCACCGCGCACTTCCACATATTGCAGCATCAAAATCGTGTCTGTAATAGTAGAAATATGCGAGTCCGTAATGGAGTGAGACCCCATAAACTGCTCAGTCGTATTGGTAAAAAAGCCCGTAATCTCTTCCTGCTTGGCAAAGCCCGTCACACCAATCACAAACTGACGAAAGGCATTATTACTCACCCCGCGATCTAGCGCTGAAAGCGAATCAATCGCAATGCGAGACGGCTTAAACTCCGCAATCTGTGACTTGATGATTTGTAGGTGATCTTCTAAACCTGCCGACTCAGGATAGGCACAAATGATTTTGAGCAATCCCTTTTGCTCTAGCTCTTCAAAATCAATGCCCCACGAAGAGGCATTTCGAGAGAGCTGCGACCTGGATTCCTCATAGGCAAACAAAATAGAGCGCTCGCCGTTTTCACAGGCATTGGCCAAAAAGTTGCTCACCAGCAGCGTCTTGCCCGTACCCGTCGCACCCGTTGCCAAAATAATAGAGTCTTTGAAAAAGCCACCGCCGCACATTTTGTCGAGGGCCTCCACACCAGACGAGACCCGCACGTTTGAAGAGCGCTGAGTCAGACGCATGGCACCCAGTGGAAAAATGCTAACGCCATGGTCTGTAATCGTAAAGGGATACTCGCCTTTCATATGGGTCGTCCCGCGCAGCTTCAAGATTTCCAGTGTCCGTCGCCTGCGCTCACCTTCTAGGGCGTTGCGCACAATCACCACATTGTCCGACACAAACTCTTCCACGCCAAAGCGGGCAACTGGGCCATACTCATCAACACGCTCTGTCGTCATCATCGTCGTCACGCCCATCTGCTTGAGGCGAGCCAGCAAGCGGAAAATTTCTCGGCGCACCACTTCAGCCGCATCGTACTGATGAAAAATGGCAGTCACCGAATCAATCGAAACGCGCTTGGCCTTATATTTGCGAATTGCATACTGAATTCGCTCAATCAAAGCAGAAAGATCAAAGCTGCCGACCACTTCTTGGCCTTCCGGGTCGGGGCAAGCATCTAGGATGAATAATTTGCCACTGTCAATCAGCGCCTGCAAATCCCAGCCAAAGCTGTAGGCATTGGTAATGATATCGGCTGGAGATTCTTCGAAGGTGACAAACACCCCAGGCTCATCAAAATACGTTAGACCGTGATACAAAAATTGAACGGCAAGCAGCGTTTTACCCGTACCAGAGGTACCGCTGACAAGGGTAGAGCGCCCGACTGGTAGGCCGCCATGGCTTATGTCGTCAAACCCCTCGATCATGGTGCGAATTTTCTGCACCCCTTTAGCCCGAGTTTTCGCCTGACTCTCAGCGGACGGTGAAGGTTTACTCATAACTGCTTGTTAAAATAGAAATTGAAAGCGTTCTACAAAAGCTACCAGCTTAAAATCAGGACTTAGACCTCAAGCAAATTCTTAAATTAATCAAAAGGCCCGCCTTCTTTTAACTCATCATAGAGAAGATCGAGACCAATCAGAACCCTTTCACGATCTGACAAATCGCCAATAATTTTGCGCACGGGAGGCGGCAAAATTTTAGACAGCGTGGGCGTCGCCAAAATTTTGTCCTCCTCGGCCAGCTGTGGATTTTTTAGCACGTCAATAACCTTAAGTGCGTATACGCCCTGAAACTCCTCTTCCAAAATCGTGTTGAGTGTTTTCAGCGCTTTTGTAGAGCTTGGCGTATTTCCAGCAACGTACAGCTTCAGGATGTAGGTTTTCTTTGAGGCGCTCATAGGATTACGAAAAGAAATAAATGAGCCATCGTCTGGCAGAGCCAAACAGGCAAAGGGCCATGGGTCAGTAAGGAAATCAAAATTTTCGTCTTTATCTAGTCTTCATCGGTCAGGGATTGCGGGCAGTTGCTCTTGTTTCTACCTTCTGCATCAGCGGCCTCTAGCTCCTAGGCACAGAGCGGCGATACATCTCGCACAGGTGAGCAATCACATCAATTAAGGTCAGGCGATAGTCAGTCAAAATCTCTTCATTGCGACCTTCTAGCTGTAGCTGTTTAGAAAAATCATCGATGAGTTCCATATGAATTTCGACAATTTTGGGCACAGACATGTCGGCAAAAAAGGCCACGTTGACAAAGTCGTCAATTTTCTGGTTGATGGCACTGTCATTCGCAAAGTAGTTGAGAATGATGTGCCGATAATCTTGACGCAGCTTATCTAGAAATTCTTGGCGCTCTGCTACGCTCATCTGCCGCAAAAAGTTCTGTGGATTGCGCTTGTAGTAGACGCCCACATAGCCCAGGCGTTCTTTTAGCTTTTCAGCTAAGCGCTGCTGCTGCAAACTCAGTAAAAACAAGCGCTTGTCGCGATCGCTCCCCCCCAGCTCAGACACCAATAATTCACCCACCTTACCCGCAGCCGGCAGCTCCAAATACTGCTCAACAGCCAAACGAACCGCACCGTCTACACCTGATAAATCCTGCACGTCTAGAGCAGTCACAGCGTCGTGGTACCCCTCGCACAGCACCTCAATGCCAACTGAGCCACCCGTAGAGGCCACTGCAAGCGTCGGCAATAAAATATCCCGCTGCTTTAACCGACCAAACGCCTCCACAATGTCCGAAGTCAGCTCCACAATCAAACAATCGATACGATGGCGATTGCTCACCACCCAATCGGTAAATTCTGAGGCGGATCGGCTCCAGCTCACAACAAAGCGCTTCTGAGTAAGTAGCTGATGCAAGGGCTCAGACAAGGACTCAGTGGGAACGAAAACTCCAATGAGAAACTGTGCAGACAAAAGGATTATTAGTTGGGTGTTAATGTTAAATCCACGCCAGACGGGTCAGTCAGCAGTGAACGGGTTGTTAAAGTTGTTCGGTCTCGCTTGCCTAAAAACTCAATCGCGAAAATAACATCTCAAAAGTGAAAGCACATAAGCGTCATCCATAGAACGACCGCTCAACTTTTTAATGCATTTACAAAAATTGACACTTCTAAACAATGCTTATCATATGTACCAAACTATCACATCAGCACCTGTCAAGGCGCTGATTCTAAAATAAGCATTAATTTTTTCTGGCGATTTAATGCAGCGGCATCAAATCGCGCTCAGCAGTTCCTACACTGCTACTACATACTGCTCAAAAGGCTACGACGATGGTTTTATCTGTGCTGCGCCGATGTCATTGCGCTCTCGCCATTTTGCTGATGGTCATTGCACTCTCCCTCGGCCCGCTCACGGCTCACAGTGCTATGGCAGTCCCGCTCATCAGCCAGGCCCTCCCTGCAGCAGACAACTCTCAACTGGCGACAACGCCCGAGACCCTTTTTGAACTCAACTGCGCAGGCTGCCACGTCAACGGTGGTAACGTTATTCGCCGGGGTAAGAATCTGAAGAAAAGAGCCATGGAACGCAATGGCTATGGGGAGGTGAGTGCGATCGCACAGGTCATTACCAACGGCAAAGGCATTATGTCGGCTTATGGAGATCGATTGAGTGCACAAGAGATTAGTGCGATCGCACAATACGTTCACGACCAATCCGAATCCGGCTGGTAATAGTCAACTGCACTCAGCCACCAAAAGGCATCGCCCGAAATCTAGCTTTCCGCGCTTTGCTCTGTCACGCGCTAAAGATCACGCGCTACAGGTCACGCACTAAAGATCACGCGCTAAAGTACTTCGCTGCCCCGTGATACGCCACAATTGCCGTCGTAGACTGCTCCGGATACAGCTGCTCACTCTCATCCATATGCATCCCAATCTTCTCCACCTCTAGCAAATCTAGCTGCTTTGGCTGAGAGTGAGCAGCTGTATCCGGAGCAGTCTACGACGGCAATTGTGGCGTATCACGGGGCAGCGAAGTACTTTAGCGCGTGATCTTTAGTGCGT
>JBCBKQ010000380.1:0-4278 GCA_038521595.1 Cyanobacteria bacterium J06627_28 | reverse complement strand
CTCGCTGGCGAATCATCGCAGACTGCTCGTCCATGCTGTGCTTTAGCCGGAGGAGCGATCGCACCCTGGCCATCAGTTCATTGATGTCGAACGGCTTGCGAATAAAGTCATCGGCCCCGGCATCTAGCCCTTCGCTCAGGCTGGACTGGTCGTGGGCCGTTACTAGCAAAATGGGAATGTAGGGAAGTTTGTTGTTGTTGCGAATGCGACGGGTGACTTCGTAGCCATCAAGGCCTGGCATCATTACATCCAACAAAATTAAATCGGGAGGGCTCTCTAAAACATGTTCGATAGCTGAGCTGCCATCTTCTATGCAAGTGACGTGATATTCATCGACCTCTCCCAAAATAGACTCAAGAATGAGCAGATTATCGGGGATGTCATCAACGGCTAATATTTTTACAGAGGTTTGTGCCACAGCGCGATAGCTTAATACTGAGAGATTTAGTAAAGGGTAAATAGGTCGCCTGAGATAAAGAGAGCGTTCTTCTTAAGCGCTCTTTTTCCTTGAGGTATCGACGCTTTTAGCCAAATTATTATGGGAAGGTATCCTTCTGCTGCTGCAAGAACATATGTCCTGCATAGTCTTACGTGTACATCGAGAGTAGCACTTTGCTCCTAGCCGTGTTTCTAACTATGGGAATAGAAAGATGTGGAATTATTCACTTAATGTGATATCTGCTGTTTCTTGATAAATTTTGGCAGGTAGCCTTATGTGAAATGTTGTTCCTGTGCCCGGTTCGCTCTCAAAAGAAATGCTACCGTTCATCATCTGCACCAAGGAATGGGTAATAGCTAGACCTAGCCCTGTTCCTGCATGCTTTCGATTCACTTCTCGATCAGCCTGGTGGAATGGGTCAAAGATATGCCTTTGCTCGTCAGGCGTCATCCCGCAGCCCGTATCAGCTACCAGTAGGATAATTTCACGATCATTTCCGCTAGTCGAGGTCTGGTCAGATACTTGAACATGAACAGATCCCTCACTCGTGAACTTAATTGCATTGGAAAGCAGGTTTACCAGTATCTGTCGCAGTCTGACAGGGTCATTGACAATATTGGAATCTTCTAGCTCAATGTCGACTTTCAACAACAGCGATTTTTGAGTGGCGAGAGATCTCAGCTCTTCGCTAGTTTGCCGAACGAGCTGAGCCAAATCCATGTGAGTAGGCTTTATATCTAGCCGACCGGCCTCGATTTTTGAGAGGGCTAAAATGTCGTTAATCAGTTCTAGCAAGTTTTGCCCATTGGCCAAGACGCGCGCGAGCATGTTCCTTTGGGATTCGCCAAGCGGCCCTTTCGACTTTCTCAGCAAGATTTGTGAAAAGCCAATGATGGCGTTAAGCGGCGTTCGCAGCTCATGGGACATCATCGCCAGAAATTCTGATTTGAGCCGCGAGACTTCTTGAAGCTTGAGATTTTGCCGGTAGATGTACTGCCGCTGCTGTTCCAGCTCTCGGTTCTTCTTCTCAAGGATAATATTTTTTTCTCGCAGCTCCCTATCTACTTTCTCAGCCAGCCTCTCCGCTTTGTATACCTTTATTGCGCTGCGCATTTGGCGAGAAAGCACGCTTGGAGAAAGCTTGTTTTTGGGCAAATAGTCTGAGGCGCCTGCCTTCATCAGCTCTACGGCGGTCTGCTCATCACCCTGGCCAGTGAGTACAATAATCGGGACCTGTACGCCCCGACTACGGATATCTAAGGTTAGCTCCAGTCCGTTTTTGCCAGGTAGATTGTAGTCTAAAAAGATAAGGTCGTAGCTCTGGCTATTCATCAGGTCAAGCGCACCATTAGCGTCTACAGCTTCTGAAAAGGCTGCATTGAAACTTGTTCGCTTTAGCGCACGCTGTAGCGCCATTCTGTCAACCTCATCGTCGTCGATGATGAGAACACGCAAGACATTTTTCAAGGAATCAAGCCTCCTAAGATAGGAGCTCGCAAGAACGGGGGAGTTGTGAAGGGATGCCACCATATCAAGAGATCTGAACCTCATGGCGAGCGAATGATTCACAGCGTGCGATACCAGAGCAATGCATGATGACCTGAAGAAACGCCGACTAAGCTTAAATACTACACAAGGTATGTGTACAGAGTAACTTTACGAAATCTGGTAAGACAGACCCCATAGAGAGAGTTTTTTCTACTTTTTGACCGGATCGAATGCTTACATATTGCCTGCTTTATGGTTTTTATATAGCGTTTTATCTATGTCAATTTTTTTACAAAAAAGATCGTTTCCGAAGAAAAAGTCAATGACTATCGCCTTTTCTATGGCATCTCGCACAGTGTCCAATAGTGATTTAGGGCAGACATGATCTCGGCGAAGCTTATGAAGGTAACCGGTTTGAGAATGTAGCCTGCAACGTTGAGGTTGTAGGCTTCGACGCGGTCTTTTTCTTGGTCTGAAGTGGTGAGCACGATGACCGGGGTGGCCTTTAGGTCGGGATCTGCTCGGAGTTGTGTCAGGAATTCTATGCCGCCCATCTTGGGCATGTTGAGGTCGAGTAGTACCAGTCGCCTTTGGCTCGGCATGTGCACTGTGTCAGATTGATTTCGCAGGATGGCTAAGGCTTCTAGCCCGTTTTCTGCGACGAATAGCGGATTGGATATTTTGGCTTTTTTGAACGAGCGTTGAACGTTCATGACGTCTACTTTGTCATCTTCAACGAGTAGTATGTTTGTGATGGCCACAGATGTTGACATTACTTTTCAGGCGTAAATTTTCCGTTGAAATTGAAACTGTTTGTGTCTTTTTTGTAATAAAGCAATCGCTAGCTAGCGTTGGTCAGCTTGGTTGGCTCTTTTGGCCATGTAAAGCGAAAAGTCGTGCCTTCGTTGGGCGCTGATTCGATGGTGATTTCCCCTCCTTCTGCTGTCAGCACTTTTTTTACAATCGATAGCCCTATGCCGGTGCTTTCTAACTCGTCGCGGGCTTTTAGCGTTTGAAAAATGGTAAATATCTTGTCGTGGTAGGCTACATCAATGCCAGGACCATCGTCAGCGATCGCAAACTCATAAAATTCGCCAGTGTCCTGCACAGAAACAATGACGCTGCCATCCGTTCGGTGGTGATGCTTGATGGCATTCCCAATTAGATTGGAAAATACTTGGCTAAGGGGCACTTTTTTCGCTGGGAAAGTGGGCATTTGGGAATTGATCTTAATCGTGAATGTGTCTGGGCGAGGTAGCGCATCTACGATCTCTTTGAGCAGCGTATCGACATCTACCTGCTCGTAGCTTTGGTGGACGCGGCCAACCCGTGAATATTCTAGGAGGCCATTAATCAATCCATCCATGCGATGAACGCGGTTCTTCAGCAGTGTAAATTGCTCTTGGTTTTCTGGCGCTAGGGTGCTGCCGATGTCTTCCTCTATCCAAGTGGCTAGGTTTGCGATCGCACGCAAAGGCGCCTTCAAATCGTGAGAAGTCACGTAGGCAAACTGGTCTAGCTCTTGGTTGCGCTGCTCCAGGAGGGCCATTGTCTGCGTGAGTATCAGATTCACAGAGAGCAGTTCGTCTTTCTGCTGCTCTAGCTCTGCTCGACTCTTCACACGCCGGGTGATGTCTTGAATGGTGGCAATAAAGTCGATCAGTTCGCCCGACTGATAATCTCGCGAGGTAGAGACGCTAACATCTGCCCAAACGACTTCACCATCCTGTGCAAGGTAGCGTTTTTCGAAGTTGAGCCGCGAGCACTCTCCATTCCGTAACCGCTGATAGTAGCGGCTGTCTGCTGCGAGGTCGTCGGGATGGGTGACTTCAGCAAAGGTTTTTTCTAGCAGGGCGGGCATGGTGTACTTCAGCATGTCGCAGAGCTTTTGGTTGACCTGGGTCCAATGGCCGTCTGGAGAGAGCCGGGCCATGCCGACCGCTGCCTGGTCAAAGAGCATTTTGAGCTGCGCGGCCTGCTCTAGCCGTTGTGCCTCTGCTTGTTTACGCGCTGTGATGTTTTCAAAGGAAACGCCAACATAGCTGCTTTCTAGGGGGAAAGCCTTTACCCGAAATATGCTCTCTTCAATGCGGCTGTCTCTGTAGGGAACTTCTCCTAGGTCGTGGGCTTTGCCGTTGCGCACAACGCCTGCATATATTTCTGGGATTCCTGTCTCGGCGAGGGCTGGGAAGGCTTTGAGTATTTTCTGCCCGAGGATGGGCTCTGCAGGTACGCCGGTAAGCTGGCTAGCGGCTGGGTTGGTTGCTACTAGCGTGAGGCTTTTGGCATCGTCAGGGTCTTTTAGCTGCCAGATGTAGATGCCAACCTGCATATTTTGGACGGTTTGCAGG
>JBCBKQ010000379.1:0-4282 GCA_038521595.1 Cyanobacteria bacterium J06627_28 | reverse complement strand
GCGACCCGCCGCCTCTATCAAGTCGCCCGCAAAGCATTCATGATGTTTTCAGCGCAGGTAGAAATTTACCTGCAGGTGATTGAAACCCTGCACCAAAAGATTCAGTTCCGATTTGAGCGCGGCACATTTTCAGACTTCGCCGCAGACCTTACCCTAGAAGACTACGGCACAGGCACGCTGCTCACCTACTCTGTGAAGGCAACTCCTCTGGTGCCAGTGCCAAGCTTTTTGATAGAGCAGGCCATTCGCCACGACCTGCCCGGCAATATGAAAACCATGCGCCGCGTCATGTGCGCCGCCTGATGGCCGCAAGCCGTTAGAATAGCGCCTATATGTCTAACCAATCTATCGGCCTAAGCGATCAGCTCTACGGCTACCTATTATCTTCTACGCTACGCGAACTACCGATACAGGCTGAGCTAAGAGCTCGCACCGCAGAGCACCCTCAGGCAAGAATGCAGATTTCGCCTGAGCAGGGCCAATTTATGGCCTTGCTAGTGCAGCTCATCGGCGCCAAGAAAACGCTGGAGATTGGCGTCTTTACCGGATACAGCACCCTGGCAGTTGCGATCGCACTCCCTGAAGATGGCCGCATCGTCGCCTGCGACATCAGTGAAAAAGACTGTGCGATCGCCCGCCCCTACTGGCAAAAAGCCAATATCATCCACAAAATAGACCTCCGCATTGCACCCGCCCTAGACACCCTAGATGCCCTCTTAGCCAATGGAGAAGCCGAAACCTACGACTTCTCCTTCATCGATGCCGACAAACGCAACTACGAGCAGTACTACGAAAAATCACTTCAGCTCGTTCGTCCTGGTGGCCTGATCGCCATAGACAATACGCTCTGGTACGGGCGCGTCGCCGACCCCGCCGTGCAAGATGCCCGCACACAACACATCCGCCACCTAAACCAAAAAGTGCGTGACGATGCGAGAGTCACCATGAGTCTTGTTCCCATTGGGGATGGATTGCTGCTGGCACACAAACGACCATAAACGCATCCTGCACGCCAACTGCGAGCGGTTGCCTCACGTCCTTACATTCAGCCATCAGCAGAACAAGTGAACAGATAGATAACGAATCATTGTTGGTCATCTTACACAAGATTAGCTAAGGGGTTCTGGGTAACCTATATCAGCTCAATTCATTTTCTTCGAGCACGCTTAAACAAGCGCTGTTCACAGAGAATCATGCCTATGTTTTTTGGAGAATACCCATGCCTGGTCTATTTGGTTTCTCAAAACAGCATCTCACCCAAGACTGTGCTGCCAAAACAATTGAACAGATGCAGCGAGTTCTCTCCTACGATGAGACGTTCTCTCAAGATACTCTCTTTCAAGACAGCTCAATTTGTGGTTCTCGAATACACATAAACGTTTTCAACCCTGGGCCGCAACCTGCAAAATCTGGCAATAGTCAGGTTTGGCTAGACGGTGAATTTACGAATCGATCTTTTCTACAAAACATTCTGCAAGTTCCAGATGTAGAGCAATCGCTAAGCGACCCCGAAATTCTAGCAGCGCTGTACGATTTGCGAGGAGATTTCTCTTTCTTAAAGGTTATCGACGGCATATTTTCAGCAGTCGTATACGACCCAAGCCATCGTAAAATTCACTTGGTCAGCGATCGCTATGGGCTGAGGCCGCTGTACTGGACGGTGCACAATGGAGAACTGGCCTGGAGTTCGGAGCTTAAAAGCTTTTTGGAGCTGCCAGAATTTGAGCCCACTATCGACCCGCTAGCGGTAGAAGACTTCTTTGGACTGCGGTATTTGATAGGCGATCGCACTTGGTTTGAGGGGGTAGAGCTGCTGCCTGCGGCAACGGTACTCACTTGGGACCTCGTAGCAGAAAGTAATGAGCCGAAAACCACACAGCATGTTCAGCGCGATCGCTACTGGTGGTGGGACCAAATCAGGCCGCTTCCAGAAGGACTAAAAGAAGACGAAATCGCCGAATATTTGGGCAGTCTCTTCAGAAAGGCGGTAGAAAATCGCAGCCTTCAAGGCGAAAAGACTGGGCTCACGCTCAGCGGCGGACTAGATTCGCGGGCCATCATCGCGGCGATGCCTAACCATGGACCAAAAATTGAAGCCATCACCTACGGCAAAAAAGGCTGCGAAGATATTCGGATTGCCAAGCGGGTTGCCAAGGTAAAAGGAGCCAACTTTCACGCTGTTGAAATAAATGCAGAGAACTGGCTAAACTCTCGCATCGCCAAAGTTTGGGAAACAGACGGATCCTGCAGCCTTATTCATATGCAGTTTACCGCCGCCCTAGACAAGGTAAAAGACAATCATTTGTTCTCCTGCATTCTCCACGGCGCAGGTGGCGATGGCTTCGTTGGCGGCGATCATCTCTTTGATAATCAGCAGCTAGACTACTACATTCTCAAGCGGCTAAACCTGATCAATTTTGCCGACTCAGAAGCACATGAGAAGTCCGTGCTTGATCGCTTCAAAGCCTACTACAAAGAGCTCAGCGCTTCCCCTCACGTCCTCTACATCGACAGCAGAATCCGGTCTTTTCTTCTCAAAGACATCAAGGTCAGCGCCACCTACGGCATAGAGTGCCGCATGCCCTTTCTCGACAACGATTTTCAAGAGTTTTTATACGCCGTCCCCAACGAGCTAAAGCACAACAACTATCTGTACTCAAAGATGTTGTTGGCAAAGTTTCCAAAATTCTTTGAGACCATTCCTCGGCAAGGCACAGGCGCGCCCATCAGCCCCTCAGGTCCCGCCAGGAAAACAAAGAAAGCCCTTGAACAGTTTGCCTATCGTGTGCACAACAAAATCAAGCGCGTTGTCAGAAGCAAAGGCTTCTCTTTTCCAGAATGGGATCCCGCCAAGCCCAAAGGAGACTTTTACGACTACAATGCTTGGCTACGGGAAGAGCCCGCCCGCAGCTTCGTAGAAGAGATTTTGCTCAATCCTGAAGCGCTCTACCCAGCCTACATTTGCGAAGAGAAGGTAAAACAGCACTGGCAGACCCATCTCTCTGGAGAGGCGGACCGGTTCGACAAGCTCGGCCAAATTTTAACCTTTGAAATCTGGCTGCAGCAGGTCTTTAACGGTCGCTATCGGACCTAAGCGCCTGGCGCTGCAGGCGTCGCTGACGCTTGCGCTCACGCAAATACTCACGTCTCTCCGCCGTGAGCTGCTCAATGCAGTGCGGGCAAGAGACCTCACTTTCATAGCTCTCTTGCGCCTGGTCAGCTGCTGAGATGGGGTGGCCGCAGGCATAGCACATCGCATAGGTCCCCGGCTCAAGCCGATGCTTAATGGCCACCCGCTCATCGAAGACAAAGCATTCACCTTCCCACAAGCTCTCTTCTTCAGGGACTTCTTCGAGATATTTTAAGATGCCCCCTTTCAGGTGATACACCGATTCAAAGCCTTGGCTGAGCATAAAAGAAGACGCCTTTTCGCAGCGGATGCCACCGGTGCAAAACATGGCAACTTTCTTGTTTGTTCCAGGGTCTAAGTGCTGCTTTACATAATCAGGAAATTCATTGAAGACGTCTGTTTTGGGATCGATAGCGCCCTGAAAGGTGCCCATACCCACTTCATAGGCGTTGCGCGTATCAATCACGGTCACGTCTGGAGCCGCGATAATATCATTCCACTCTTTGGGTGAAACGTAGGTCCCCACCTGTTTTGTCGGGCTTACCTCAGGAAGGCCGATGGTCACGATTTCTTTTTTTAGGCGAATTTTGAGCTTGGCAAAGGGAGCCTCTGCAGCCCGAGAAATTTTGACATCGACATCTGAAAGGCGCTTGTCTGAGCGAATGTGCTGCAGCACAGCCTCTACCCCGTCGTGATCGCCCGCGATGGTCCCGTTAATGCCTTCTTCAGCAAGCAGGATAGTTCCTTTTACCTGCTGACTTTGGCAGAGGACTCGTAGGGGTGCCTGCAGGTCTCTGCAGTCAGGTATGGGGGCGAATTTGTAAAAGGTAGCAACGACAAAGGCCATGATGCTTACGTAAATCGATTCCTTCTATTTTGTCTTACTTCGTGATCATCGGACTAAAGCGAGCGAGTACTACCTTCTGCGCTCACGACAAGAGAGAATGTCGACAAATCGGCTCAAGCATAGCTTCCCTATGGCTATCACTGTTTCACCATTATAGTCTATGTGAATTGAGCAGTTGACTAGATGAGTAAACTCCCGCATCCCCCTAATTCTCCAGTGCTCAAGACTGTACTAGGAAAAAATACGGAGAAACTCCTAAAGAATATCTGTGTGCCTCTGGATTTAATCGGTAAGGGTTTGATGGG
>JBCBKQ010000378.1:0-4289 GCA_038521595.1 Cyanobacteria bacterium J06627_28 | reverse complement strand
TTTGGCAGGATCTCTGGCAACAGGGGCTCCAGAATTTCCCACTCTAAATCTGTCAGACTGCTGGAATAAGCCATGAGTACTGGGATAGACGCTACTCAGTAGCTTACGGCTTTTCTGTAAAGACACCAAATGGGCTCTATAGGGTCTCGCCCACTAGATTCCGCAGGCAGTTCTGATTCTGCATCGTCAACTTTGCTGCGCAGCTGTTGAATCGACTCAGCAATCGGTGCATCTGCGCTAAAGGCGACATTGATAATAGAGAACGAGTTAAAGGTGGCACTGGTCAGATCATCCAAACCCTGAAGACTTTTAATCTGTTCTTCTAGTTTGTTGGTTACCTGGCTTTCGATTGTTTGAACATCGGTGCCGCCCCAGGTGGTGGTGATTCTGGCTCTGGCCAGCTGAATCGCCGGTTCGCCCTCTTTTACCATGGAGAAATAGCCCATCATGCCCCCCAGCAACAAAATAATACAGAGGAGAATTGCGAAGGTTTGACGAGTAAAAAAGAAAGTCATCCAGCCAGGCGCTTGCAGAGCTGCTACCTGGGTCTTTTCTCCAGGGGTTACATCATTTCGCGCATCGTTGTTTGAACCAAGTTGAGCGTCAATAATCCTATCACCATCGTCAATGTTGTTACTGTTCATGGTGCCTCCTGCGGAGAGCGGAACTGGGAACTGATATCTTGCGAGGTCACACTGCCCTGGTTCACGATTTCAACCGGGGTTCCTTCTACCAACCGATTTTGGCCTTCGCTCACGACCCACTCACCGGGCTGTATCCCAGAGAGAATCTCGACTTCTGAGAGCCCTTCAATGCCTTTAGTCACCCGACGACGCTGGACTCGGCCCGTGACTTCATTGACCACAAAGGCATAAAATTCGCCCTCTCTAGGCAGCAACGTCCCCAAAGGCACCATGACAGCGTTGTTTTTTTGCTCTATCTCAATCCACACATAGGCTCTACCGCCCACCTGCAAATTTCGCACCTGTTCAAAATCTCGAATGGTGACTTCAGTGCCCCGTCCGTCAGGGGTTTGCGAAGGACTCACCGAAAACACACGGCCCGCACTGCCCTGCTGCTGAGCCAGGGAAAGCAAATCTTGAGAGGTCGCGCCAGAGGCTTGAGCGGCGCTAATGTCTTTTTCTAAAACAACATAGGCTCGCTGCCCAGGGCGAATATCGTCAGCCGCGCTGGATTTCACCTCTAGCTCTACTTCAAATGATTGCAGATCCATCACGACAATGGGCGCTGTTTCGATAGCAGATTGAGCACTGCTGCTGTTGAAATATTGTGTGTTCCAGTACTCTCCTTCTCGAATGTTGATATAGGCCACGATGCCGTCAATCGGTGAGATCAGCTGCGTATCTTCTAAGTCAATGGCATTTTGACTGAGACGACTACGAGAAGAGCTGACAGTGCTCTTAGCTGAACGAGTGCTTGCTTCGGCAGAAAATACGTCTTGCTGGGCGGTTTTAGCCGCCGCGATCGCCTGATCCACTTGATTTTGGTAGCGATCGCGATCGCTGGCCGACACGGCCCCCTGTTCAAACAAGGTTTGATATCGTTGCAGCTCCGTTTGGGCTAGCTGCACATCGGCATTGGCCTTCTCTAAGTTGGCCTGAGCCTGCATCAAAGTGGCTTCAGATTGCGCGCCTTGATTCATCGACACCGCGACCTCTGCTTCAGCAGTTGCGATCGCAGACAGTTGCCGACGATCATCAATGGTCGCCAGCAACTCCCCTGCCGCCACAAAGTCTCCTTCTTTAAGTGAAACGCCTTCAACATCAGCCAAATAAGTAATCAAACCATTCGCCCGGAAGTTTAAGACCTGCCGGTTCACTGGCCACACCGCGCCCTGCTCAAACGTCCAGGCTTGGGCCAAACCAGAGGTCGCCTGTACGGCATTTACTGGCAACAAAGCCTGAGTATCAGAAGGTGCGATCACCTCTTCAGATGATGATATAAGTGCGTCAAAAGCTTTCCACCCGACACCCCCTGCAACAACCAGCATGACAAGTAACAGCGCTGGTCGAAGTGACCGATTTAGCTTTGCGAAAGCGAGAGAAGGCCGAATAGTGAACAGCATGAAAGTCCATGGTTGAGACATCAGAACCCAGTTAAGGAGGGTAGGGCTCACTCGCCCTGCGAACTAAGGGACACGCGCTTAAATAATGTACCGACGAATATCTGTTCTTCGAGCCCTCATCCCCTCGGGAGAGGGATCTAGGGTGAGGGCCAGCGGTACATTATTTGTTTGCGATTCCCTGACCTCCTCAATAGTCACAAGCTTAGGCGTCAGGCTTTGTCATTTCCAGGATCAAAAGTCCCAATGCGCACCTAGTACCCCACTGGCAAAAAAATAGGACCTTTGGGCACCCAATATAGTGTGATCGGACGATGCAAAAGACAGCGTTTATACGTTGACTGTAGTGGCGTCTTACTGGCCACCGCAGGTCGTTACGAAACAAAATCAAAACAATGGAGACTACAGTACTATGGGCGTAACTCGCTGATAAAGGGCTATCTACTGTGCGCCTACTTCACTCGCCACGCCTCATGCTTTATCTCGAATGGATTTTGCTCGGAATAACCGCCTTTATGACATCTGGCGTTGCTTTGATCGATTCATCGCCTCAGTTTCCAGTACTATCAATGCTTTGCATTGGCGCACTGGCCGCTATTGGGCTGATAAAAAAGCCCACCAAGCGTCTTTACCAGATAGGCTACACGATGACAGAATTTGGGCTTATCTCCATTCCTTACTTTATGGGTGAGCACGTGCCTACTTTTCAGCTATTGGGCATTTTACTGGTGCTTCGTAGTGCCGGAATGTTTAGCTGGCAGGGACGCTTGGCAGTCGCTAGCAGCGTATATTTCTTATTTGTTGCGGTAGTGTTCACTGGGGGCAGCTCACTGGCATCATCAATCAATCACCTGACCAACATATTAGCAGTCACAAATGATATTTCATTGACGCCGGTCAACATTCTGTTCCTTCAGTTGCTGATCGCACTTTACTATGGACTGATACTAGCATTTATGTTGTTGTTGGTCAGTGCACTTATGTCAGAAAACCAAAGTCGCAAGCAGCTATCGAGCGCATTAACCCAGCTACGACAATATTCACTACAAATTGAAGATCAGGCCACCTTACAGGAGCGCAATCGCATTGCCCGTGAAATTCACGATACCTTGGGCCATACGCTCACTGCACAAAGTATCCAGCTCGACAGCGGTCTACTCTTGCTAAATACGGCTAAAACCGAACAGGCTGGTGCATTTTTCAACATTTCAAAGTCTCTATGTGCTCAAGCATTGCAAGAAGTGAGACAGTCAGTGTCTCTGCTGCGTAGTGACTGTTTATTGGCAGAGTCTTTAGAAAGTGCGATCGCAGCTCTCATTCAAGAATTGAAAACAACAACTACAATTATCCCAACATTAACCATTAATTTACAACAATCGCTCCCATCAGAATTAAGTCTTGTAGTTTATCGCATCATACAAGCCGCAGTGACCAATATTGTTCGCCATAGTGAAGCTACAACAGCGTCTCTACACCTCACTACACATAGCCAAACCCTGTACCTCATTATTCAAGACAATGGAAAAGGATTCGACCCGACTCAAAACTCAACTGGGTTTGGCCTGCAAGGGATGCAAGAGAGAACCGCCGCCATCAATGGGCAGTTTAACCTAGTCAGTGAGCCCGGGGCAGGCTGCCTCATCACCATACAAATTCCACTCGTGAGGCCACAGCCATGATTCGCGTACTCCTTGTAGATGACCAAACCCTAGTAAGGCAGGGGTTCAAAGTATTACTAGAAGCGCACAAAGACATCCAGGTCGTGGGGGAAGCCCAAAATGGCAAGCAGGCTATTGAGCAGGTTGAACAGTTACGACCTGATCTGGTCTTGCTAGATGTACGCATGCCAGAAATGGATGGAGTCGCCGTCACCCAGACAATTTGTCAACAATTTAAAGGGGTGAAAGTATTAATCCTTTCCACCTTTAATCATGACGACTATGTTTGCCGAGCGATGCAGTTTGGCGCAATGGGCTACTTGCTAAAAGACACCAGGGCCGAAGAGCTCGTTCAGGCCATCCGTATGGCACACCAAGGCTATACCCAGCTAGGGCCTGGCCTCTTACAAAAGGTATAGCAATTCCCACTAAGATTACGGCATTGCTCTGAAAGCATCATCAACCACTTCTCGAAAAGGCTTCCCTGATTGCATCTGCTTACGCATTCGATTCTTCAGGACAAACCACTGGTGTTCTATCGGGTTCAA
>JBCBKQ010000377.1:0-4334 GCA_038521595.1 Cyanobacteria bacterium J06627_28 | reverse complement strand
TATGCTGCCTTAATATTTAGCCTATTTTCCTAGGCGTGTCCATTGCGCTGATGCTTTGCCATGGTTAGCACAGAGCGAGATAGATTGAGCGAGCGGGGTGGATTGCCCTCTGGCTGAACCGGCCAGCCTTCTCGCTGACGGGCGCGATCGCCATCGGTTTCTTCTGTCTGGTCGTGAAAGAGAATCTGCTGCGTCGGAAACGGCAAATCGATGCCCGCGTCTACCAGCTTGTTGCACACATTTTCTAAAACCCAGTCTTTAGAAGCGACAACATCGGCACGGCGGGGTGGCTCAATCCACCAGCGAGCCCGAATATTAATGGTGCTATCCGCCAGCTCAACAACTAACGCCTCCGGCTCAGGATTTTTGAGCACTTCATCATGACTGCGCAGCGTCTCTAAAATAATTTCTTTAGCCTGAGCGATATTATCTCCATAGCCAATGCCAATATCGTACTGTAGCCGCCTGCGATCATAAGCCGTATTAACCATTACAGCATTGGTAAATAGCTCCGCATTGGGAATCACCACTCGCCTACCATCGTAGGTACGAATCGTCGTCGCACGGGTCTCGATGTGCTCAACGGTGCCCTCATAGTCACCAAAAATAATCTGGTCATCTAGCTGAAAAGGCTCCGTCAGCAAAATCAGAATACCTGCCAGAAAATTCTGCAAAATATCTTTGAACGCAAAGCCAATGGCAACGCCTCCAATGCCCAGCGTCGCTAGCGCGTCTGCTGGCTGAAAGCTCGGAAACACAATCGTCGCAGCAATCAAAAAGCCTAGGATGACCAGCACACCCTGAGCCAGCCGGCCAAACACGAGGCCTACGTTCCGGGTATCGCGATCGCGTGTTTGCTTTCGCACGATCCGCCGCACCATGCGGCCCACAATCCAAAAAACAACAAAAACGACAATGCCAATTAATAGGTTTGGCAGGAGTGCGATCACACTTCCAATCATCGACATAATTTTTTCAGTAGCCGCTGAAAGAGAAATATTTCCGTCCATTACCAAAGCTCGCTATATACCCTTACTGAATTGACTTATTTCGACGTTTTCACTATGAAAAAACACTACAGCGAGACTTACTTATTCTATGTCTACCTGAAGGGACAGGTAACTATTCCTATTCATAGAGCAGCATCTACCTAGAGGGATATTTCTTCCGAAGAAGTCCTAATCGCAAAAGCAAAACAAAAAGGCCAGCTAGCACAAATCTCCTAGCTGGCCTCCTATTAGATATGTAGCGAGCGCTTTAGCACTTAAAATAAATTCGCTAAACCGCTTGTCTCTGCATGAGTTGCAGAGATTGAAAAATCTACAACATCAACTTTTCAAATCTCTGCGTCAATAACGAAACCCTACTGAGTAATCTCTTCTAGCGTTTCCTTAATGTTTCCTTCGATAGTGTTGTTTCTGACTTCACTAGGACGCTTCGTCTCACGCTTACTAGCACTCCCCTGTACTCCATTCAAGCCCTCTTGAGAGTTCTTGATAACGTCTTCAGTGTCGTCCATCACGTTTTCAGCCCGCGAAGACAGCGCCTTCTCAGACTTTTTCTGCACATTATCTAGCTGTTCCAAGCCATCGGATGGCTGAGACTGACTTCCGCCAAATGCGATCGCAGGCGCAGCATTTATAACAAGGATAAGCGCACAAGCAGCCGCAATTAGCGCAGGCCTAACAGCAGACAACATAGATAAAAGGTATTCACGAACGTATTGCATGGAAATTTCCTCCGATATACAACAAATAAACTAGGCGGTGAGCATCAGGAACATTATTAAAAAGACTCTAGTCAAACAGATCTTTGATAGAATCGACGATGCCGTTAGCCGAATCTTCGATATCTTCGCCAGCATCGGCAGCTGCCGACTTAGCACGACCAACACCTTTCTCCACCTCGCCTTTTAGCTGATCGGCTGCGCCTTCGGCGCGCTTGAGCGTCCCCTCGCCATTGATTTCATCACTGACTCGGCCAACACCGCGCTTCACTTTACCAGCCGCACTGTCTACAGTGCCTTCTAGCTGATCGCTAGTGCCCGCACCAGCCATTCTATCTAGCTCAGCCGCCGCGCGACTGTTTACAACCTCAGCTGCACTCTCAGAGCCAACCGCATTAGCAGACGGCACCAAAGGACCGCTCCAAGCCAGCAGCGCCACCATCACAAGGCAAGCAGCACGAGTAGCCCATCGCTGCAAAAACCCAATCTTGTTACCGATCATCATCGCAACCATCGCTCCTTAATCTACTCTCGCTTACAGCACTAATGAAACTCTCTCAGGCATGCTCTCAAAATCCACCACGAGATAGATTGGCTCATATCTTTTGGAGGATAAGGCCATACCGCTATCCATTCTTATTTCTTATTGAGTAGGCGGGCATGAGAGAATTTAGATCCTTAGTACCTACTTTTTTGTGCTCCTGCGTTGTATTAATATGTTTCATCAGGCAGTGTCAGTTGCGCGCAGCTGCTACGTTGCCCCTTTCAACCCATCTCTTCTCAACCAAGCAGCATTAAGCATTTGTGCACGGAGGAATATTACATAGTGTCGGAATCAGAATTGTTGACGGTAGGCCAACTGGAGAGAGAAGTCTCCCAAAAGCTACAGGCTCTCTACAAGAAGCAGCTTGGCCATCAGCCAGGAAAAGTAACCTGCCAGCTTTTTGGGACCAAAATGGCAATCATCTTGGAAGATTCGGTCACTCAACCAGAGCAGCTCTTAGCAGAGGAAGGACAGGCCGAACTCGCCAGACAAGTCCGAGAAGACCTCAACACCGCAATGCAGCCGCAAATCAAAGCGCTGGTGGAAGAAATTCTGAATGTAGAAATCCTCGATATATTGAGCGATGCCACGCTCTCTACGGGTCGCACAGGCATCATAGCCATCCTATCGGAAACGCCATCAGTGCGAAATCCAGAAGCCATTCCTAAGCTCAGGAAGAAATAGCTGTAAATACAAGGATACAGCCGTTGAAAAAGTATATTTTTCCTTCACCAAAAGAAAATTAATGCCAAGGAAAGAGCCTTGAATTTGATTGAGCATGTAGTAAGTAATGCAAGGAGTAGATTTAACAAATCTTTATCATGTTGACTTCAGGCGGCAGAATTAGTAAAAGGCAAGCTCTTAAGCAGCTAACAGCAATAGAAAAAGAATTAGAAGAAAAGATCAGAGAACTCTATTCTGACTTTGTTGGGCACGATGTTTCAGCTGTGAACTGTAAGTTCTTGGAGAGCGCCGATCTCTACGTTTCAATTGAGGGAAGCGCTTCTCTACCAGAAAAGTTTCTAGAAGAGTGGGGTAGCACGAAGCTTGCTGAAGACATGCGAAATGCCATAGATCAGATCATTCGTAACAAGCTAGGCGAAACGTTAGAAAATGATCTAAACCTACAGACAAACCAGATTTCCCTGCTCAAGCCGAAGCAACCGGAGCAAATAGACATTCTGATTGATTTTAGCGTGTAGCTAGATTCAGGCTGGCAGCTTATGCAGGCAGTTGCAAAACCACACATGGGTGACAGCTCTACTGCTCACGGGCCGACTTGGGCAGAGGTGGGTTAGCCAGATGCCTGTTAATCATCTCGCCTAAGTCAGCGATCATATACGGTTTGACCAGGTAATCAGAAAAACCCATCGACATCGCTTTGTCACGCCACGAGGACTGTGCCAGGGCTGTTACAGCAATAATTGGGACAGTGTCGAGCTGCTGACATTCTCTGAGGAGGGAGAACACCTCCAAGCCGCACATATCTTTCATTCGTAAATCGAGAAGAATAACCTGCGGCGAGCAAGCCAACGCCGCCGAAACCGTCTGTTGACCAGAGGCAACCGCCGTCACCTGGAAAGACAAGCTCTCCAGTGCGTACTGCGCAAACAGCAAATTATCAGCATCGTCATCAACGACCAGCGCATTCACAAGCTCAACATTTTTAGGCTTTCCTGCCTGAGCACGAGGCGTCTCTTTTGAGCATTGCCCACGCTGTCCAATGATGGGCGCAGTAGTCTCTTTTGGCGACTCAGGAATTAAATTAGCAGGGGTATATAAGTCCTCTGAGTCAAACGCAAGTGTGAATAAACCGCGTCTAAAGCCTTGCGTTAGGCCCGCGGTGCAAGATGTAATGGAGTACTTTTCTGTGTGTTTACAGCCCGCCTGTCCCTGGCGGTCAATGTTTGTTGGGAGCATAAGAATGCGGTCGCCAATCGGCTTAGAGCTATCTCTTGTGTGTCATAAAAAGACGTCAAAGAGGCCCTTAGCGAAGCGTCGTAACATAGGCTCGCACAAGCTGGCTCCCTAACAGACGACCAGGTATTAACTCCAAAAAGCCAC
>JBCBKQ010000376.1:0-4367 GCA_038521595.1 Cyanobacteria bacterium J06627_28 | reverse complement strand
CTCAAAAACCCTATGGGATATTGTCGATCAAGAGATTCCAGAACTCATTGATTTTATTTCTCCTCTACTCCCCTAGACTATTAGTACAAGCAGGTATTGTTTCTGCGTGATGTGTAAATTAGTTGCTAGAAAAAGGGACAATAGCAACTCTGAAATTTATTCAGTATTAGATCGAATCCAGTCGATTTCTAACGCAAAGGCTCCGTCTTGCTTACTGGCTAATAGAAAGCCTATCTCCTCAACCTCTGACGGGACGAGTGAGGGCGCATCGGCAATCACACGTCCACGAAAGACAGGTTCAAAATTGCTCAACGGCAGTGAGACGACTGTCCACTCATCAGCCGTGGTGTCGAACTCAGCGCGGTAAGAGATAGCACGATCTGAGGTGTCCATTTTTAGGCGAAACTGATACCGGCGGCCATCGCCTTTTATGCGCAGTGCGATCGCATCATCTATGCCAACCGCCAAACCATCAACGCCCCGGCGGACAGAGCTAAATCCGCCATTGTTTTCCAAAGAAAGGGTGCCGCTAAAAAGGCCTGTTGACGCCTGCGTGTTTACCAAATTTCCCTGTGACAGGCCACCCATCACATTGTCATCAACGGTGCGCCACTGAGCTGACTCTGTGGCTGAATCGAAGTCTGCAATGATAGATTTCACGCTATCCTCACGATTATTGGGTGCGATCGCACTTACCTCGGGAGACTCTTCTACGCTGCAGGCAGAGAGGCCAAACAACCCCAGAAGAACCATCAAACAAAGCGAGCTGACCGTTTTCAATAACATTCTTTTACGGCTGTGAGAGAGATACATCAATAGTTTTACAATTCGGCCTCTAGAACCTGGTTGGCAACCAAATCTAATGTTGGGAACACCATGGATTTGATTTTTTGCTGACCAGAAAACTGTTGTTCTTGATAGCGCTTTTCTTTTAGCGTCAGAACTAAGATGATGTTTTTGACGGGATCAACTATCCAATATTCTGGAATATTTCGAATGGCATATTCTTGACGCTTGTTGATGTAATCGCGATCGCGCGATCGCGCATCCTCCTCACTATTAGAAACCACTTCCACGACTAAAGCAGGCGCAGGCATATCCAGTGTCACCATAGAACGCTTTTTCCCAGCAAGGGCTTTTGCTCCCTCTTCTGTAACAACCAATAAATCAGGAAATCGTGTATTCGCCAGCTCACCTTCGACACATATTTCAGTCCCCCGCCGAACGCAGTAATAGGGCACGATTTGAGACAAAACGAAGGACAGTAGGCTCCCAATAACAATATTGATATCACTCTCAGCGCCCATATCAATCAGCTGCCCATTCCATAGTTCGTAGCGATGGGCATCTGTGCCATCGTCATAGCGTAAATATTCTTCTAGGGTTAGTGTCTTTTTGTGCGTAGCAATCACGATTTGGGTGGCTCCCCAGACGAGTGGTTCCAGACAGGTGGTTCCAGACAGGTGGTTCCAGATAAGTGGTTGTTGAGTGGCTCTATCTATAATAACTCGCATACCTCAAGCAGATGCCAGCGCCGCCATATTAAGCCCCTCCACCGTGCCAAAAAAGTCCAACAGGCGGACTCTTATTTTCTCTACGCCACCTTCCACATTGGATTCTATATTTAACGGCAAAACCGGATCGTGGAGAGAGAGTCTCAATAAAAACCAGCCAGCCTCTGATGGCGATGAGCAGGCTACGCGAATGCCTTCATAGTTATCGTCTACGCTCTGCCAGTCTGCTTGCTCATCTACATAGCCGTGCAGCTTTTTGATCACGCTATTGCCATGGGTCTTGAAGTCTTCCACCAAAATCTTCAGCCGATACTCCTGACTCTCAGCAGGCTCTTGTAAATCAGCAATTAAATCGGTGACCGTTTTACCAGATTGTCTAGAAAGTGCCAGCTCTACCAGCAGCTTACTCACCAGATAAGCCCCATCATCCAAGAAATAATTTTCCTTCATCGCCCCATGGCCAGAGGTTTCTATTGCCAGCCAGGAGTCTTGTCCGGCTTCATTGAGTCGCACCGATTCATTAATCACATTCTTATAGCCGCGCTTAAAACGATGATGCACACCGCCCAAACCAGTAATAAAAGATGCTAGTCCATCTGATGTAATCGAATCGGTCACAACCGTAGAACCCGGATGCTCACGCAGGACCACCGCAGACATCAGGGCTATTAACCGATTGCGATTGAGGGCATGACCTTGCGCGTCTACCGCCGCAGAGCGATCAACATCGGTATCAAAAATGATGCCAAAGTCGGCTTTGTTGTCTAGCACCGCAGCGCGAATGGCTGCCATTGCCTCTGCATTTTCTGGGTTAGGAATGTGATTTGGGAAGTTGCCATCGGGCTCTAAAAATTGACTGCCTGCTGTACTCGCGCCCAACGGTTCAAGTACTTTTTCTGCATAAAATCCTCCCGCACCATTACCTGCGTCAACCACAATGTGAAGCCCCTTCAGCGGCTGCTCGTAATTTTCAGAATGGTTCACTGCCTGCCGTACCTGCTGTACAAGGCCATCCGCATACACAGAAATGAAATCTCGCGATTCCATTTCGCCCGGTGTTGCAGCCGTTAAGAACTTGTCTTCATCAGCCAGGGTCAAAATGGCAGTGATGTCTGCTTTATTCAGACCGCCCTTGGCCGTGAAAAACTTAAGCCCGTTACGGTTGAAAGGCAGATGGCTTGCGGTGAGCATGATGGCCCCGTCGCAGCGGTAGCCGTCTGTAACGGTGCTCATAAACATGGCTGGGGTAGATGCGATCGCAAAATCATAAACCCTTGCCCCCAAGCTCATCATGCCATCGGCCAACCCCGCCATCAGCGCCGGGCCAGAGAGGCGACTATCGCGACCCACCGACACGAGCAAACTATCCGCTGACTTGTCAACGGTCGCTGCCAGCCAAGTCACAAACGCCTGACCTAGGGTAAAAGCAATCTCTGGCGTCAGATTTACAGACTCACCGGCAACACCCTCTAACGCAACCCCTCGAATATCAGAACCATTTTGCAACTGTTGCCACTGAGGCGCGATTGGTACCAGTGAAGTCAGCGTCATCGGAAAGCCTCTAGATATCTGATAGCAAGTTATCGCAATCTGAGCCAATTATCGCCATGAATTGGCTCCACTTGAAACAGTTTTATTATCGAGAAATGCAGCTGTGTATAGATAAAATGTCCGTTTGGTAAATGACTTGATACCGGCTTAACCTTACTAGGGCAGTCTGTTAAATTGAGTACACCCTAGAATCCAGACAGATACGCTAAAGTTGCTTGAGCGATCGCTGTAGCGCGCGTGATGATTTACTGCCTTAACCCCACGTGTCCTCACCCACAAAATCCTGAGCACAACGCCCACTGTCAATATTGCGGCGTGCCCATTGCTCTGCGCAATCGCTTCAAGGCATCAAAGTTACTCGGTCAAGGTGGCTTTGGCAAAACTTACCTAGCCCAAGACTTAGACAATCGCAATAAACCCTGCGTCATTAAGCGCCTGACTTATAAAGGGGCAGATGCACAGTCTACCGAAAAGGCCAGACAGCTGTTTGAGCAAGAGGCCGAACGGCTCGATCAGCTGGTGCATCCACAAATTCCTCGGCTGCTTGCCTACTTTCAAGAAGCCAGCTATCTGTACCTAGTACAAGAAGTCATCGAAGGCGAAACTCTGCAGGAAGAGCTGCAAAAAGACGGCCCCTTTACCGAAGCCAAAATCAAGGCGGTGCTAGAGGGACTACTCCCCGTTTTGCAGTTTGTCCATAGTCACAGCGTCATTCACCGCGATCTCAAGCCCGACAACATCATGAGACGTCGCAACGGTGAGCTGGTGCTGATTGATTTTGGCGTGGCCAAGTTTTTGGAGCAGTCTGGCTTTTCGCAAACGGCGACGACCATAGGCACACCGGGCTACGCCGCCCCTGAGCAAATCAGCGGCAGAGTCACGCCTGCGAGCGATTTGTTTGGGCTAGGGGCGACCTGCTTTCAGCTAATGACTCGGGGATTTGATACGGGCTCTGTGTCTACCGTTGGCTACAACTGGACAAAAAACTGGGCAAAGTATGTTTCTTATCCTGTGAGTGCCGAGTTAAATGGCATTTTGTCTAAGCTAATTGCCACAGACGAGCGCAACCGCTATCCGACCGCAACCGCTGTATTAAGAGATTTGCAAGGGCGCAAAGCGGCTACTATGCCCCACGCACAGACAGCTTCCAGTATCAAAACCGTCGCGGTCGCGCCTGGCACACCTCAGATTCAGCCTATTGGCTCTGCGGTCGTTCAGCCGCCTGCGGTTCAGCCGCCCGCTGGCCAACCGCCCGCTATCCAACCGCCCGCTATCCAACCGCCCGCTATCCAACCGCCCGCT
>JBCBKQ010000375.1:0-4383 GCA_038521595.1 Cyanobacteria bacterium J06627_28 | reverse complement strand
GAGCGTGACTTCAGTCACGCTCGATGGCATTGCCAAGTTCGACATGGTGATTGACCGAAACGCCCCAAACTCGATCATTACGCAGCGCATGGCGAACCAGCTGAATCTGACGACGGTCAGCTATCAGTATGTGTATTTGGCCGATGGAACGCCTATGGAGCTGTCGATTGCGCGACTGCGGTCGGTGGTCATTGGCGAGACGATTATTACAGATGTGTATGTTGCGATCGCGCCAGACAACGCCACCGTCGTTCTCGGCAAAGACTGCTTTAGTGCCTACAGCATTCGCATCAGCGGCAACGAAATCACCTTTACACGCCGCTAATGGGTCTCAGAAAGTTTACACCGCCGATAAGATAGGCTTACAGAAGTCTTCGCAAAGCTGTTTCCTATGTCTCGTTGGTTCAATACGGCCGGTCCATGTAATCCTTCTAAGCATTACATGCTGCCTTCGATGAGTCGTCTGCCCTCCGTGAAGCAACTTATTGAGCGGGAAGGCTATTTCGTTATTCATGCCCCTCGTCAGACGGGTAAAACAACGGCCATGTTGACGCTTGCACAGGCACTCACCAGCGAAGGCGAGTACGCTGCGCTAATGGTCTCTGTCGAAGTTGGCGCTGTTTATACCCTTACACCTGAGAATGCTGACACAGCCATTTTGCGCGCTTGGCAAGATGCTGCAACTTTTTGGCTGCCATCAGACCTACATCCCCCAGATTGGTCTTCGCTAAAAAGTGTTGGTCAAGCACTCAGCTTATGGGCACGTGAGAGTCCAAAACCGATCATCCTTTTCATCGACGAAATTGACTCACTGCGAGATGACGCGCTGATTTCTTTTCTTCGCCAATTAAGAGATGGCTATCCCCGTCGGCCAGGTGCTTTTCCGCAATCATTAGCACTGATAGGACTGCGAGATGTTCGAGACTACAAGGTTGCCTCGGGCGGTAGTGAAAGATTGGGAACGGCAAGTCCTTTTAATATCAAGGTCGAATCGCTGACGTTGCGAAATTTCACCCAGGAAGAAGTCGCAACGTTGTATCAACAGCACACGACAGACACAGGACAAATTTTCACAGCAGCGGCGATAGAAAAAGCCTACGAACTCACTCAGGGACAGCCTTGGCTAGTGAATGCGCTAGCTAGACAAATGGTAGAAGTACTCGCACCTGAGGCTTCCATATCGCTGACTGAAGATCATGTCAAACAAGCAAAAGAAATTCTAATTCAGCGACAAGATACCCATCTAGATAGCCTAGCGGCAAGACTACGAGAGCCTCGGATTAGGGCCATTATTGAGCCGATGCTGGCAGGTCAAGAGTTGAGAGATGTCCCCAATGAAGATATCGAATTTGTTTTAGATCTTGGGCTATGTGTAAAAAGCCCACAGGGCGGCTTAGTCATTGCTAACCCCATTTACAAGGAAGTATTGCCTAGAGTGCTATCAGTCGTTCCAGAAGCTTCCTTACCGCAGATTGCACCCACATGGCTAACGCCTACAGGACAGCTCGATTCGGATGCACTCTTGCATGCCTTCTTACAGTTCTGGCGACAGCATGGAGAGCCGCTGTTAAAAAGTGCGCCGTATCACGAAATTGCTCCCCATTTGGTGATGATGGCGTTTTTACATCGAGTGGCTAATGGAGGCGGCACATTAGAACGAGAGTATGCGCTAGGCACAGGCCGGATGGACTTATGTCTGCGCTACGGCGATGTTGTTTTGGGCATTGAGCTGAAGGTGTGGAGAGACGGGCGACCAGACCCGCTGGCTCGGGGGTTAGAACAGCTAGATGGATATCTGGGCAAGTTAGGACTGGCAACAGGGTGGCTGGTTATTTTTGACCGCCGCCAGCAGCTTCCACCCATCGAAGAAAGAACAACAACAGAACTGAAAGAGACACCACAAGGCCGCTCGGTTGTGGTCGTGAGGGGATAGCAGTTTAGATATTTCAATGGCACAAATACATTTCAAGTCTTAGACCGCCGCATTTCGCAGTGCCAAAAGCAAAGTGCTACAAGCTACAAACATGCAAAAAGCAGTCGTGGAAATATCACGACTGCTTTTCAGTAAATCATTCTGGACAAAGACGGAGAAAATGCCGAAACAGCTATTTCTTCGGCTTAAAATTCAGCCTCTAGAGCTAATGCCTAGATTTCACAACTTTCACCACCGCCACCGTTGACGCAGAAAGCAAACGCATAGAATCGGCTTCTCTCTTGCGCAGTTGCTTCTGTGATGTTTTGGAGCTTGAAGAAGTTTGATGCTGTTTTCGATTGGTCAGCTGGCGTCTTTTGCAAAAACCAATCGCTGCTGGAGACTGTCTCAAAAGAAACATCTTGATTTTGAGCCTGCTGCATCACTAGCCAGGAAACGTTCTCTTGCTCGTCGGCAGGCAACTCTTCGTACCATAGCTGATATACCTGCAAGACCTGGCCGGTCTGATCATCAGCATCAATCGCGCCTTCATTGGAGTTTAGATCGATACCGAGGGTATTGCTCAGGCTATTGATGGTATAGGCTGTGCCGTTAATGGTGCGATCAAGATAGTTGAGCGTGCCGTTTACTCTATTGATGGAGTTCAGAACATCTCCAAAACCGGCGGACGCGGGCAGCTGTACTGCAGTGAGCAGACATGCTGCCGAAAGAAAACCTGTGAGTACACTGTTAATTTTCATACTGAAAAAAGGTATTAAGGGCGAATAACACGTAAAGCTACTGAGATTCCAGAAATGGGGGTAGAAAATGCATCCAATTCATACTTATTCATCCTTCAGATAGATGCAACACGAAGCCGGGTTTTAAAGCATTTCTTCATGAAAAAACGTTATAGCACCGTTTAAAACAGTTGCTCTGTTAGCAGGTAGGTAATTTGCAATAATTCCAAAACGTTGGATGTGTATGACCTTCATAGCGATCGCAACCACACCACAGCTAAAAGTATTTAGCAACTCACCTTAAAGCATCCGTAAAGTAGAAACACACACCATCCCACCCAGATTTTGCATGTATAAATTTGTCGGTGTAAACGCGTGTATAAAGAAGTGCCAAGTGTACGCTTGACCTTTCTTTTTAGGGTTGTAAGATTTCTGTAACGTTATAGAAATGAAGGAAAAGGATAGTCAAAATGTCGCTAGGCAAGGTTTCTGAACTTTTGGCCGGTTGCAGCGTAGGCTGTATTCTCTTGTTCGCTACATCTGCGCAGGCACAGACGAACATGGTGCACCAGCTAGGTGTGCTCAGCGCTGGCGATCATCAGTTTGAGACAGGCAGCTACTTCGATAGCTACGAAATAGAAGGCAGCGCCGGGCAGCGGGTTTCCATTTCTCTAGACAGTTCAGATTTCAACACATTTCTAGGCCTATTTGACAGTGAAGGAACGCTAATCGTTACCAACGACGACGCCGCAGAAGAAAACCCCAACTCGTACATCTCGACGACACTACCGCAAAGTGGCACCTACACCGTCGTTGCCACGTCACACGCGCCCGAAGGCTCAGGTGACTATAGGCTCACCATGCGCAGCTTTGCGCCACCGACGCCTAATAGAACGACCACTAGCACTGCCAGCAGTGGTAGTGGTTGGAATGGGCTGAGCGCATTTCTCTCCATGCCCATCGTCCAAGAGGTATTGGTAGACACCTTCTTTTCGTCTATGTTCTCTTCTGGTGTATCCTCTTCTTCTTACGATCCCTATCCCTATCCGACAACAAATAGACCCTCACGGCCTTCTGGCGGAATGGCGCGACCCACAGGCAGCGGAATTCATGGCGGCGGCCCACAGCATGGCACTCGCAACGCTTGGTAAGGTTTACGAGCAAGCCCTAAGGCCTTGTAATTTCGACGCCGACAGTCCCTCCGAAATCGGGAATCGGTGGTGTCGGCTTAGTCACCTTCACATTGATCTTCTGGATGCGGCTATCGCTAGCTAATGCATGGGTAGCCACCGCATCCGCCAAGCTCTCAATCAGCTTGAATTTCTTGGTTTGAATCAGCTTTTTGGTCTCTTGAACAATCTCTACATAGCTGTGAGTATCTTCTAGCGCGTCTGTTTTTCCGGCCTTCGAAAGATCAATAAAGATCTTTAGATCGACGTGAAACCACTGTCCTAATACGTTTTCTTCCGGCAGAACACCAAGATAGCCAAAGGCCTTGATATCGTTGATATGAATAATATCCATGTAGCTCTACAAATCTAGATGGGTGAACGCTTTGGCGTTTTCGCCAGAATAGGTGGCAACGATATGACCATCGCCGACGAGCTGATACTTGTAGGTGACGAGGCCTTCTAACCCAACGGGGCCGCGAGGGGGCATTTTTTGAGTACTGATGCCGACTTCTGCGCCAAAGCCGTAGCGAAAGCCGTCAGCGAAACGGGTAGAGCAGTT
>JBCBKQ010000374.1:0-4395 GCA_038521595.1 Cyanobacteria bacterium J06627_28 | reverse complement strand
CTGTTGGTTGAGCTGATATGTTTAGTCACGATGGAGTTTAGTAAGACTCAGTTTGGTGAACGTCATGTTGCCCTTGTCATCTTGGTTTGATAAAGGCTGGGTAAACCAATCACTCAATTGGGTTATCGTTCCTAATGGATTATCCGTTTGTCCAGCAAAATAGCGAAGAAGATTGCGGCGCGGCCTGTCTAGCTATGGCTGTGAAGTACTACGGTAAAAACTTAGCAGTACATCGCATTCGAGAGGCTGTTGGCACGGGACAACTGGGCACAACGCTGCTAGGGCTACGGCGCGGGGCTGAGATGTTAGGCTTTCAGGCTCGTTCGGGTAAAGCTGATAGTCGAATGTTGGATAGTTTAGTCGCGCAGGTGCCTTTGCCAGCGGTAATCCATTGGAAGGGTGTACATTGGGTTGTTCTCTACGGCAAGCGACGACGACGCTATGTGATTGCGGATCCAGCCCTTGGTATACGCTTTCTGACGCGACAGCAGCTAGAAGAGGGCTGGGCCAATGGCGCTATGCTGCTGTTGATTCCAGATGAAACCGCGTTCTATGCGCAAAAGAGCGATCGCCCAGCCGGTCTTTCTCGGTTTTTGCGGCGGGTATGGCCCCATCGGGGGTTAGTTATTCAGGCCTCACTCTACGCGCAAGTGGTGGGCGTGCTGTCATTGGCCAGTCCCTTTTTAATTCAGATTTTGACCGATGATGTGCTGGTACGCGGGGATTCATCACTGCTCACGACGGTCTCACTTGGGGTAGTCAGTCTTTTAGTCGTTAGCAGCACGCTGAAGTGGGTGCAATACAATCTAGTCGCGAATCTGAGTCAGCGCATAGAGCTGGGCATGACGATGGAATTTGGCAGTAAGCTGCTGCGTTTGCCGCTCTCTTACTTTGAGGCGCGGCGCAGTGGTGAAATTGTCAGCCGCTTGGAAGATGTTGCCCGCATCAACAATTTAATTTCGGATCTGGCGGTAGAGCTGCCCAGTTTGTTTTTTACCGCGCTGATTTCTTTTGGACTGATGCTGTTTTACAGCATTCGGCTGACGCTGCTCTCAGTCGCCGTTGCTGCGGTAATGACAGTAGTGACAATGCTGTTTTTGCCAGCGCTACGGCAGCGATCGCGCCAAGTCTTATCGCTAGATGCAGAAAATCAGGGCTTGCTCGTCGAAACCTTTAAAGGAGCGCTCACCTTTAAAACAACCAGCTCAGAGCCACAAATTTGGGAAGAGCTGCAACGCCGCTACGGACAGCTCGCCCATGAAGAATACCGTACGAGCCAGCTCGGTATTGCCAACGGCCAATTTTCTGAGTTGACCGCTGGAATTGGGGGAATTTTGTTGCTGTGGTACGGCAGTACGCTAGTGATCGCAGATCAGCTCAGCCTAGGGCAACTGCTGGCGTTTAACGGGATGAATGCCAACTTTGTGGGGCTAATTGGCTTTGTCATTGGTTTTGTCGATGAATTTACCCGCGCTCAAGCGGCCATTCAGCGATTTTCAGAAGTGATTGACGCCACTGAAGAAGCGCAAGATAACGCTCGCCGCGCTCAGATCGAACTCTCACCGCAGGCTAACATTGTCTGCAAGGACTTAAAATTCTTTTATCCAGGCCGCGCCGATCTGCTGGAAAATTTTTCGCTGGTGCTGCCCGGCGGAAAAGTCACGGCCCTAGTGGGACGCTCGGGCTGCGGTAAAAGTACCCTCGCCAAGGTAGTTGCAGGCTTGCAGGCTTATCAGTCCGGCACACTTCGCATTGGCCGCTACAATCAGCAAGATTTGGCGATGGATAGCTTCCGGCAGCAGGTAGTGCTGGTTCCCCAGGAGCCTCATTTCTGGAGCCGTTCGATTTTAGATAACTTTCGCCTCAGCGCACCGAATGCCAGTTTTGAAGAGATTGTTGTCGCCTGCCAAGTGGTCCAGGCCGATGAGTTTATTGAGCGATTACCGGATACCTACCGTACGGTGCTCGGTGAGTTTGGCGCGAATATTTCGGGCGGGCAGCGGCAGCGTTTGGCAATCGCCCGCGCCCTCATTACCAATCCGCCCATTTTAATTTTAGATGAGTCAACCGCCGGACTCGACCCGGTCGGCGAAGCAGAAGTATTACACCGCCTGCTGAAGCATCGACAGGGCAAAACCACCATCTTAATTAGCCATCGCCCCAGCGTCATTCGCTTGGCAAACTGGCTGGTGATGATGGATGACGGTCGCGTGGTGATAGAAGGTGCTATGCATGATTTAGAACAGCGCGATGGCGAACATCTCAATTTTTTGTTTGGACTGAATGCGGCGCAGCGCGACCAGATTACGCAGCAGTCGGAGCCACCTGTTGTCTTGTAAGACAACAGGACAATTTGGCCCATACCACTAATCCGCAGCATCCACAGCGCTTGAACTTTCAGCTTTTGCCCACCTGCTTTCTGCCCCATGCTTCAAGATCGAACACCGGATACGCTTGCCCCGATTGACACCTACGACTTTTTACCGCCAGTCAATCGCTGGGTGCGATTAGGGAGCTGTTTTATTGTTTTCGCCATCACCAGCGCAGTCATCGCGTCTTTTTCAGTCAAATACCGCACAACGGTTAAAGCCGCGGCAATTATTCGCCCAGCCGGAAATTCACGGCTGGTTCAATCGAGCCTGAGTGGCACCATTGTCGATATCGCCGTACAAAACAACACCGCCGTTCAAAAAGGCGCTTTGATTGCCAAACTAGATACCACCAGTCTAGAAGCTAGAGCAACTGAGCTGCTTGCGAACCTAGAGCAAGGACAGAATAAACTCGCTCAAATTCAGGCCCAACTTCAGCTCATTGATCAGCAGGCACTCGCCGAATCAACCCAGGCACAATACAACGTTGCAGCGTCGGTAGCCGACTATCAGCAAATTCGCCGCACCACCCAAGAGCAAAGCATCTCAGCACAATCTGCACTGCAAGCCGCCCAAGCTCGGGTCAATTTGGCACAGCGAGAGATTGAGAGCTTCGCAAGTTTAGTGGACTCTGGGGCAGTTGCGCGTCTTCAGCTAGCAGAAAAACAGACCGAGTTAGCCAACGCTGAAGCTGAGCTCAGGCGAGCGCAAGCTGAGCTGAATCCATCTTTAGGCAGTGTGCAGGCGGCTCAGGCCAGAATCGCTCAGGCCGAAGTTAGCAACGCGGTCAACCTTTCAAGGTTGCAGCAGTCGAAACAACAGCTCATTCGAGAATCGATAGCGGTTCAAGACCAGCTACAGGCCACAGAGCGAGAACTCGCTCAGATCAATGTGGACTTTAAAAATTCTGAAGTGCGATCGCCTATCACAGGGGTACTACACGAGCTAAATCTACGTAATCAAGGACAGGTCATCAGCACGGGCGAAACGCTAGCCACCATCATTCCTAGCAATGATACTTTCGCTATTCGAGCTATGGTGCCTGCGAATCAAATTAATAAAGTTAACATCGGCTTTCAGTCCAAAATGAGAGTTTCAGCCTGCCCGTTCTCTGAGTTTGGCACGCTCAAGGGAAAGGTCGTTGCTGTTTCGCCTGATACCGTAACACAAGCGGCTAGTGAAGGTAGCCAGAAAGAGGCATCAGCAAAGAAAGCGTTCTATAGCGTTACGATTGATGCGCAAGTATCGTCGCTGGCCTCGTCAACACGCCGAACCGTCTGTACACTGCAACCAGGGCAAGAAGGACTCGTTACTATTATCTCAAGAGAAGAAACGATCTTCAATTTCTTGCTGCGTAAAGCAGGTCTTTTGGTGAAAAACTTTTAGGCGTGGTCATAACATAACTGTGTCACTCCCACCCAAGCGGTAATTGGATAGAAAATTCAGTGCCCTGGCCGGGGTGGTTCATTTTTGGCCAGTTTGAGGTAACACTTTCATCACAAAATAGACCATCATCGGTGATGGCCTGTTTGTCTGATTGCGTCAGAGTCTAAGCTTGCTGGAAGCGCTTAAAACCGAGGAGTTCTAGCCAGTGAGGATGAGGCTGGCCAGTCAGCAATTGCTTGGGGCTTTTCCCCACTCGTTCCGGCACCCGAGAGCGTCTGAAACAGCGGTGGTTACAGAAGAATTGGAGCAAGCTCAAGTAAGAATCCCCGAGACTTCGTCGGAGGAAAAAGTAATTGCGTAAGCGAGAGTTGAGATTTTCCACCATCGAGCTGGCCCTTGGTGTTGTTTTAAGCGCTTCATCGACCGCCGCCATCAACCCATGAAATTTCACTGAAAGTTTAGCCTGTAGCTGATTCCATCGTTCCCAGTAGGCATTGGAAGTCGGCGGTTTTCGATGCAGCAGGCAGACATCCCTCACCGCCTGTAGCGGCAGCTCAAAATCTCTCGCAATCTTGGTCAGTTTCTGATCGAGAACACCCGCAAAGGCCAGCAGTTGGTCGCGCTGGTTATGCAGTGCCTT
>JBCBKQ010000373.1:0-4421 GCA_038521595.1 Cyanobacteria bacterium J06627_28 | reverse complement strand
GGGCTTAACAACGTGCTCGGCATTCGTCCGATTCTGCGCTACGGCTCCAACGAACTCAAAGAAAAGTGGTTGCCTCGGCTAGCGGCAGGCCGTGAGCTAGCAGCATTTGCCTTGACCGAGACAGGCGCAGGATCTCATCCTATGGGTATCACTGCTCAGGCAGTACCTACAGAGATGGGCTGGCACTTAAACGGACAAAAGATCTGGAGCGGCTCTGCGGCTTGGGCAGGCATTATTAATGTCTTTGTTCAAGCGGTGGATGAGGCGGGCTCGCCGCTGGGTATTACTGGCTTTGCCATAGAAAAAGGAACACCTGGGCTAAAGCAAGGGCCAGAAGCGCTGACCACAGGCATGCGGGGGATGGTGCAGAATACCGTTCTCCTAGACGAAGTGCCTGTCAGTTCATCGCAGCGCTTGGGCGTAGCAGGCGCGGGTATGGATGTTGCGCAGGATGCGATGTGCTATGGGCGCTTAGCGATCGCTGCGGCCTGCGTCGGCGGGATGAAGCGATGCGCTCAGCTGATGTTGCGCTATAGCAAGAGAAGGCAGGTCGCAACCGGGCGCTTGCTCGACAATCCAGTGATACTGACTCGGTTGAGCTGGCTAAGGCAGGCAATCGCATCGGTAGAGAGTTTAGTGACTTTGGTGGCGACCCGGCTAGATGCAGAACTGCTGGTGACTGAAGATCTCTATGCGGCTTGTAAAATCATCGCGCCTGAACTCTACTGGCAGGCGATTGATTACTTAATGCAGTCACTGGGCGGACGTGGATATATAGAAACTAACCTAGCACCGCAGATGATGAGAGATGCCAGAGTGCTGCGAATTTTTGAAGGGCCGACAGAGGTGCTTGCGATGCACTTGGGTGCGCGCACGGTAGCTCAGCCTGAAGATGTGAAGACATTTTTTGACGCTCTTTCTTTAGGAGAGATTAGCGAGCAGCTGTCTGAGGCTGTTGAACAGATTTTGCGCGTTCACTTGCATCAAGAGAGAAGCCTGTTAGATCTAAATTCGGCACGTCGTCAGGCCAACTACAAGATTGGTCAGATTGTCGCTTGGGCGTTTACATTGTCAGCATTAAAGACTGTCAAATCGCAACAAGTCAGCATTGACTGGGGGCAACAGCAGTTTGAGCAAGCAATTTTGCGGGCGATTGTTCAGAGCCCAGATGAGGCTGCTGTGCTAAGCGCTAAGGAAACGGCTGAGTGGATTGATAGCTATCGTGAAAGCATCGGAGAAGTGGATTCGCTGGCGGCGATCGCAGAGTTAGACGAATTTCTGCAACCCGACGCTTCTCAATCTAGTTTCCTCCAGCATGGGAGGCAAGGCGAATCGACCCAGCCATTAAAGCAATCGTCAGCTGCTCGTCCACTATCGAGTCGACCAGAGACGCAGCGAGAGAAAACACTTGTTGAGTGGATGGTGCGGTGGATTTCAGGTCAGCTAAATGTTGAGCCCGCTGAAATCGTTCCGACCAGAGCCTTTGCAGACTATGGGCTAGATTCAGTCATGGCTGTTGAACTAGCCGAGGATTTGAGTGATCACTTGGCGCTCAGCACGCCGTTAGATGCGACTTTGGCTTGGAACTTTCCGACTATTTCAGCACTGGCCAGTCATCTAGCGACTATCACACAAGCAGAAGCACCTATCCAAACAGAAAAAGCCTCAGCAAAGCGTCAGTCAGCCGAAAGAAAACCCATTGCACTGACAACAGATACTGCATCTCTAGATCAGCTCTCAGATGCAGAGTTAGCAGAAGCACTCTCTGCTGAGCTAGCAACAGTCAGGAGGCGAAACTGATGATTCATTCTCGTTCTTTTGACAGTCGGCAAAGCCGCAGCGGACAGATCCCTCAAACACCTGCAAACTATCGCGATTTGTTGCAAGAAGCAACAGTACAGATTCGCAAGCTTCGCCATCAGCTCGACAGCTTAGAACAAAAACAAGACGAACCGATTGCGATTGTGGGTATGGCCTGCCGTTTTCCGGGGGAAGCTGACACCCCGAAAGCTTATTGGGAACTGCTCAAAGAAGGTGTAGACGCCGTTGGTGAGATTCCGCCTCAGCGCTGGCCTGTAGATGCCCACTACGATGAAAATCCAGAAACTGCTGGAAAAATGTATACCCGTAGTGGCAGCTTTATCAACGCGGTCGATCAATTCGACCCGCAGTTTTTTGGGATTTCGCCTCGTGAGGCGCACCAGCTTGATCCACAGCAGCGTTTGTTGCTGGAGGTAAGCTATACGGCACTAGAAAATGCGGGGCTACCACCGTTCGATCTGCAAGGGAGTGCAACAGGTGTTTTTGTTGGACTTTGTTTCAATGACTATGCACAGCGCAGTGTTCATTCCGGAGACTTATCTCGCATCACTGGTTTTAGCGCTTTAGGCAACACTCGCAGCATTGCCGCTGGCCGAATTGCCTATACCTTCGGCTTTCAGGGGCCAACGATGCAGCTCGATACGACTTGCTCGTCTTCTCTATTATCGATTCATCTCGCCTGTCAAAGCCTCAGGCAGGGCGAGTCAAATCTGGCACTGGCAGGCGGTGTAAATTTGATGCTGTCGCCCGAGGTAACGGTGGGCTTTTGTAAGCTGAAGGCGCTATCTCCTGATGGGCGCTGTAGGACATTTGATGCCAGTGCGGATGGCTATGGTCGCGGAGAAGGGTGCGGCATTGTCGTGCTCAAGCGGCTTTCGGATGCGATCGCCAATCAAGACAACATTCTCGCTTTGGTCAAAGGCTCTGCGGTTAACCACGATGGCCAGAGCAATGGCCTAACCGCCCCTAATGGCACAGCTCAGACAGCTGTGATTCGCCAAGCCCTTGCCAACGCCCATCTCTCACCACACCAAATTCAGTATGTAGAGGCCCACGGCACTGGCACACCGCTAGGCGATCCGATTGAGCTACTGGCACTTGATCGGGCGCTCGGCAGTTCTACAACAGAACATCAGAACTCTCCCGTATTTGTCGGTTCAGTCAAAACAAACTTTGGTCACTTAGAATCTGCCGCAGGCGTAGCGGGATTGATGAAGGTGATTTTATCGATTCAGCATGGCCAGATTCCACCTCATCTACACTTTACTCAACCTAATCCTCACGTTCCTTGGGAGCGCATTGCGGTCAAAATTCCACGTCAGCTAACCCCGTGGCCAACAGCAGAATTAGAAGATGGGCAACCTGCGCCGAAACGTGCTGGACTCAGCGGGTTCGGGATGAGTGGGACCAACGTCCATTTGATTGTTGAAGAGTTTGTTGATGAAGTACTCGCGCCTGAAAATTTCTCACAGAATTTTGATATTGCTGAGCGTCCGCAGCATATTCTTACGCTCTCTGCTCGCAGTCAGCCAGCATTGCGATCGCTTGTTTCTAGATATCAGGCTTGGCTGTCTGAGAGTTCAGCGGCGCTAGCTGATGTTTGTTTTACGGCGAATGTGGGGAGATCGCACTTTAACTATCGTCTGAGCTTTGTCGCAGCAGATAAAGCAGATCTTCAGCAGCAGCTAGAACAGGCCACCTATACCCTTACGCCTCTGCGCTCACGTTCTTCTAAACTTGCCTTTCTCTTCACTGGCCAAGGCTCACAATACATAGGCATGGGTCGTCAACTCTACGAAACCGAACCTGTATTTCGCGATGCGATTAATCGCTGCGCAGATATTCTCTCTGAGATGGGAATCGATTTAATCAGGGTGCTTGGTTATTCCCCCATTCCCCATCCCCTATCCCCTATCAATCAAACTGCCAATACTCAACCTGCCCTTTTCTCGCTGCAATACGCGCTCACCCAACTCTGGCAATCGTGGGGCATTTATCCAGATGCACTGCTGGGTCATAGCATAGGGGAATATGCTGCCGCCTGTATCGCTGGCGTCATTAGCTTGGAGGATGCGCTCAAGCTGATAACGGTTCGAGGCCGGTTGATGCAAGCGTTGCCTGCTGGGGGAGGGATGCTGGCAGTGATGGCAGCGAAAGAACAGATTGAAGCGCTGTTACCAAAACAGATTGAGTTCGCAGCAATCAACAGTCCCGAAAATACAGTCTTATCTGGCAAAACCAAAGCACTACAGTCGTTTGTCGAGCAGCTAGAGGCTAGGGGCGTCAAAACCAAGCAGCTCTCTGTTTCTCATGCATTTCATTCGGAGCGTATGGAGCCGATGCTGGCTGAGTTTGAACGGCTTGCTCGCACCGTGCAATATGCTCTGCCCGAAATAGAGATTTTCTCTAGTGTCACTGGCCAGTCTGTGTCTGAAGAAATCGCTCAACCAGACTACTGGATTAAACAAATTCGCCAGCCAGTGCAATTTCAAATGGCAATAGAAGCGCTAGCGAGTAATGGCTGTGATTTGTTTGTCGAAATTGGCCCGAAGCCCACACTGTTAACACTTGGGTAGGTCAGGCAGGCAGACCTTCCCAAG
>JBCBKQ010000372.1:0-4475 GCA_038521595.1 Cyanobacteria bacterium J06627_28 | reverse complement strand
TTAGGTGCCTGCGCTTTATCTACGGTCGTCAGCACCATGAGTGCTACCCACAGCGGTAGCTGCTGAATATCGCCTAGCTCATCAAGGTAGATTCGATGGGTCTGTCCACCGTTTAGCAAGCTGCGGTGCGCAAACAGTTCGTTTTGTTCTGTGCTTCGAGACGGATAGATTACAACGACCTGTCAATCGGTGAAGCGCTCCCGATTGCGATAGAAATACAGAGACGACTCAGCAAAAATGCGCTCATAGAGCCGGCTGTCCTTTTGGAACTGTACTTCTACAAAGAACACAGCGCCTGGCGTATCTTCGGGCGGCAGAAACACGCCATCGATTTCAAATCTGGGTTCTTTGACGGCGACTGAGTCAAACCGATAGGCATTGACATTGGCAGGTGGGTCGGGCACGAGTTCAGACAAAAGCGTGGGCGCTTGGCTAAACAGATAGTAAAAAATAGAGTCTCTACGCATGGAGGTATGGCCAGTTGCTTAATGCATTGAGCAGCTGGCTAAGCACTAAGCTTTATAGAACAAGGGTTGTAACTGTACTAGGTGCAATAAGCTTAGTGCAGATTTCTGTAGTACGTTTTTAGTACGGTCGATCTTATCAGGTGCTGAGGCTTTTTTGTTTGAGGCTTGCTTGATAGGCTCGCCACCCGCCGTACTGCGTAATTTCCTGCTTTCCTTCTACTGTTAAAGGCTCACCAATGACGCCTAAGACTTCCTCTCCGTCTGCTAATCGCACTTTGCCAATGGCTAGCCCTGGCGGTTCTTGAGAAAGCACGATGCCGAGTCCTGCCAAGGGCACGTTCCATACCTCTACGGCAACAGCGACACCGCCCTCGCTAACTTTTATCATTGCGGGATAGCGATCATCGATTGTCCAGATGCGGTAGGCGGCTTCTGTTCGAGTTTCTCTTTCAAAGGTTGCGCCTACATTCAACAGATTTGGGCACAGGGCTAACCCCTGCATGAGCGTTCCGTTGACGGCTAGCTTTAAAGTTTTGGTCATGGGTCAGTTTCTCTCTATTCATCCTCTGTTTTGCCTAATGCGCCTGGGGAACCTACCAGTGTTCGCTTTGGAGAGCAGGTGATGATCATGATTAGCAGTGTCAGAATGTATGGTGCGGCGTTGAATAGATAGTAGTAGCTGTCTATTCCAACAGATTGAAAGGCGGGGCCAATGGCCTGGGCGCCGCCAAATAACAGTGATGCCCATAGGCACTGGACGGGATTCCAGCGAGCAAAGATGACGAGTGCAACTGCCATTAATCCCTGGCCACTGGAGATTCTTTCTGTCCATACGCCTGGATAGTACAGCGATAGGCAAGCGCCCCCAATGCCCGCTAAAAAGCTGCCTGCCATAATGCTGGACAGCCGAACCTTGAATACTGAAATGCCCATTGCTTTGGCGGCCTGTGGACTATCGCCGACGGCTCTTACGTATAGCCCCCAGCGGGTAGCACGGAAAAACCAGTGGAGAAAAGGTGCGATCGCAAGACCTAGCAAAAACAGCGGACTCACCTTTAGCGCCGCCTGAACCTGGGGTACGGCGCTCCAGTTTCCCCAGTCAAACGTGAACAGCTGGGGCGCCTGGGGCTGAATAAACGGTTTCCCAAAGAAAAAGGCCAATCCACTGCCAAAAATAATCATGGCAATTCCTGTGGCAACATCGTTTACGCGCCGCTGCTGCGATAGCCAGCCCTGCAGTGCCCCGAGTGCCATGCCTGCTAGTCCAGCAACAAACACGCCAAACCACGGTGCCCAAAAGTCTCCTATCGTTGGCGCAGATAAGTAGGAAGCACCGTAGGCACTCATGGCGCCTAGCAGCAGCGTACCTTCTAAGCCGAGGTTGATTTTGCCGCTTTTTTCGGTGATGCACTCGCCCAAGCTAACAAACAAGAAAGGCGCACTGCCGCGTAATGTACCTGCCAAAATGCTGAGTGGAATGCCTAATAGCCCGAGAGATTCTGTTGCCATTAGTTATCTCCCGTTGTGGTTTGTATTGCTGTTTGAAACCAGGGCAATCTGCCATAGAGAGAATCGCTAAACAATACGCATAAGAAAACGATGCCTTGAAAGACTAAGACGGTGGCATCTGGAAGATCGTGCGATCGCTGCAAAATTCCACCGCTGGCCAAAATGCCGCCCAACAATATGGCGACTAAAACCGTCGCCAGTGGATTGTGCCGAGACACAAAGGCTACCAAAATGCCTGCATAGCCATAGTTTGACACCAGTGATTCATTAATCCGCTTTTGAACCGCAGCGACTTCTACCATGCCTGCAAGCCCCGCTGCCGAACCACCTAGAAAACAGATTGCAAGGGTGAGTTTGCCGACGGGTAGCCCCGCTATTTGGGCCGCTCGAATATTGCCGCCTGCTGTACGTGTGGCAAAGCCAAAGGTTGTTCTTTGAATGAGAAAGTATGCCAGTACGCAGATGATGAAGCCGTAGAGTAAGCCAAAGTGAATGCGGGTGCCGGGTAAAACGCTCAGCCAGTTGGCCGGGTCAAGCTGTGACGAGGAGGGCTTGGTAGTGAAGGTGGCATCGCGTAGGGGGCCTTCGACGAGGTGATTGAGCAGGGCGATCGCAATGTAGTTTAACAACAAACTGCTGATGGTTTCATTGACGCCCCGATAGTGCCTAAGAGCGCCCGCCAGCATAATCCATAGGCCTCCGGCGACCATGCCAGCAATGGCCATGGCGAGCTGTACCATCAGCGGCGGTAAGGAGGTGCCTAGCCCTAATCCAGCGGCGATCGCACCCAAGCCTCCCAAGACCAGCGCACCCTCATTGCCAATGATCACTAGCCCTAATCGGGCGGGCAGCGCCGTACAGAGCGCCGTCAGCATCAAGGGTGAGGCTCGAATGAGGGTATTTTGCCAGGCGCTCCAGCTGCCAAAGGCCGCCTTGTAAATGGATCCGTACACTGCAAACGGATTGGCCCCTGCGAGAGCGCAAAATGCACCAAACAAAATCAGCGCTACCGTCAAGGCCGCTACGGGTAGAAAGAGAGATTCTAACGGGCGTCGCCAGAGCGCAGGAGAATTTGAAGCAAGGCTCTGTTTTGATGCGATCGCCTGTGGTTTAGGAGAAGGCCTACCCATTAGCTGCCAACGCTACCCTTCACACCCTCTATCAGCCAATTCATTTTCTCTAGCTCGATATTCTGCTGCTCGTACTGGCTACCTGCGGCTAAAATTTCGCCGCCCTGGTTATCTTTTAGTTCACCATTGTAAATGACCAGTTCGTTCTTTAAGAACAGTTCTTTGGCCGCTTCTGCGTCGGCGATGGCCTCCTCACTCACGGCTGGGCCGTAGGGTGCAAGCTTACAGAAATTATCGGCTAGCCCACCTCGGAAGATGTGGTCAATATCGCCTGCTATTAGTGACTTGCCCTCTACAAACTGCTCACCCAAAAAGGTGTAAATGCTCACCCAGTCCCATTCTGCACTGGTCAAGTATCCCTCAGGCGCCAAAGGTGACTGGTCGGCGTGGTAGCCCGAGGAGAAAATTCCTCTTTTTTCGGCAGTTTCTATGACGACCTTGGGGCTATCTACATGGCAAGTAACCACGTCTATTCCCTGGTCGGCCATGCTGTTTGTTGCTTCGGCTTCTTTCACTGGCAGTGCCCAGTCTCCGGTGAAAATGACCTGCGTGGTTGCGTCTGGATTAATTGACTTTGCACCGAGGGTAAAGCTGTTGATGTTTCGCAGCACCTGGGGAATTGGCTTGGCGGCGACAAATCCGAGATTACCCGTCTCAGAGGTATGTGCGGCGACGATTCCAGCAATGTACTGGGCCTCGTCAATGTAGCCAAAATAGCTGCCGACGTTGTCTGGATGGACGCCTTCTTCGTAGAGACCGCCCGCATGGAAAAACTGAACCTCTGGAAACTCCTGCGCCAGCTCTAAAATGTATGGGTCGTAGTAGCCAAATGAGGTGGGAAAGAGCACCTTAGCCCCGTCGATTTCGATCATGCTGCGCATGGTTTCTAGCACGGCGGTATCTTCGGGGACGCTGGCTTCTTCTACGATTTTAATGCCGGGCACCGCAGCCATCGCCTGAGCGCCTTCGGCATGGGCCTGGTTGTACCCAAAGTCGTCTTTTGGTCCCACGTAGATAAATCCGACTACAACGTCATCTGCGCCGCCAGTGTCAGCGGTGCCGTCAGCCGTGCTTTCAGACGGAGAGCAGCCACTGAGCTTGAGCGCACTACCGAAGGCTGTTGTGGCAAGCAGTCCACGAACTACCTGACGCCTGGAAAGTTGGATGGGTCTGCGGTGGGGCATGTACAGTGAGCTCCTTCAGGTAAAGTTTCAGGTAGAGTAACGTTTTCTGGCGTTCATTTAAGAAAGCGTATTTCTAGAATTGAGAAAATTCGGATTCTTTTTTGTATCACAGATGTCATTTTGACCAGATGTCACCATTGGCAATGGGCCAATGAAACACACCGCTGCTGTTATGCTTTCAAAGG
>JBCBKQ010000371.1:0-4481 GCA_038521595.1 Cyanobacteria bacterium J06627_28 | reverse complement strand
TCATGGGTAACCCGTCTTTCTAGAATACTTATTTCAGGACAATCGTTGATGGATGGCTTTCAGAGGCTTTCAGAGAGGGATGAAACTTATCCGTTAAAATACGGAATAACTACTTGAGTCTGTCATAACGGATTAGCTCAAATCATGCGATCGCTTGTTGACACTAAATAAGAATTATATTCATTTACCTGAACGGTCAGTTTGAACACTCAGCTGAGCTTCGAGCAAAATCTAGGCAGTTTTTGGCTGCGTCAGTCAGTGCATACGATGGCTGCACCGCGCAGGGAAGCCATTCAGAATCCGAGAGATATTGGCATTGAATACAGGGAAGCGATCGTAGAAAAAGACGATGCCTACGGTTGGCCAAAAGTTTCTGTCCCTTATGCAACAAATGGTAACCGGTCATCCCAATAAATAGGCTAGGACCCGGCAAAACGCCAAATAGCAACAGCGCCTGTTCAACAAAGTCACTTGCAACATCTATTGCTAACATCACGCTTCTCCTTTAAGGGCGTTTGACATGGCCCAGTAATCTATTTCAGAACAGCTATGAATGATCCCAATCTGGCCTGACCGACTTGCGGCTGTTGAGATAGCGATCAATAGACATAGCAGCCACACAGCCATCGCCAGCCGCGACCACAGCCTGCTTGAATGGGGTGTTGCGAATATCACCCACGGCCCACACGCCTTCCATAGTGGTTTCCATCATCTCGTTGACTAGAACACCCCCGTCAGTATTAAACTTCACCTGATCGCCAACGTAGTCTGTAATGGGCTTTGATCCTGATTTATAGACAAATACACCCTCTACCGGCAGCGTTTGTACGGTTGAACTGCCTTTCTCTTTGATTTGAACGCCGCTTACCCCAGCTTCGTTGCCTTCAATCGACATTAGCCGTGTGCGGGGCCAGTGTTTCACATTACTTTTGGAAAGCAAATCTTGAGCAAAGGCATCTTCTTGCTTATGAACTTTGTTAGAGACCCAGTGAACAGTGTCTGCGAATTTGGTTAATACTTGCGCTTCTTCTATCGCTTCGTGATTTTCACCCACTACAGCAACCTCAGATCCCCGATAAAATGCGCCATCGCAGGTTGCGCAATAGCTGACCCCTCGCCCCAAGAAATCTGCTTCGCCCTTGATGGACGCCTTGCGGCCCATCGCCCCGGTCGCTAATACGAGCGATCGCCCGACATACGTCCCTTGCGGGGTATACACCTTCTTTTCAGATTCGCTCACATCAATGCCAAACACCTGCGCCTGCTGATAAATAGTCCCAAACCCTATGGCCTGCTCTCTCATCACAGCCAGCAAGTCAGCGCCGCTAATGTCTTCTCTTACCCCAGGATAATTAGCAATTTTATGAGTGATTGCCAGTGCACCTACCGCAGCATTCTTGTCTAAAATGACCGTCTTTAAATCAGCCCTTGAAGTGTACAGCGCGCAGGTGCAGCCTGCTGGTCCACCCCCAATAATCACCACGTCAAAATTATAGGTATCCAAAATGTTGTCCTTACAAGAATCTTCCAAATCTAGCTTGACAGATTCTTGTAAGGAAAAGCTACCGTTTTAAGACTAGACTTGGATTAGAAGAGAAAATTCACCTCCGCCTTTATGCGGAGGTGAAACCGTCAGCCGAGAGGAGAGATTTCACAGCCAACAAACTTGATCAGCAACTGTATACTGCTTGACTGCTGAAATTTATAAAACAGGCATGTAGTCAGTTCAGACGATAAGGCGATTTACCTTCTGAAATCGCAATCCCTCGATAGGCATGCCAAAGGTGCCCGCCCAAAAAGAGAATTCCGAGCAAAAATTGCACGACAGCCATGCCCGTATTCGCACCGTATAGCTCAGTCGGGAAGACGGTTGTATTGTGACTGACAAATGACCAGGAGACAAAGGCCATAAACGCAAGCGCACCTAAACTGTAGGATAGAATAGCATCCGCGTTTAGGCGAATAGGAACAAAAATGGGTGCCTTCACTAAAATATGCCAGAGACCGCCCGCGATCAGCATGACACCAATCCAAACGTGACCACCCACAACATCTTGCAAACTACTCACATGAGCCATCCCCCAACCATTCCATCCATCTGGTGTAACACCGACCAAATAGCCAAAGATAAGCGCTGGATTGAGTGTTGGATCGGTAATTAAGTGAACCTCTCCGACTGCTGGATCATAGATGCCGCCGTATTTAGTCGCTTTAAGCACAAAGCCTAGCGCCGCAATACCCAGAAACAGTAAGTGGTGGCCCAAAATCAGCGTAAGCTGTTTGGGATCGTCCCACTCGTAGTGAAACTTCTTTGCCTGACCTACAGCATCCTTGAGCTTCGCAGGTCCGCCAAAGACATGAAACAGACCACCTGCGCCTAAAACTGCCGAGGCCACCAGGTGCAGCATCCCAATGACAAAAAAGGGATAGCGGCTCATAATCTGTCCATCTGCACCCACACCCCAACCCAGCCTTACCAAGTTAGAAATGAGGGAAAGATCTTGCTCTCCCAAGGGCAAAGAAGGATCGTAACTGAGCGCTTGAGAAACGGTAATCGAACCCGCCCAAAACATAATGAGCCCGGCGTGAGCAATATGGGCGCCTAGCAGCTGGCCAGAGCGATCAATCAAGCGAGCATTACCTTCTAGCAGATTCTGATATTCAAAAGGGGAGGTCTGAATATTAGGAGTTTCAGCGGGTGTAGATACCATATAAAACCTCTAGAGTAAACAACAAAAAAACAATCTTTTGAGCATTAGGAAAGCATCTGTAGCAACCCTTTAACCCTAAGGACTGAAAAATCACTTTCAACAAAGATGCTACAGATGCAGTGAGAGAGAACTTTCTTTGAAGGGCCCGTTCTTTGCTAATTCAGTCGACTCAGCCCGTCTAGCAACAGTGCGGCAAATACCGCACCGCCTAGTCCACCAATTAAAAAGCTAAATGAGAATTGTCTCCAACCTGCTACCGTACGGAGGGATTCTGGCAGCTCCAACACATCTTTCTCACTTCTGGGCTTCTGATAAACAGGCGTTTTCGCGGGCTGAGTAAAGGAAACGAGTCCATATCCTAGCAAAACGATAAATCCAATCACGATTAACCCCGCACCGGAAAGTGTCCCTGCCAGCAAAGCACTGTCGGTATCACGCAGCGGTCCAAGCTTAATAAAAGGACCAATCGACCAGTATCCATGGGCCATGCCCACCTCTAAGCCGCGCCGCAAAGGAGACAAATTTTCTCGCAATATGGGTAGCTTGCGAATAAAATCAACGCTTAAATCAGAAGCATTGAGCGGCGTTTGCAGATTGCCCTGTAGCCGCTCTTCGGCTGGTGTAACCGCTGACGCTTGCTCGAAGTTGACACCCGCAGCAGCCCCTCTAGCCCGAAATCCGTGCCACCAATGCCCAGTCAAAAACAGCGCGCTCAATCCGATATGAGCAAAGGCTAAGTAACCTCGCAGGGTGACTTCTCCGTCCGCAGTGCGCAGACTATTGACCGGACCATAGAAGGCTTCAGGATAGACCGTGTCGTTGACGGTGACAAAGTAAGCGGCCAAGATGCCCATGTAGGCGAGCGCAGCCAAACTGTAGGACAAATATGCCTCACCCGACCAAGTGAGAAGGCGCCTCGCCCAAGCGAGCGGCTTAGTCGCCATATGCCAAAAGCCACCGAGAATGCAGAGACTACCAATCCAAATATGACCACCAACCACATCTTCTAAGTTATCGACAGCAGCTAGCCCAGCGGGTCCCCAGCGTCCCACTAAATAGCCAAAGATAGTGCCAGGAGCCAGCGTTGGGCGGACGATCGCCCGCACATCTTCCACGGCAGGATCATAGAGCCCACCCCAAAACATCGCCTTAAACACCAGCAGCCAAGCTCCAAGCCCCAGCATCACAATGTGGATGCCCAAGATGGTAGAGACCCTGTCTGGATCTTCCCAGTCGTAGCCAAAAAAGCCGATGGCGGTATCATCTTTTAACAGGACCTTGGGGCCTCGGAACACGTGAAATAAGCCGCCTGCGCCAAGCACTGCTGAAGAAATCAGATGAAAAGCACCAACCAAGAAATACGGATAGGTAGAAACCACAACGCCACCCTTACCGACTCCCAGCCCCAGCGTCGCCAAGTGCGGCAACAAAATGAGCCCTTGATTATACATAGGCAACTGCGGATCAAATCGGCTGATTTCAAACCAGGTCATGGCCCCAGCCCAAAAAACAATCAATCCCGCATGCGCGATGTGGGCACCCAGCAGCTGTCCAGAAAGATTGGTCAGTCGAGCGTTGCCTGCGAGCCAATCCTGCCTGCCTTGCTGTCGATCAAAAGCATTGAGACGACCATAGATTTGCATGGATATCTCCAAGTCGTTTATAGAGAATAATAGTCATTAGCGATTAAAGACTAGATTAGATTTATTCCCAATAAATTCAAGTTAAGTTTCATAAAGACATCTGCTATTTCCTTCGGTAGTTACGGTG
>JBCBKQ010000370.1:0-4488 GCA_038521595.1 Cyanobacteria bacterium J06627_28 | reverse complement strand
TTATGATGCGATTGAGATTACTGACTTAAGCTTTCTTCCTTATCTTCAGCGGGTCTTCGCTCCACTGATGCAAGATCCCATAGGCATTCTATTGTTGGGAGGCGCTTATGTGCACCTTTACTTTTTTCCTCTGTTAATAGTTGGAACAATAGCACTTCACTATATGGGTGGCTGGCTAAAACAACAGAATACAATACAAATTTTGGGACTTGCTGGCGCGAGTGCCTTTGCTCATCACTGGCTGAGGGTGAGTGGTAATGCTTTTACCATTCAGGGGCCCAATACGGCTTTTAAGTCTCTGCTTCCGGCCATTGTAGACAATCCTCTTTTGAGAATATTGCTGACCAGCGGAGCACTTCTAATTCAATACATGTTGATTGCTTTTTTCATTGCCTCTAAAACGAGTAAGCTTGAGCAAGACGTGGAACGTCCCAGGGATGACCTGTCCTCCTCTAAGATGCAATCAGGCGTGAAGACTATTTGGTCAAACCGTCAAAAGTTAATCATTGGCTTGATGTGTTTAGTTTTGACGATTTTGCTTTTAGCATTTCAGAGTACTTTGTTCCTTGACAACAGAGTTTTAAGGGATATTACTTTAGCTTTTTTGCTATTGATTTTTGGGCTGGGAATTTCTCACAAAATTGACGGTGAGACTTTTTTCGCTAAGACCGTTGTGGCGATTAGTCAGGTTTCGTTTGGAATTTATTTATTACATCACATTTACATAGGACTGTTCAAAAAGATTGAGGTGTTTTTGCCTTTCTATAATCCAGAGACTATCACAGCCACCCGTATCTTTATTTTTGCGGTTTCTGGTTTTGTGATTAGCTACATCACAATGACACTGCTTAGCCAGTTTATTCGCCACAAAAGAGCCCGACAGTGTCTGGGTTTGTAGCGTTTGGGGCCATAGATTTGGTTTTGCTGGCAAACAGACTATGACTTGCGCTAGATAGTGATCCGAGCATGAATACGCTAGGATCGAAAGCATTACAGTTATTAGGAGAAACAGCCCAATGCCAGACAAGGTCATAAAAACAGATGAAGAATGGAAAGCGCAGCTGAGTCCAGAAGCCTATCAGGTGACCCGCAAGGCAGGCACTGAGCGAGCTTTTACCAGTCCGCTAAATAACAATAAAACAGAGGGCGTGTATAATTGCGCTTGCTGCGGTTCTGAGCTATTTACGTCAGAGACAAAGTTTGATTCTGGGACAGGGTGGCCTAGCTTTTATGCGCCGAGTGAGCCTGAGAATATTGCCAATAAGAAAGACTTTAGCCACTTCATGATTCGCACTGAGACGACCTGTGCAGTGTGCGATGCTCACCTAGGTCATGTCTTTAACGACGGGCCCAAGCCGTCAGGTAAGCGCTATTGCATGAATGGTTTGGCATTGGCATTTGAGCCGATGGATGTAGATGGCGATGGGCAGGTGAACGGTGTCGGTGCAGCTGGCGCTGTAGGGTAAACGCCTCCTATACCCATGAGACTGCATACTGAAATTAGTGGGCCAGATAGCGGTTATCCGGTTCTTTGTTTGCATGGTCATCCGGGTAGCGGGGCGGCGATGAGTGTGTTTACAGAGTCGCTGGCGACCCTCGGATTTCGCACCTATGCTCCAGATTTGCGAGGGTATGGCCGTAGTAAAACGTCGCATCCGTTTGAGATGACGCGCCATTTGGAAGATTTGGCTGAGCTATTAGCGCGGTATGGCATTGAGCAATGTCTGGTGCTGGGCTGGTCGCTAGGTGGCATTTTGGCCATGGAGCTGGCGCTGCGATCGCCTGAAATCGTACGAGGGCTGATCTTAGTGGGTACGGCGGCGCGGCCTCGGGGGTCACATCCGCCGATTTCGCTGATGGATAATGTGGTAACTGGTTTGGCCGGCGCTATTAATTGGATTCTGCCGGGGTGCAAAGGTGCGATCGCACTCGGTAGAAAATCCCTTTTTCGCTATCTCATTTGCCACCACACGCCCGAAGCCTATCGCTATCTAGCCAGAGAAGGCGCACCGGCCTTTTTGCACACCAGTCGACATGCTGAGTCGGCTTTGTTCACGGCTATTCGCGCTGGGTACAACCGCCTGCCAGATCTCAAGACCTTGCAGATGCCGAGTTTGATGCTGTGTGGTGAGTGCGATCGCCACATTACCGCAGACGCTAGCATAGAAACGGCCCGCGCCCTGGCAAACTGCGAGACCCACTGCTATCCCGAAACGGCCCATCTCTTTCCTTGGGAGATTCCGGCACAAGTGAATACTGATATTCGCCATTGGCTAGCGTCGCAATCTAATATTCAGGACTTACTCCAAACGGCTGGTTAATCACTGTCTAGTCGCCAGCTAACCGCTATAGTCAGCTCAAAACCCTAAAGCTTCTGCTATGGAATCAAGCTTTCTTGACTTTACCCGTTAGGCTAATTCCAGCACGCCTGCACCTTCTTACCTCTTTTTCATGTCAATCAACACGCCAGACTGGGTAAAACACGCTGTTTTTTACCAGATTTTTCCAGATCGCTTTGCTCGAACAACGCGCACTAACCTTCCCCCCTTCATGCAGGTGCCGGTAGAAGCCTGGGACAGTCCACCGACGTTGGAAGGTTACAAAGGCGGGGATCTGTGGGGAGTCGCTGAGCGATTGGACTATTTACAGTCGTTGGGCATTACGGCCATTTACTTTACGCCGATTTTTCAGTCAGCTAGCAATCACCGTTACCACACCCACGACTACTATCAGGTCGATCCGCTACTGGGGGGCAACGAGGCCTTTTTTGATCTGTTGCAGGCGGCCCACGACCGCGATATGAAAGTTGTTCTAGATGGCGTGTTTAACCATGCTAGTCGAGGTTTCTTTTACTTCAACGATATTTTAGAAAATGGTCCACATTCTCCCTGGCTCGACTGGTTCAACATAGAAGGCTGGCCGCTGTCTGCTTACGATGGTGACAAACCAGCTAACTACGAAGGCTGGTGGAACAACCGCGCCCTGCCAGAATTTAATCATAGCAATCCGCAGGCCCGTGAATACATCATGCGTGTGGGCGAATATTGGATAGAAAAGGGCATCGATGGCTGGCGGCTAGACGTGCCTTTTGACGTGAAAGTAGAGGGCTTTTGGGCTGAGTTTCGCACGCGGATTAAGGCGATTAATCCGGAGGCCTACATTGTTGGAGAAGTCTGGACAGATGCCAGTGAATGGCTACAGGGTGATCAGTTTGACGGGGTGATGAACTATCTCTTTACGGGGCCTGTGCTGGCATTTGCCGCTAAAGATACTGTGGATATGTCTCTGGCTGAGAGCGTTGCGTATCATCCATATCCGGCGTTAGATGCAAAAGGCTATGCTGAAAAGATCGACGCTTTGTTGAATTTGTACGATTGGGAAATACAACAAACTCAGCTAAATCTGCTGTCGAGCCATGATATTGCAAGGGCTTATAGCGTTGCTGCAGAAGATAAAACCAGCCTTTATTTAGCAACATTGTTGTTGTTGACATTTCCAGGCGCACCTAGCATTTACTACGGTGATGAAGTTGGGCTACCCGGCAAGCTAGATCCAGACTGTCGGCGGGGCTTTCCCTCTCAGCCAGATTGGGACAAAGATATTTTCAAAATGCACAAAGACTTGATTGCACTGCGCGCCGCGCATCCTGCACTGCGCATCGGCAAGTATCAGACGCTGGCGGCAGAAGGCGACTGCTATGTGTTTGCCAGAATCTTAGAAAAAGAAATGATTGTTGTCGCGCTCAATAGTGGCTCTGCTGCTGTGCAGGTAAGATTGGCAGATATGGCGGTGACCAGTGGTGATGTGCTGTACGGTGATGGGGCTGTGGATTGGTTGGGCGATCGCACTGCAATGTTAGAGATTCCGGCTCGCTCGGGAATGGTATTGGGTACTGCCTAGTTCTTAACCTTTGCTTCAATTAGCCCAATGATTAGAAAAATAACCCGTTTGAGCGATTTTCTGACCTATCGTGACATCGCATTTTATGCTTTGTGGGTTGTTGGTAGCTCTATGAGCATTGCTCTGGTCAGCTACTTACATGGCTTTAGGGGATTGTCTGACGGGCTGTATCCTTATGTCCTTTTGATGGCTGTAGGGATGGTGCAAGGGTGCATTATATCCACTCGAACCAAAAGCCTAATCGGCTGGATGACTGTTTCCATCTTGGGTGGAATAGCCTGTGGCTTGGTCGGCTCTGCTACTTCCTTGTTCCTGCTTGTCTTCACTGGGAAAGAAGTATACTCAACACTAATTGGCGCTAGCTTAGGCGCTGCAATTCTGGGGCTAGCACAGAGCTGGAGCCTCAGAAAGCATTTTAAGTCTTGGCTACTACCTTTTATAAATCTGATTGCAATATCTTCTGCTGTTCTCTACGTATTGACAGCAATAGCAAATTTCTCTTCTGTCCTATTTAGCAAAGACGGCTTTCCGCCTATTTGGAGAAAACAAGGCCACCAATAGTTGCGACATTAATTATCCAAATAGGCG
>JBCBKQ010000369.1:0-4504 GCA_038521595.1 Cyanobacteria bacterium J06627_28 | reverse complement strand
GCGACATCTTAGGGCGGTGAGGGCGTCGTGCAGGGTCGTCATCGGGAGATAGCTCTGCGTCTCTCCAGGGATGGCGTCTTGAGGAATGAGATAGCCTGCGGGGCCATCGTCGCCGTCTTGGGCGATGCCATGACCGGCAAAGTACAGGAGAAGTCGGCTGTCGGGGAGCGTTAGGTTCGGTAGCTTGCTTTGAATGAGGGCTTGGAGCGCTTTTAGGTTTGCCTGTTCGTTGAGTAGCGTGATGATTTCGTAGCCGTGGTCTTGCTGGAGGGTGTGAGCGATCGCATTGGCATCGGCAACGGCTGTGCGTAAAGGGACAATACCGTTAATGTATTGGTCAACGCCGATGACAACGGCCAGACTGCGGGAAAATTCTAAGTTGTTCATTAGTTGTTTGAGTTTGGCTGCTTATTCTGGCTGAGTGATGGGATTGATGGGTGTTGGCTCGGGCTTTGAATGCTGGGTGAAAAGAGAAATTGCGATCGCGCCAATTGACAATAAAGCTACGAGGCCGACCCAGTGTGCTGCTCTGCCTTTTTGCGGTGGGTGAGAAGATGTCTTCGTCTCTGTTTTTCTAATCGCGCTTTCATCTGTTAGTTCTGTTGGTTCAGAGCGCAAAGAATTAGGGTCTACGCCTGTCCCTATGACGGCAGCGGTCAGTGAGGCGAGTCCATGGGGATTGATAAAGTACTCTAGGTGATTGCAGGCGGTGGGAATGTGTTTGGGTTCTGGAGATCGCCCGGCCGGAATAGCCACAATACTGTCCACCGATACCGCAATGTCATTTGGCTGATTGAAAAAGGGTAGCTCTGCCGTTTTCCATAGGCGCTGGACTAATCTTTGCTTGAGTCCGGCTGCTTCATTTTTGGGAATGAGCGATGTATTGCCAACTACGAGTGTGTAGGGAACGTTGGGATCTGGCGCTGATGCGATTTCTGCCAAGAAATCTGACCCTGGCTGCATTTGATCGAGAGAGACATCGACAGTTTCTATGCGGCTGAGGAGTCCTTCTAAAATCTTTAGGGGCGCGGCGACTAGCGACAGGCCGTTAATGGCAAATGAGACTGCCGTTGTAATGCCTGCTTGCACCTGCGGCCAAGGTGAACCGTTGTTGGGTGTTCCCAGCATAATAAGATGATCAACAATCTTATTGCCACCCTCTTGCTCGATGAACCAACGAGACACTAGCCCGCCCATTGAGTGAGCGATAATGTGTAGCGTTTTACCATGCCCCTCTCCTAATCCAATCGCTTCTAACCGAGATTTAAGCAGACGAGCATTTTGGTCGATACTGGTATTCAGATTTTCGTAGTCAAAGGCTAGGACAAGATCGTAGATTTTTCCGATTGGGGTTGTTTTGTCTCCTAGCGTCGCTACTGCTGTATCCAAGCTAGGCAACATACTCTCAGTGTCACCAAAAATACCGTGAATGTAGAGGACAATATTTTGAGCCTTAGTAATCTCTGCCTTTACCTGATCTACGTCCTGAACGTAGGTTATATCTGTTTTCTCCTTAGCGCTTGAAGGATACAAAAGTGTTGCGCTAGAAAGTAAGGGATAGTCGAAATGGAGTCCGACTTTTTGACTCAGACGCTCTCCTAACTTTTTACTGACCACCTTTTGGAAGAAAATACGAATAGAGCCTGTGACGCTGCGGTTGCCTTCACTGATAGGCTCGGTGAGTCGTTCGATAACAATTTGGGTTTTGCCTGCTTCGGTTTTACCGTAGCCTAGCGGTAAATAAAATTCGCCATCGTAGGCGATGGGCAAGATATATTCATGGGCTGCTAAGGGGATATCGGTGGCAAGACGTAACGGATTTTCTGTTGTAACAGTATCTGGATTTTGAACGTTGCTAAGTTCGAGGGTGCTGAGGCCGGGGTCGCTGGCGCGACTTTGAGAAAATTGGAAGGTTTCTGTTGTGGCTTGCAGTAACGATGGAAGGATATGGCTGCCAAGGTCGCGGGTGGATTGGGTGACAGTGGTAAGACGAATGTTAGCGCTAAGCTGATCGTGGGGAGCAGCGGTGAGGGTGTCGTTGATGGTGATAGGCCGCGTGCTATTAACGGGGGTAAAGAGCTGAGGTCGCACAAAGGTGAAAGCGGCTTGGGTGGTGGTCCAGTCGATGTAGAGTTGCGGCGGCTGGGCTAGGCCAATATCTCGGGTGGTTTGTTGTTCCATTTCTCTGGCGGTGATTCTGGCCATGAGCCGATTTAGGCCCTTGGTGTTGCCTAGGTCACGACTGCCGATGGTCGCCATAGGTTGACCGAGTGCCTTGAGTGTCATCAGCGAAGGGTCGAATTCTTCGGTGCAGGCGATGAGCTTTAGCAGATCTTGCGTTTCTGTGATGCCTTGTTCCCACAGAGCATCGGTGACTTCACCATTGAGGGCCGCGCCATTAGCAAACCAAAGCTCTTGTCCTGGCAGCAGTCGCATCAGGCTGTTTACCCCATCGGGCTTGATGACGTCTACTTTGTACTGTTGATTGAGATAGAGGAGGGCACAGTGAAGGGTTTTGTTGCTGTTGTTGCTGAGCTTGATGCGGAATCGGGGCTTGTGCCAAGTTTGGTGGTGATCGCTGTAGGTGTAGCTGAGGCGAACGTGGGGGTCAGTGATTTCTATTGAGGTTTCATGGCTGGGCTCTGTACCAGTGTAAATTTTGAGGGCGATGCCGTCTTGAATTTGGCTGTTGGGCTGGCTAGCAAGGTCTGCGATCGCTCTCCACCGCGCGATATGCTCCAAATTTTGAACCGTCTTGCTAGTGCGGCTTTCTCCGATGCTTGCAGTCACCAAAGGGCGATCATCGGTGACGCTGGTAATTTGGTAGCGTTGCTCGGTTGCGATGACTTTGAGCGCGGCACCAGCTAGCTGATCAACAGACTGCACGTACAAAGAGGGTTGCCCGTTGGGGCCAGTAGCTGCGATCGCACGTTTCAGCGCCTGTGCACTCGCCTCGTGCCCTTCGACAAAAACCTGTAACGGCGGCAGCGGTGATGAAATGACAATTGCTTTGTAGGTTTCTGCTGTATTGAGAGGGGCGTCGTTGAGGGGGGCATCAATTTTTATTTTGCTTAGCTGCGGCAGTACTTTTGTAATGCTGGCTTGCGCGATCGCGGCTGGCGTTTCTGGTGTGGTTTCTGGTGTGGTTGTAAGAGGGAAAATGTCGAGTAGGGTGGTTTCTTCGGCGGTGGGTCCCTGTAGCCCATGGATTGCGCCGCCGTCTACAATCCAGCCGTAATCAGGATGGTGGCTCAGGGTGAAATAAGGGGTGATATTTGCGATCACACCGCCTAAAAATAGCTGTTCCAAATCTTCAGTGTGGGTCGCCTCTAACTGCGGGGACTGTGCAGGCGTATTGCTGTGAATCAGGGCGCTCGTTCGCTTGAACAAATCTCGATAGCTCAGACGGCCACTGGATTTATTGAGCGATTCTTGAAGAAAGTAGGAAAAGGCACCCCGAGGCTGACCGCTGCCTAAGTATTCTTTTGCTTCCTCGATATTTTGGCAGGCCGCTAGTACGACATGCCGTCCAGCAGATAGCTGCATACCTGCTGGCGAGAGACTTCTCGTGGCAAATGCATTGGCCTGTTGTTCTTTAGATTTTTGTTCTATGGCGGTCGCCTCTTCGACCGTCAACAAAAAACTCTCTAGCGGACGCTCTCTAACATCGGGTTCTGCTCGGCGGGTGCCGACTATTGTGCGAGTTCCCGAGCCAGAATGGCAACAGTCTAAAACAACTGTTATGTGAGGTTGACTGCGAGCAATTTCGCTAATGAGCTGAGCGAGTTCTTTATCCGCCAAATCCCAATGGTCCCGGTCGATCCGGCTGTCATAGCAGACCAATGTTTCCATCATTCGGCTAGGTGAAACCGGCCAAAAGGCCTCTGGCGCTGATGCCTGCGCACCATGGCCCGCATAGTAAAACAAAACAACATCGTCGCTTTTTGCCTGGGACAAGTGCTGGCGAAATCCGTCGATAATGTTCTGCCTCGTGGCCTGCTCGTCTAGCAGCGTTTGCATGTGTAGATGGAAGCCATCGGTAGATAGACGACCTTGCAGGTAGGTCTGCATTCCCAGAATGTCGTTCACACATCCTTTAAGATGTGGAACGCGGGAGGCTGGGTGGTATTGGTTGATGCCGACGAGCAGCGCGTAAAGGTTTCGAGACATGACCTTGGAAGAAGGAGAGGGCGGAAGAGGGCGGAAGAGAGCGGCGAGATGGCGTTAGGCGGCAATTACTTCGGATAGTTTTGCTAGGGTTGCTTTCCCGGCGATACCATCTGCTGCTAATCCCTGTTGTTCTTGAAACTGTTTTACGGCAGTTTCGGTGCCTTTGCCAAAGATGCCGTCCGCGTCTACTTTAATTCCGGCGGTGGTTAAGTCGTTTTGCAATTTTTTTACTGTTTCTCCTTTTATGTAAGGAGACATGAGGTGTAGCGTTTCGCTCTGCGTTTCAGAGGTATAGCTAGGTGCGGCAGCTACATTGGGGCCGAGCTGAAAGCGT
>JBCBKQ010000368.1:0-4576 GCA_038521595.1 Cyanobacteria bacterium J06627_28 | reverse complement strand
GTTTATTTAGGCTGTGTGCTTTTGAAGAATGGCTGCTAGCTCAGGAACGGCTGCGACGACGTCTGATTTGACTGATTTTCTCAGCTTTCCATATAGGGTCGCGACGATTCCAGAGCCTCTTTTTTTGATTCTAGCGTCGGTGGTGCTGAGGATGAGGTCGGCGGTGCGATCGCTGTTTTCAGTCAAATGCGCCACGGGATCGCCCTTGGCTACGCCTTCTGCCCAAATGGGATCGAGGGCGGTGGCGGTTTCGGGCAGCAGTCTTTTGATCGCACCTGGAATGTAGTCAGCGCCAATGCCTTTGACGCCTTTGTATGCTGCTTTGAGGGTCATGCCGCCCAGGCCGCCTTTTGCGGAGACCTGTTTATCGATGAGCTGTGTGCAGTCAGCTGCGATCGCATTTTTGACGGCTTCGTCTTGAACCTTTTGCGCCAGTGTCATAGTCAGGCTCCCTAATTAAGCAAAATTGACTAGAGCCATAGTAATCGGTGATTGCGGCTCTATTTTTGAAGACTTGCTTTATATACAGCAAGTGTCCTGATGCGTTAGGACACTTGCTCAGAAGAGTTGCTTGTTTGATATGGAGAGATAGCTTTTAGTCGTGTCTTAAGCAACTCTTCGAAAGCTATAAGCTGACAGCACCAGATGGGCTGCCACAATCAGATCGAAGCTAATGCAGAACGCAGCGTAGCCATCGGGTGCGGTCGTTGCTTGCGGGATGAATAGATGCACAGCGGTATCCCAGATAGTGTGAGCCGCCCAGCCCAATGCCAGCCATCGCGGAGACATTTTGTACTGACCAAAAGCGGCTATGGCGCCGTAGATCAGTCCGCCACAGCACTCAACGAAAATCCCTGTCCCGTTAATCAGTGAAAATACGATGTAGAGGCAGGCTGCCACAATCAGCCCGAACGTAAAGGGAAAAAGGCGACCGGGGGTCAACATATTGGTGAGTCGCACGAAGCTCAATCCGGAGAGTGTCCCGATCAGCAGCCAAAGAACAGTTAACCCAAGAACAGTTGTCGTCATGTCTATCTTTTATGTCCTGCAATGCTTTTGAAAGTTTGAGTCAAGATACCTCGCGATCAATTCTAAAAATAGCATCGGTAGGCTTTGCGCCTGTAAGCTTGTTCCAATTAATCTCTTCTAAAAACTCTTCTGGGTTTGTTGTTTCTACCACATCTACGCCCCATTCGCCGGTTTGTAGTGATGGTGGTGGGCTGGTGGCAGGTGTGTTTTTTATGCCGCCTAGTGCCATGATGGTAAAGTCTTTTTTCTTATGCTCTTTCCGATAGCTGGCTAGCGTCTCGGCACATTTTTCGCCAGCTTGTGTGGCGGTGTATTGGCTGCTGTCATAGCTGACTTCAACAACCCAGTGAGGATTGTCAATGAGCTGACAGTCGATGCCATTTGTTTCACTGAGCCCCTTGCTAAAGACGTCTGCAAACTCTTCTCGAGTAAGCGGATGGACTTCTTCATCTCGCAGGGCAAAGTTGTGAGAAAGCAGCATTCTGCCGTTGGTGTTATCTGTCATAGTTAAGGCTCGCTCGGCTCAAAAAAGGTGTGATCTTCCGGTCTTGTCCGATGGGATCATACCTGCTTTTGTCGGCGGTGACATCTACCCTCTGTCGGCAATGCTGGCCTGCGCTCTTGTATGAAAGCCTTCTCAAAGATCGCTCCATTCCATCCAGATTTTCCGCTTTCTCCGGCCAAGTTTCCTGTCTTTTATGGCTGGGTGATTGTGGTGGCTAGTGTACTGGGTGTGCTTACTAGCATTCCAGGGCAAACCATTGGCGTGAGCGTATTTACCGATCACTTAATTGCAGCGACGGGGCTGACCCGCTTGCAGCTGGCCAATGCGTATCTGATTGGGACGATTACGAGTGGATGTTTGCTGCCTTTTGGTGGCAAGCTGCTAGACCGCTTGGGCGCTCGGCGGGTGATTGTGATGGCGTCGGTAGGGTTGGGGCTGACGCTTTGCTATTTGGCGGTGTGCGATCACATTTCTCTTTCCCTCTCTACAATCCTGCCTTTTCCTGCGCCAAACATATCGGCTGTCCTTCTAATTTTGGGCTTTGTCAGCCTTAGATTTTGCGGGCAGGGGATGCTGACCATGACGAGCCGTACCACCCTGGGCAAATGGTTTGATAAGCGGCGAGGGCAGGTTTCTGGATTTGTGGGCGTTTTTATTGCGGCGGGGTTTGCGATCGCGCCTTATTTTTTCAGTCAGGCGATCGCGCAGCTCGGATGGCGAGGCACCTGGCTTACCCTGGCGGTAATTGTCGGCTTTGGCATGAGCGCAGTGGGCTGGCTGTTGTTTCGAGATAGTCCAGAAAGCTGCGGATTGCGAATGGATGGTGCAATGGTGAAGCCTCTCGGAACGAGGCTTACTCAAAACACACCTTCCTCAAACGATCCGAATAATCAAAACGATGACGGTTCTACCTCAGATATTTGGGGCGTCACTCGACGGCAGGCGATCAGCACGCTGGCCTTTTGGGCGGTGACGCTGGCGTTTATGTCTCAGGCGCTCTCGATTACCGGCATCACCTTCAATATTGTCAGCATTGGTGAAGAGATGGGCATTGCTGAAGCGCAGATGGTGCTGATTTTTGTGCCGATGGCGGTGGTGTCTACCGTGGTGGGCTTTGGGATGGGGTTTGCCTGCGATTTTGTGCGCATTCAATACCTGTTTACGGCCATGATGGTGGGTCAAGCCATCGGCATTGCGTCTTTGGCCAACTTGGACATGGCAGGATTATTCTGGCCAGCGGTCATCGGCCTAGGGATTAGTGGAGGTAGCTTTGGAACGCTTTCGACGGTGGTGCTGCCAAGGTTTTTTGGCCGGAAGCATTTGGGTGCGATCGCAGGCGTACAGATGATGGCCATCGTGATTGCCAGTGCTCTCGGGCCCTCTTTATTAGCCGCATTTAAGTCTGTTACGGGCTCCTATGAGGGAGGGCTGTACGCCTGCTGTTTATTTGCACCCGTTGTGATTGGTCTGATGTGTTTGGTTCAAGTCCCCACACAGACTAATTCAGAGCCGAACCCGTAAACGGCTGCTCTACCATTTCGCCGATGGACGTGGGTAGCTCGAGGTAGTTTTCGACTAGGCCGTGGCTCAGACCTGCTGCAAGACCGAGCAAAGCGGGCAAAAGAATCGGAAATAATCTGTCCATAGGGAGAACTTAAAAACACGCTACTTGTATAAAGTTCCCCGTTTTCAAAGGATCTTCCGGGCTTTTCGAGCTGCCAACACCAAAATTTTTTGATTATGAGAAATCTGATTAGTTTTCGTTGAAGACGAAATTAGTCATCTGCTCGTCCACCTGCCAGCGCAGATGGGGCCATGGGTATTCTGGCTGTAGATTTGTGAGAAATGAAAATGGACTATTTCCCAATTTTGTTGGTTCTTGCGCTGGTAGGCGCTGGGTTTGGAATTTCTATCTATTTGGATCGCAGGCGGGCAGAGGCCGTCAGGGCAGTTGCCGAGACCCTGGGGTTTACCTACTGCCAGCACCATCACCAATATCTAAACCATGTCATCTCACACTTCGACGTTGGCAATAAAGGTCGCAATCGACGGATTAAGAACCTAATTCAAGGGCGCTTTAAAGAGGTTGAAGTATCCATTGGCGACTATTACTACACCAAAGGCTCCGGTAAGAATAAACGCACCTATTCTCAAACGATTGCGGTGATAGATGCGCACCAATCGCGTTTTCCCAAGTTTGTGCTAGCGCCAGAGAATTTCTTGCACAAACTCGGTGGCGTCTTTGGCTATCAAGATATTGACTTCGACACGCACCCTGAGTTTTCTGATCGCTATTGGCTAGCGGGGCCAGATGAAGACGCCATCCGAGAGCGTTTCACAGCTGATGTTTTGAACTTTTTTCAAGACTACGGCCAAAAGCAGCTTTGCGTAGAGGGTTTGGACTCGCAGCTGATGTATTACCAAACGGGTCAGTCCGTTAAGCCGTCAGATTGGCACAAGCTGATTAACACCGCCTATCGAGTCTATCAACAGTTTTAGACGCGTTCAGTGCGGATTGCTATGCACTTAGCTTTATAGAACAAGGGTTATGGCTATTCGTAGTGGCGTAAGCTAAGTGCGAACGGCTACAGACATAGCAAAGCGTGGAAAGCCATAAAACAAACGGCAGACTGTATGCAACAGTCTGCCGTTTCTCTCGGAGCGTGATATCTAGCGCTAGCTATCGTTTAGCGCTACCTGGAAAAACAGGCGAGTCAGCAGCGCGCCGACAACAACATTTACCAGTAGAAATATCACTGCAGGCTGCCCCGATCCGATGATGGCAATCTCTGGAGCGCCAAAGGCCGCTACCATCATGAAGGCCATCGCACCGACTGAGATGCCCAAAGACCACCACTTTATGCCTTTCATACTAATCAAGAACATCATCAGCACGAATGGGACTACCAGGCTAGCGAATAGAGGATTGAGCCCGGAGGTGCCAAACCAGCCCTGTCCTAATTCTGGCAGGGCAGTACCCAACACCTTTAAAGGCCAAGCTGGCAAAATGCTAATTTCTACCGCTCTAAATAGAAACACGCC
>JBCBKQ010000367.1:0-4589 GCA_038521595.1 Cyanobacteria bacterium J06627_28 | reverse complement strand
TTGAGCTTATCGTGCCCTTAAAAAGGCTCCACATTCAGCGTAAAGCGACCCCGACCAGACGAATCAAAGGCATTGGCAATTACCCGATAGCGGCCATTTGAGGGCAGCGTCACCGTCATCGACGAATTCAAAGAAGACGTTCCCGTGTCATCGTTGTAGCCAACAACCGAGCCATCAGGCCCCATCAACACTAAAAAGGGGTCAAAATCTGGGCTGTCTAGCGAAATTCTCAACTGCTGCCCAGCACTACCGTCAAACTCATACTCCTCATAACGGCTGCCATCTCGATCCAAAACAGGCGAACTCGACCCTAAAATACCCTCAATTCGTAGAGGCAGGTTCTGAGTCGTCGCCGATTGACCTGACACCGGCATCGCCGATTGGACACTGTTGCTAGTCCCTGTGGCCACTCGCAGACTGTACTCACCCGTTTCTCTAGGGGAATAAGAATTCGCCAGGACAGTGTAAGTGCCATTCTCTGGCAAGGTATAAGTTAGACGAGCATTTGTATTACCGCCACTATCGTCATCTTGAGCGATATCGCGCCCTTGAGGAGATAGCAAAATTAAGTAGGCATCTACCGAAGCGCTGTTCATTTCAATCAGCAGCTGCTGACCTCTACGCCCCTCGAAAGAATACGCATCGTAATAGCTGTCATCCGCTGGCAGCACAGAACTATTGCGGCTGAGCTGACCATTGATCAATGAGCCCCCAATTGTAATCTGCTGAGGCGGGCGCGCAGACCCACGCAAAAAGGGAGACTGCTGCGCCACCATCGGCGCAGACCCATTGCGAACGGACGCTAAAAATCCATTGACCTGCTCCATCGTGATCGCAAAGCCAATGCCGATATTGCCAACCGGGCCATCAGGCCGTCCTGGCGCTGAGCGCTGCGGCGTAAAAATAGACGTATTAATACCAATCAGCTCACCTCGGCTGTTAAGCAAAGGACCACCAGAATTACCAGGGTTAATTGCTGCGTCTGTCTGAATCAAACCGCGAGTCGTATCGATGCGACTGACAATGCCAATCGTAAACGTACCATTGAAGCGGCCAAACGGATTGCCAATGGCAAATGCGCGCTGACCCACTTGTACTGGTGTGGACGAAACATTGACCGTAGGCAGCCCACGGCCTTGAATTCTCACAGCTGCTAAGTCTACGCCGCCTGCATCGTAACCGACCACGCGCCCCTGATACTCTTCACCATCAGAGAGAAACACCCGAACAGAGTCAGCACCATCAATCACATGGGCATTGGTCAAAATAAGACCGTCCGATTCAACGATGACGCCGCTGCCGCTGCCTGTAGGGGTATCGATGGTAACGACGGCAGGACTCGCAGCCTGATATACCCGAACGTTAATCTCTTCTTCTGTTTCTCTAGCCGAGCCTGGAAGGGATTGTGCAATGGCAGCCGACGATTGCCCCAGCGCCTGCGGATGAAGCATTTCCACCGGACTCAGAGCATTCAACAAAGCCAAGCTAAGTCCACCAAACAGCACAAACTGAGTCTTGAAACGCGGCGCCAGAGCAGGAATTTTCATAAGAGAAATAAAAATACGTAGGCTGAGTTTAGGTAACAAAAATATCAACTAACTGTTGAGTTCTCCCCAAGCAATCAGAGCGATTCCGGAAAATAAGTAAATCGAGTCAGCAGAATGCACCCTCAGTCTACGGCCTTTAACAGGTTGTGACAGCTCATGTAGTGACAGTCAGCAGGGCACCACACCGCTCGCCAAACGAGGGCCTAGCCAATTTTCTTCACCACATCAGCAATAGCTGCCTTAGGCTCAGAATAATCATAAGAAAAACCAGCCGCCTGCGTTCTTTCTGGCAACACTTTTTGACCCTTGAGTACCACTACCGCACCATCACCGAGTAGCGCCTCAATGGCAAAATCCGGGACAGGCAACCAAGACGGACGATCCATCACCTCACCAAGGGTCTCGCAAAACGCTTTCATCCGCACCGGCTCTGGCGCAGTACCGTTATACACACCCTGCATAGACGGATCTAACAGCGCCTTTAGCATCAGGTTTACCAAATCATCTATATGAATCCAGGAAAACCATTGCTGACCGCTACCGATGGGGCCGCCTGCAAATAGTTTGAAAGGGGTAATCATTTTGGCAACCGCGCCCCCATTCCCCAAAACAATGCCCGTACGCACAATCGCCACACGCACACCCGCATCTTTTACCTTGTTGGCCTCAGCCTCCCAGGCCTGACACACCTGAGAGAGAAAATCATTTTCTGCGGGTTGACTGGTCTCAAAGAATTCAGTGGTTTCGCTAGTCCCGTAATAGCCAATAGCTGAGCTACTCACCAATACGGCTGGTTTGGACTCAGCCTGAGTAATGGCCTCTACGAGCTTTTGGGTTCCCACTTTCCGACTGTTTAGGATCCGATTTTTCCGCTCTGCACTCCACCGCTCGGAAATCGGCTCACCCGCTAAATTCACTACGCCATCACAGCCAGAAATCGCCGTTTGCCAATCACCGGATTGGGTCGGGGTATATTCCACATACTCAACGGATTTAAACTTAGCCGCTGCAAAGGTCTTCTTTGCGCTGTCTATACTGCGGGTGAACACTTTTACATCATGGCCTTCTGCAATCAGACGCTCGACTAGGCAAGAGCCTACAAAGCCAGTCGCACCCGTAACGGCAATTTTCATAGCTGAGTGATATTCCTAAGTTTTATTCAACTGCTATTTAATAGTAGCGAGCTACGGAACGTAGAAGAAGTTAAGGGCTCCAAACGGATGACACAGCAAAGGGGCATTTCACGACTCTGGCATTTCACCAGCCAGATACTCTTAAACATCAGATACCGTTGCGCATACCCTAAATACAGGGCTTACCGCTGGGCTTTCCGAATTCAATTGTGATGATATGCCTGTAGTCCATCGCTCCAAGAGCCAATAAACCCAAGTACAGCCTATTCACTCTAGTAACAGCACAGAGCAATTACCCCTTTACACCACTACCCGTTTCCGAAGGAACAATGTAGCTCTGAGCTGCGACAAAAAATAGAATGATTGGAATGATAGAGATGACTGAGCCTGCGGCAATGAGTCGCCAGTCTAGCGAAAAACTGCCTGCGAGCTTAGCAACACCCAGGGGCAGTGTGTAGTACTTTGGGCGGTCGAGAATCAGCAAAGGCCAGAGGAAATCGCTCCAAGAGCCGATAAAGACAAAGATTGCAAGCGTTACCAGGGCCGGACGTACGGATGGCAGCATGATGTGCCACCAAATGCCGAGTTCTGTGCAGCCATCTATGCGAGCCGCTTCTTCGAGTTCCTTTGGGACAGATTGGAAAGCTTGGCGCATGAGGAAAATGCCAAAGGCGGATGCGATCGCAGGAAAAATCACCCCGATATAGCTATTCGTCAGCCCCAGCCGCACCGTGAGAATATACAGCGGAATCATCACAATCTGAAATGGAATCAGAATGGTCGAAACAATCAGCGAAAACAAAATCTCGCGCCCAGCAAAGTTCAGCCGTGCCAACGGATAGGCCGCCAGCGAGCACAGGACTAAATTGAGCACAACCGTCACAGCAGCAATCAGCGTGCTATTGAAAAAATAGCGGCCGAAAGGATTGGTCTGCCACACCTTAAGAAAATTGCCAAAGGTGGGCTCAGCCGGGAAGAACTGAGGCGGAAACTGGAAGAGGTTTTCCATGGGGCCCTTGAACGAGGTGCTCACCAGCCAGAGTAGAGGTAAGAGCATAGTTAGCGCGATCGCACTCAATAGCCCGTACATCAAAAGTATCTTGACCCAATTCCGCTCACCCACTACCGCCATGTAACCGCACTCCTACATCCAAAACCGACTAGCCAAAGTCCCTAGACTGCATCAGCCAAAAACCCGCAAACGACTCAGGGCTGTCTTGCACCGCCAAAAAGTGCACATTATTCGCGGCCTTTTTAGCCTCTTCAAATCGCTGAGCCTCAGCCTGCGTTTCTTGTGTGGTCAAATCTGCCAGCAGCCAGGTCTCCGTCGTACCCGTCTCCATCAGCAACCGAGCCGTATCACCACCCATGGCAGACACATAATTACTCGACTCTTCACGCCCCGCACGCACACAGGCCATCTCTAACCCAGACATCCAGGCCGCCAGCGGATTTGCCCGCTGCGAGTACACAATAAATCCAGGAATCGGCGTATCTGGCGCAACGCCTGCCGGTGCCAATGGAAACGACTCACCAAAACCGATATCCCACTCGGGCATTTCATTAAATGCTTCAGCAGGCAACGTCACCAGAGACCACTGCTGACCCAAAAGTGCATCTGGTAAAGGATTGACCACTTCTAAAGGCTTGGCTACCGACGCTGATACAGAGGGTTTATAGCCAGGTTCATTGGGATAGACGTTTTCTTTTCTGTCTTCTAGCCACTGCTGTAGTGCGATCGCCCGGCGACTCGGATAGGGCAGCAGTCCCACATTTTCGCAGGCCCGCTTAATCATATTCTGCATTTGATAGCGGAAGTAGCGCACCTTTGTCGGTTGCTCACGCGACTGTTCCGTCGATTGTGCGATCGCCTCTTCAATCGCCGCCTGCAACGTCTCGGAATTCACCT
>JBCBKQ010000366.1:0-4592 GCA_038521595.1 Cyanobacteria bacterium J06627_28 | reverse complement strand
CGCCTGTGGTCACTTCTGCATCGCCAAAGATGACATCCTCAGCGGCGCGTCCACCCAGGGCACCCATAATGCGAGCCTTAAGCTGAGCGCGCGAAATCAGCATTTGATCTTCGCTAGGCGTAAACCAAGTCAAACCCTGGGCCTGACCGCGAGGAATCAAAGTGACCTTTTGTACAGGGTCATGATCCTTTACGAGCGTACCGATGATAGCGTGACCAACTTCGTGATAAGCAATCAATCGCTTGCTCTTACCATCAGTCAACGGTGTACCTTCCATACCAGCGATGACGCGGTCAATGGCGTCGTCGATTTCGAGCATGGTGACGGCTTCCTTGCGACGGCGAGCTGTGAGAATGGCAGCTTCGTTGAGCAAGTTTGCTAGGTCAGCACCTGTGAATCCAGGCGTACGGCGTGCGATCGCATCCAAAGACAGGTCATCAGAAACCTTCTTGTCACGCGCATGAACTTCCAATACTTCGCGGCGGCCCTTGATATCTGGCGGATCGACCGATACCTGACGGTCAAAGCGACCGGGACGCAATAGTGCCGAGTCCAGTACATCCGCGCGGTTCGTTGCCGCAATCACGATGATGCCGGTATTGCCTTCAAAACCGTCCATTTCAGTCAGCAGCTGGTTGAGCGTTTGCTCACGCTCGTCGTTACCGCCGCCAATGCCGGCACCACGGGAGCGGCCCACCGCATCAATCTCATCGATAAAGATGATGCAAGGCGCATTGTCTTTTGCTTTTTTGAACAGGTCGCGAACGCGAGAAGCACCTACACCCACGAACATTTCAACAAACTCAGAGCCGGAGATGGAAAAGAACGGCGTACCGGCCTCACCAGCAATGGCCTTTGCCAATAGCGTTTTACCTGTACCGGGAGGGCCAACTAGCAGCACACCTTTGGGAATGCGTGCGCCAATAGCAGTAAAGCGCTCAGGCTTTTTCAAGAAGGTGACAACTTCCTGCAGCTCTTCCTTAGCTTCTTCAATACCGGCGACATCATCAAACATTACGCCAGTGTTGGCTTCCATCATGAAGCGAGCTTTGGACTTACCGAAGTTCATCGCTTGGCCGGGGCCGCCTGCACCACCGTTTGAACGGCGAAACAGGAAGAATAAGCCACCAATGAGTAAGACAGGAAAGAGGAGATTGCCGAGGATACCAATCAGCGCACCGTCAGTGCGGGGCTGGTGCGAATCCAGGCTGATGTCAGATGTGCGGAGTCGTTCCACCAGCTCAGGTGCGTTGCCTGGCAAATCTACACGCCAGCGCTGAACCTTATTGTCAATTTGGGGGTCAACCGCTTCGATGATGGCTGTACGACCGCCTTCGTAAAGGTCAACGGACGTAACACGGCCAGCATCCAAATAGTCTAAAAATCGTCCGTAGGTCATGCTAGTGCTAGCAGTGTTACGGCCCGTGTCTACGGGATCTGTGCTACCGAAGGAACCCTGCCAAAGGAAAAATCCAACCACAAGAAGGGGCAGTGTCCACAGTAGGGCAGTTTTCCAAGAAAAGTTTTTCATCACTCGGTGGCCTCTGTTAAATAGATAGTTCGCTCTTCTCAAGAGCGACATGACCGGAACGCTTCACTTGCTAGCAGCAAGAAACTAACTGACTGAACTAAATCAAAAGCGAAAAGCTTAAGTTTTTATCGCGAAGTGTTATTCGATCACAAGCTTTATGAGACTTGTCTTTACTAAATTTAACGTAAATACTTCAAATGCAGCAATCGAATCTTTCAAGAAAAAGGTGGTTTTCTCTTTTGAAAATGTAAAAATCCCCGTGATATATGGTCTCTAGCCCATTTTATGTTTGACCCAAATGAACGAAACAGCATCGTTACCCAATCGAAAAAGAATGTAACGATGCTGTTTATATTTTTAAGGTGTGTGTCAACTTAACTAACCAAAACCCACTACGCCGCCGAAATCGTCAGCGCTTCGGCTAGCCGCTGCTGATCAAACCCACGCCGATGCAAAATCACCCAAGACTCCACTAAATCTGGGCCTTGCATATCGCCCATGAGGGCTGCTCTGAGCGATCGCATAATCAATCCCTTCTTCACGCCCAGCGCTTTCGTCACCTGATTGATCACACTCTTGGCCGCATCCGGCGACTCAATCGGCGTCTCTCTTACCGCATCCGCTACGGCCCGCATCGCCGCACCAACGCCCTCTTTCCCTAACTGCTCCTTTGCCTTCTCACTAAACGCCAGCGTGGGGGTTGCAAAGAAACGTCCCTGCTCCACACAGTCCTTAAGCCGCGTCAGGCTAGGGCCCATCATCGCCACCAGCGGCAGCAGCCAATCCTTATCGGCCTGCGCATCAAAGCCATAGCCAGCTTCCTGCCAGTAAGGCATCAGCATTGGCAATAGTTCTTCAGCAGGCTTGTCATGTAAATACTGACTGTTAATCCAGTCGAGCTTATCCCAGTCAAACTTAGCCCCGGCCTTATTTACCCGATCAAAGCTAAAGAGCTTCGCCGCTTCCTCCAGTGAAAATATTTCTTGTGCATCTGGCGCAGACCAGCCTAGCAGCGTCATGTAGTTCATCAGCGCCTCAGACGTAAAGCCCATCGTCTGAAAATCGCTCACTGAGGTCACGCCGTCACGCTTGGAGAGCTTTGCCCCCTTCTCATTTAAGATGAGCGGCGTGTGGGCAAACTCAGGCACATCAAAGCCCAGCGCCTCGTACAGCAAAATCTGCTTCGGCGTATTGCCCACATGGTCTTCCCCGCGAATCACATGGCTAATCGCCATGTCTGCATCGTCTACCACCACTACAAAGTTATACAGCGGCTGCCCCACGTCAGTTCCCGAAGACGCCCTGGCAATGACCATATCGCCGCCAAGGTCACGCCCTTTCCAGCTCACAGGCCCGCGCACCATATCGTTCCACGTGATCTCGCGCTCATCGTCTATTTTGAAGCGGATAACTGCTGGCCGACCTTCCGCTTCAAAGCTTGCAATTTGCTCTGGGGTTAGGTTGCGATGCTGATTGTTATAGCGGGGCGCTGCTTTGCGAGCTTTCTGGGCTTCTCGCATGGCGGTCAGTTCTTCCGGCGTTTCGTAGGCTCGGTATGCCAGTCCTTTATCTAATAGTGTCTGCACCTTTTCTCGGTACATCTCTAGCCGCTCCGACTGGAAAAATGGCCCTTCATCCCAGTCCATGCCCAGCCACTTCAGGCCTTCGATGATGTTCTGTGTAAACTCAGGCTTGGATCGTTCTAGATCAGTATCTTCAATTCTGAGTAAAAACTGTCCCCCTTGATTGCGAGCAAAGAGCCAGTTAAAAACAGCCGTGCGGGCTGTCCCAATGTGAAGGGAACCAGTGGGGCTTGGGGCGAGGCGTACGCGAACTGACATAAATAGGTGAGCTAAAAGATAGGTGAGCTAAAGATGAACGGAAAAACAATCAAAGCAGCAATCATTGTAACGAGCCGTGAGGCGTAATCAATGTCTTGCCATCAATGTCTTGCGACGTCTTGCCACAATCCATCAGCAAGATCATCTGTCAGGCATCAGTGAAAAAGCGATGACAAAGTCTGTCTTTGGATCCTCACGGCTCTATATATAGCTGTGATAACAAGTGAATACGATGGTGGCAGCAGCTATTTTTTCACACACTCGCTATGCTCAAGCTAGTCTCTGCGTGCAGCAGCAGTTTTTAGTTTCGGTGATAGCGCCTTAGTTTTTGCCTTTGCCGACCGCTTACGTTTCATCACATGCCCTCTCTCTTTTCTGCTTTGGCTAGATTTTTGCAGCGTCTTTTTCGGTTAGGGACCCAGCCGGAGAAAGCCCTGGCGTCTAGAAACAGCGCACGAAATGAGGCCTCAACCTATCCGAGGGAGATCGTAAACAGGCGATCGCGTACGCCTGCGAAGGTAGCTGCGCCTGCCAAGAAATCTCCTCATAAATCTTCTCTGAATGGCGGAAACGCCCCAGCACAGGTGCCTGTATCTTTGCGCAGAGTGCTGACACTGGCCACTTACGCCATGCCAAAGCCGCGTATGCACGCTGGGCAGTTTGGTTCGTTACTTCGTCAGCAAGATGCTGACTTTTCCTATCAAAAGTACGGCTTTACGAAGCTAATTTATTTATTAGAGGCAGTCCCTGAACTAGTGGCCTTAGACCGGGTAAATCACCCCGGCGCAGCGCCTGCTTACTACGTGAGAGATGCCAGCCGTCTCAAGCAAATTATTGCTGAGGCGACCAAAGCTCATCCCAGCGAAGACGGCTGGGTACACATCGAAACGGTTAAAGATGCTGCTGTGCGTGCCTTCCGTGGAGGGGCGTTGCCATCACGTCAATCAGACGAATTCTTTTTATTCACCTACGGCTTTGCAACCTTCAGAGAGCTGTTAGAGAGTCTGCCAATGCTGATTGAGTTCAAGCAAAATAATTCAGATTACTTGCGTCTTTTATCGTCATTCAATTTTCGAAAACAAACTGCTAAACCTATTCTGTATCCCCAGAGGGATAGCCAGAGGGATAGCCAGAGAGATAATCAGAGGGATAGCCCGAGAGATAACCAGAGGGATAACCAGAAGAACAGTCACAAAAATAGCACCGCAACAACAGGCGAT
>JBCBKQ010000365.1:0-4601 GCA_038521595.1 Cyanobacteria bacterium J06627_28 | reverse complement strand
GTAAAGCATTCAAAGAGATCTCCAGACTGCACTAAAATGCCATCGACGTAAATGTGTGCATCTTCTGCCCACCAAGTCAGAGCCAATCGCAGTGTAAGACCTGCAAGTGGGTAGCCATAGAAATGAGTAGGGACAGTGAGCTTTTGATAGAGCCAGAGAACCTTTAAACCCTTTCCCCATGCAATATGATGGCGCTCATTTAGAGGTGCTGTAGACCAGTGCTTATCGATTGATGAATCAAAAATGCTAGATAGTCCAACGCTAGATAGTTCGATGTCTGCTAGAGTTTGGTGCCATTGGCTTTGGATGTCTTGAGTATTTAGCTGACGAAGACGTGCCAACGTGTTTCGTAGCGTTTCAGATAAACAGACAGGATTTTTACCAGCCATGACTTCCGTTAGAATTGAGTGCAGCGGAGGGGAGATAGGACATTGAAATGACTTCTGGCCCGTATCAAAGCAATGTACTACGGTTTTTGATGAGGCAGTACCGACAAGGCGTTAGTCGGCATGCTAAAGCGGTTCGCCAGACGCGCTCAACGGTAAGTTTTGGGGTCAGCGTTGGGGCAACGGTTGCTCTTTTGCCTGTGTATGCAGCAGTTCGTGCGTCTCAGTCAACCACACAGACCCTAAAAAAAGTCATAGGAGAGCGCTTTTTACTCCGTCGTTTAAGCGCAAAAGGCTGGTTTGGTCTAAACGAAAAAACTAAAAAGCTGCTGGATTTTTCGGATTTTGATCCGTTAGCTGTGCAGTCTTCAAGATGGCTTGGCACAGAGGCCAGCCAGTGCGCAGAAATCGCCTGCTTTGATGATTCAGCGGTTGTGCATTCAGAGAATGCGATGGTGCAGACGTTGTTGACAGTTGGACGTTATCTGTCTTCCGGTCAGGTTGATGCCCTGCTAGAGGGAGTTTTGCCTCAGCAGGACTTACCTGAAAATAAATGGACTGGTGAAAATAAACGGACTAGTTTAGAGATGCGATCCTCTATGGGCCGGTTTATAGCATTAGGACAGCACTGTTTTAATTGGATTGTGCGACGGACAAAGACAGCTGGCCTACTTGGTAATGAGGCTATGTCGATTACCAGTGCCAATGTCTCTGCCGATGTCTCTATAAATAGAAATCGTGTGCTAATCACGGGAGTCGCTAGTGACATAGTGACGCGATCGCTTGTTCTTGTACAAGATCATATCAACGTTTGGGATGGTTTAACCCCTGAGCAACGGCGCAAACTCCACATCCAAATTGCTCGATTTTTAGGTAGTGGACTATTGACTATGTCTACCGTGCAAAAGCTAGAAAAAAACACTTTAAAGATAGACACAGCAATCGTTTCTCGTTCTTCGTCGGACGCTATTCAGCCTTCTCAGGTGCCTATCATATCTACTATCGCTACGGTCACATCAACCTTAGTTCAGCCGGTTTATTCTTTTTGGGTGGCTGTGCTGCAAGTTCTCGCAAAGTTCCCTCAGCCCTGGCGCACTCAACTATTAGCTGTCTTGGCACCAGGGCAAAATCAGCTGCCTCGCAAAACGCGCTCTACTTTAAGGCCGCTTAAAAAAAATCAGGTAGCTGCCCTACCAGAACCATTCATTAATCAATTCATGTTGCTTTTGAGCAATTCACATCTTCTGCAAGTTACCAGTCATGAATGGGTTGAAGCACTTCCTGTGAGAGCAGCAGAGGAGACAAGCGCGTCAACACTACAAAAAGCGCCTACCGCCGTTGAATATTGCCCTTCTTTTTTAGAGGCTGATGTGGTTTCTATTGACTATGTTGAACATCCTTTTGAGCGCGTTTTGAAATGGATAGATCGCATTTGTCTTTGGATAGAAGACGTTTGGCAAGTCTGGATGAAACGTCTAACGCGCTCGCTAAACCGATAAGGGCTAAACCGATAAGAGCTTTAAAAATGCAGAAAGCGGAAACCAAAGACGGTTTCCGCTTTTCTACTTGTCTAGCTCACTAACGAAGTCTAGACACCGTTTTTTAGGCTGTTGTAGCAAAGTGCGAACGGCCATAGCTTACGCAAACCATTCTTCGACAGCTTCTGCCTTGGTGTTGGTGTTGCGAGCAAGTGTCTTGCGTTCAAAGTCCATGTGGATGGAGCGCATTTGCTCACCGTCTTTAGCGACGGCCACGATGGGATAGCGCAAAACGCCATCTTGGAAAGAGACATGGAATCGGAAAGTGCCGTCTTTCTCTAGCTCAATCTCTTTGCCATCGATGGTAACAGTCGCGTCAGGCTCGGTTGCACCGTAGACGATCAGCTCTGCGTCAGCAACCAACCAGAACTTGCGGGGTCTTGGTGGTGGCGCGGAGGCAAACATGCCAGCGCCGGACATATTTATACCCGAAGCAGACGGTAGTGCCCAAAGCCCCGCACCCGATGGGAAGACAAAGGAGCTGACTGATTCTTCGGGAACCTGATGCATAGAGCCAAACAGTGAACCAGCTAGTCGCATGGCTTCGGCAGATTGCGCTTGGGAGAAGATATCTGCGTAGAGTTCACTGTCTTCGGCGCCCTGAGTACCCTTCGCCATGGCAGCCTTCTGGCTAGGTGGCACAAGTTTTGCGAAGGTCCGACCGCGAAGTTCTTGGCTCCAGTCAATGGTGATGAACTTATCTTCAATCCAGTCAGATGGGTAAACGGGTGGAATGCGAACAGGGGCGGAGCGCGAGAGCATCAGCCAGCGACCATCATCGCAAATGTAGCCAACTTCTACGCTGTAGTCACGATCACTTACAGGAATTGGCAAGTACCACTCACGTGTCATTTCACCACATTCAAACTGCTGAAGGCTGTGAGGGCTTTGGTAGTTGACATCAATGTCAGTGACGTCATAGAAGCGGATGGCAAATCGTCTGCCGCCCTGATTTCGTAACGCTTGCTTGTGCTCGTTTGGAATATCCCAGTAGGCATAAGCCCACTGAGGATCGCGAGGCATCAATACAACTCGGCTTTCACCATAGCCACCGGGTAGCTCGCCTAGCCCTTCATCTACTGTCGCTAGCACTGCCATGTCGAGCGTGGCTGTTGCGGTTGCTGGCTGTGCAGAAGCTACAGTAGAGGTTGCAGCAGGCTGGGTTGTAGGCATAGATTGCGATTGATAAGAAGGGGCTTGTGTTGTGGATGCTGCGGGGCGAACGCCGGCTGCAATTTGCTTTTCTTTGATGGCTGCGACTAGCTGAACCTTGCGCATGCGGCTGTAGCGTGAGACTTCAAATTCGCTAGCAACTCGTCGGAGCTGTCGAAGTGTCATCTCCTCTAGTGGAATGTTAGGCGTTGGGTTTGGCATCTATGTTCTCTCCTCTCTGGGCGTCATCTCTATGGCGTCGATGTAGGTGTCAATTTTGAATGGGCACCACTATGAGCTCCTGACAGATCCCAGGCCTTAATGAGCTGGGATCACAATTTGGGCTGCATATCTTCATAGTATGACAAATTTGTTAACAGGGGATCGCTTGATCCCTCATTTTTCGTCACTAAAACGAGACTCTGGCGTTTCAGGGATCAACAAGTCATGAATTGTTGACTTTGCGAGTAGAGAATTCCTTGGTTTGTGTGTGTCTGACTAAGGCGATAATGGAAAGGATGCGTGTTCAGTGTGCGGTAAGTGTGAGCAAAGGTAGTGATGACAAGGAAAAGGGCAGTCGAATCATTGGCAAATTGTTGCCTGCCGCTGTGCGCCTGTGGCTGCGATCGCAGGTAGAACAGGTCGGTGAACTTTCGATTGAGCTAGCCGGACGCGATCGCCAAATTATCTCTGGCTACATTCCTGGGGTCTCTATTGCTGCTGATGAGGCCGTATACCAGGGCCTACATGTTAGTCAGGTCGTTTTATCTGCCGAAGATATTCGTATCAATATCGGCCAGGTGCTGCGGGGCAAACCATTGAAGCTTTTGAAAAGCTTTCTGGTCTCGGGCGGCGTTACCTTAAGTGATGAGGGCTTAACGGCTTCTTTGAATTCTGCTTTGTTGACAAATGGTCTGCGCGATTTTTGGCGATCGCTGCTTCAGCATCCCGGCGTAGCGCAAGCAGTAGAAGCACGCTACGGTCTGCTGCCATTGCGCGAAGATGTGGTTTTGTCTCGCCCTGATATTCGACTGGGCGACGGCTGTTTGGGACTGTCTTTTTATCCTGCTTTGCAAGATGAAATAGGGACGCAGCCTATTGTATTTGGTGCAGATATAGCTGTGGAATCAGGGCATTTTTTGAAGCTGACTCAGCCTCGTTGGTTGGCGACTCTGAGTGAATTAGAAAACCCAGTAAAGGGTATCGGTGTTGACTCACTGGATAACTTTTGTTGGGATTTAGGGCGTGATACTCAGCTGAGTGAGCTGGTTTTGACGCGATCGCAACTCCTCTGCAAAGGCCAAGTTATGGTAATTCCATAACATCTGCCCGTAAGTTGCTCCCTGCCCTAGGTCTGGCAGACCTAAGCTGCCAGACCTAGATTTTTGTCACCAAAGGTAGTAAGTAGACCACAAAGTAATACACCAGTGGTGACAAAAATCTAGGTCTTGGCAGCTTAGGTCTGCCAGATCAAGGACAGGGAGCTTAGTTCTGGCAGCTCAAGGGCAGGGAGCAACTTACGGGC
>JBCBKQ010000364.1:0-4618 GCA_038521595.1 Cyanobacteria bacterium J06627_28 | reverse complement strand
TACGGACATCTCGACTATTTTTAGGTTTAATTTCTTTTTCGGTTCGTTATTATCGCGGTTGTTTTTTATTCAGCGTTTAAGCCGCATCATTTCTACACCGCTTGGCCGCACGCACTATTTCCACTGTTTGGCTGCGCATAGGGAGCAGAGAGCCCATCTATCTAGCTCGCCTTTAGGGCAGCGGCATTGACAGCGAGGGCAGAGGACTTGCGATCGCTGCATTCTTTGTACAGCCTGTGCCCACCGAGCAAAGGCCTCTGCGGGATCATTGGGTGGCGCTACCGGCACCTCGGCTTTGATCATCGGCCCCACATAGCTAGGATGCTGACTATCCCTTTGAGATAACGAAGATGGGGATTGCGGCCCCCGTTGAATCTGAGCCCACTGCGCCGTAGAAAATCGAATATTCTTAATCGGATGCCGCTGGTGCCGATTGAGCTTACGCAAAATATTTAACCGTTCATAGGCCAGCGTCTGAGCCCAAGCCGCTGTCGCTGTCGCGACATATAGCGTTGAGCGCTGAATACTGACAGGCCGCGTTTGCCGAGCCACAGCAAACCCCACCGACTTAGGCCAGTGCTGCACCACCAAGCGAAACTGACGTTGAGCCTGCCAGCTGTCTTGATTTTCCAGCCCTTTGATCAGGCCGTCTAATCCTTCTAACGCCATGTTTTTACGCCTCTATTTCTACGACCACATTGCCAACGCGCCCTCTTTATCAAAAAATTGAGATTCTAAAAAGTTGGTGACATCAAGATAAAGTGTTAACTAGGGGGCATTTTCGGGCATCTTGCATCAAGGAAGCTTTATATGAGGATCATCAGCAGTCATACGCCATCTCATTTATTGGCTGCTCCTGTTGGCTATTCCTGTGCATCATCTAGCTCGCTAGAGACTGACACGCTGTACGCCTGTGAACCTATCGGCAACACTCATCAGTCCAATTATCTACCCCCATTCTTTAAGCAAGTCTGTCATGGCAGAACAGTCATTTTCAACTGATTTATCGCCTCAGCTATGCGCTGTACTCAGCAGCCTCAATGTCAATTTAGAGGCCGAGCTTAACCGCTATCGCCGCAACCGACGGCTAGACGGCATTGTCACTACAGATATATTTGCCGATTTACAAGATCCCTCCTTCGATCTTACAACGATTGAATCTGCCCTTGCTCCCGCACCAAAAGCAGCCGCCGTCACCCCACCACCACTCCCCGCCAACAGACGCCTCTTGGATCAGGCACCTGCCACAAATACCCAAGAGACGGCTCTAGCAACGACAGACAAGGCAGCAGCTGAGCCTATGGCCAGTACGGCATCAGTTACACAACCTGCTGCACAACCAGTTGCACAACCTTCTCTCGCAAGCTCACTGGTAAAAGCGACAGCCACTGCTCAGCACAGCCCGTCAACAGAACTGCCGCCAGCTGCGGCAGAAACAAACGCGGCTGTCCATCCAAACTCTGCCATCACATCGGCTAGTGGCTATCTCGCCTCTTCCGAAAAGCTAATCGAAAGCTTAACAGAGGTTCCTCCTCTGCCTGAACCCGTCAATATTAGCGGCAAGCCTAAGCGAAAAACCGTGTCATTGCTCGCAGGTGCAACCCTTGGCCTCTGCGGGCTCGCTGCGGGCCTAGGCGCCAGCTATCTGATGGCAAACCCATCCGTTACCCAGCGCTTGGCCAGCCAGATCCAAAGAGAAGGTACCGACACAGCCACTGCACCACCCAGTAGCTTCGACCCACCGGGCCCAGACCTCTCCGCTAACGAATTCATTGAGCTAGACCTCGACAATCTCAGCTCGCTAAACATGCCGCAAGGCACCATCGATCCCAATGCCCTTCCCCCAGAGGCGACTGAGCTGCCGCCAATTGCACCGACAGCCCCTGCAACACCGGCGACCAACACACAAATCCCTGCAGGACTCGCCAATCCATCCCCTGAAACAGTTCCTGGTACGATTCCTAACGCGACGCCCAGCGCGGCCTCTGCACCGCAGGCAAATGCTCCCATAGGCTCGTCTCCACCCATTGGGACTCAGGCCGTTGTGGTTCCTGTCGGGTTGACCTACTACGTCACAGTTCCCTACAGCACAGATCAGGGCCTGCTCACGGTTCGAGAAGTCGTCAGCGAAGCCTTCATTCGTCAGTTCACCGACGGAATCCGTATTCAAATTGCTGCATTTGACAATCCCCAAGCCGCCCAAACTTTTGTCGAAGAGCTAAAAGGCAAAGAGATCAATGCGCAGATTTATGGGCCCACTACTGAGTAAACCAAGCCATAAAGCGGCATCCATAGGCGCAACAGAATGAAGGGAAGATTGCTATGCTGCTATATACGTAAGCGTATTGGACGCCACCAAAGATGGGACTGCTCAATCGAATCTCTCGGCTTGTCAGATCAAACGTCAGCAGCTTCGTCAGCGGCGCTGAAGATCCTGAAAAAGTATTGCAGCAGACCGTTTTAGACATGCAAAACGATCTGGTGTCGATGCGCCAAGCCGTTGCTCAGGCGATCGCAACTCAAAAGCGCACCGAGCGCCAGTGCCAGCAGGCCAAACGCAACGCCCAAGAATGGTACAACCGGGCTCAGCTCGCCCTCCAAAAAGGCGACGAGCCCACCGCTCACACGGCCCTCACCCGCCGGCAAACCTACATTCAAACCGAGCAAACCCTCGCCCCCCAGATCGCCCAGCAGGTCACCGTCGTACAGCAGCTAAAAAGCAACATGAACCTGCTGGAGCGCAAACTGGCAGAAGCGCGCACGCAAAAAGACATGTACATCGCCAGGGCCAGAGCCGCCCAGTCCAGCGTCCGGCTCAATGAAATGATGAGTGCCCACTCGCCTAATGGTCGCAACGCCTTTGAAAGAATGGAAGCTCGCGTACTGGATCTTGAGGCCCAGGCCGAGGTTACCAGTGAACTCAATGGTGGAACCTTGGAGCGTAAGTTTTCGCAGTTAGAACAGCAGAGCAATGTCAACGAACAGCTAGCTCAAATGAAAGCCCAGCTTCTCAGTAGTGACAACAGCTGAGGCTTGTCCTCATACCACTTATCCTCGGTAAACAGGCAACGTGAAGTGAAAGCAGCTGCCTTCGCCCTGTTTAGAGTCCACCCATATTTGGCCATAGTGAGCCCTTATAATGCGCTGGCATAGTGCTAGGCCCAAACCGTAGCCGTCTTCAGCGCGATCGCGCTGAAGACGAAAATTCTCCTCAAAAATACTCTTCTGATTATCCCGAGGAATCCCCGGCCCATTGTCGCGAATGCTAATCTGCACTTTCTCCGTCGTGCGGTGCAGCGCCGCAATTCCCATTTTTCCATGGGCAGGACTGTACTTAATCGCATTGTCAATCAAGTTACTCAGTACCCGCTGCACCTGATCAACATCGGCATAGACATCTGGCAAATCCTGAGGAATATCTGTGTCAATGCTTTGATTTTTTGTCATCAGCTTCGGCTGAAACGAATCCATCACCTCTGCACACAGCGCCTTCAGGTTTAGCCGCTGCGGCGCGATCTCTAAATTTGCACTAGGCCCCCGCGCCGCCTGCAAAATCTCAGTAATCATGCTGTTAATCGAGCGGATTTGCACCTTTGTACTCTTGAGCAAATGCGCAATCAGCTCAGGCGTAAACCGATCTGCGTTCTTTCCATTAGGCTCATAGGCCAGTTCCAGCGTCTCTAGCGCAATCGAAGCCGCCGTCAACGGATTTCTCAAATCGTGCGCCATCATAGAAATAATGCGGTCTTTGAAGTCCAGCTGCGACATCAAAGATTCTTTTTCCTGATCGAGCCGAAAGATTTCATCAGAGAGTCGCAAAATCTCTGTGGATTGAGCCACCGCATCTATGGTGACACCTGCAGTTGTTTCAGCCGCATCGGCCTGCGCTTGCTCGGACCGAATAGACGCCTGCTCGCGCTGCCACCTAGGCCACCAGTGCTCTAGCTGCGTGCCAATATCACTCCCGGCCAGCACCTGATGCTGGTCTGCCGACACCTTAATTAGGGCAGGCGTTGCCACCAGCTTAAAGTGCTCAGCTAAATAGGGCTGGTTAGTAACATCAACAATCTCTAAATCAATTGGGTTGTCTGAGTCAGCCTCCGCTGAGGCGAGTGTCTTCAGCTGCTGCCGAATGCTGCGCACTTGCTCAGTCGAATTCGGACGTTTGTCTATGAAAAGTAAAAGCTTTAAGGGCCCATTGGCCTCGGGCAAAACTGGAGCGTGAGCCTCCATTCAGCCTCCTATCACACAGTTGCAAGTTTAGATACTTACAATACCTTTTGACATCGACACATCACAAGCAGACCCATAGAAACGCGCTAGAAACATGCCAATAGCTCAGCTACACAGCAGTACACATCACCAGGTGGCGATCTGTCAGTAGCCGCAAACTGACAACAACAAGTTTTGATAAAGCCAGCCTACGGTAAAAATACTCAGCTCATCAATGACTCAAACAGTCGCAAGGTAGGCGGTATAAGCCACTCCATCGTTTTTGCCTTGCACTTGCGTATTTTTACAGAAGCTTATGTTCTAAAGAAGAGTTCTTATCTTTGTGATCTCAGTATCTTCATCGATACGCGTTTTTGTTTAGTGTCATTTGAGACTTAATACACCT
>JBCBKQ010000363.1:0-4630 GCA_038521595.1 Cyanobacteria bacterium J06627_28 | reverse complement strand
CTTTTATTCGCTTGAGCGATCGCAACAACAAATCAGGCTGCTTCTTATAATGAATTCGAGAAAGAAACAACACCACCGGACAATCTGAATCAATCCGATAGCGATCCCGCAGCTGCGCAGGCGCATCCGGAATTTCTATCGGTAAGGGAACGCCCAAAGGCAGCGTCACCGTCGGCGTCTTCAAGCCAAAGTGTCGAATATCTTCCGCTTCGGCCACCGTCGTACAGTGGATCGCCGCAGCACGAGTCAGGTTTCGCCGTTCAATGAGCGTGGTATAAATCTGTTTTTTTCGCTCGCTCTGCGACAGTGCCCAGGGAGCTAGCTGACCCATCGTGCGTACAGTGTAGGGGACTTTTTTCCAGCGGGCGATCGCAGCTGCGCAAGTCGGCAAATAAGAAAAAAGATAGTGATTGTCCAACAAGTCGTAGTTGGCTACGTTTTGCCATAGCCACGCCGTCGCGGCCCGTGAAAAGATAAACTCTTTCAGCGGTGGCCGGTCGTAAGGGAGAAACCACACAGGGACAGATAGCGCCCCTTCGAAGCAATAGTCTATCCGCTTGCCAGTCGGCACAGATACGCCATAGTCAGTGGTGACAATTTCAGCGTCAATGTCTAGCTGGCGCAGTGCCCAGACCAAGTTCATCGCCACCCAATGAGGTCCGCCTAGCTCAGGACTCAGCGAAGGGATGACGTGCAGTATCTTCATAGGGGCGGTTGGGCAGGGGCTTGCAAATTCAAGTCAGCCTGCAGCCTAAACTCAGCTGCAGTCAGCACCAAAATCATAGCGCCTGACGCGTCGCCAAATGCACACACTACCTAATCGCAGCGAAATCCTTCGCGCCTTTGTAGCTCATCCGCCGAGACTGCCTGCGAGTAAATTCACTCACGGTAGGATTGCCACTCGCCAAAATCACACCCTGCGCCTGCTGCCATAGGTCGTGAGGCACTCGGTTCACACTGTATTCGCCCGCCTCAGAACGGGTAATCCAGTACCACTCATTTTGCTGACATTCACTGCACCAGAAAGCCTCTAGCCATTCGCCCTGTAGCGGCACTGTCGTATGGCTAGCCATCACCATTAGCGAAACCTTGCGGCCCATGCCCCGGTCCCGCAGATGCTCTGCCTTATCTGCATACAGCCTGTGCTTTTGGCTGACACTGTCTAGATAGCAGCCATGAATCGGGCAAAAGATTCCTCGCCGCTTAGACCGCTTCCGGTTACGCTTTTTTTGCGTTGTCATTGCAGTTTCTGGGTGTTGTTTCTAGAGGGGCCAAAATGTAGACGCAACACATTAAAGCGCGATCGCACACAAGCACCAACCGTACGCGCCTCAGTAGGCCAAGTTATTTTCGTTACTGCGCGCCTGACCGCTTAGCTGGCGCGGCTTTTAGCACCTGCAGATACTGCCCTGAGATTTGTTTTAGCGTAAAGTTATTTTGCATGTAATGGCGGCTAGAGGCACCTGCGCGACTGGCCTCTTCCCGATTCTTTGAGAGATACTTTATGTAGTTTGCCAGCGCCTGAGCATCGCCATTGTCAAATGCTGCACCGCCCTGAGAAATTTCTAACAGCGGTCTCAGGTAGGACTGTGGCGGACAGATTGCCGCAATCGGTCGGCCCGTCGCCATCGCGGGATATAGCTTACTAGGCGCGACTAGGCTCTCCATGCCATCAGCCACGCTGACTAAAGACAGGTCACAAGCTGTCAGTGAATAGGGCAGTACTGCCTTTTCTTGGTAAGGCAAAAACCGAAAGTTCTGCAGCCCAAGCGCTTCTACATCCTGTATGAGCTGCTCTCGCTTTGCGCCGCCGCCAATGCAAACGAACAAAATAGGCTCATCCTTTAGCCGCTGGGCAGCCTCTAGCAGCGTTGTAATGTCGTGACAGCGACCCATATTGCCCGAATACAGCACAACAAACTTGTCAACGAGGTCATGCTTTTGTGCAAACCAGTTTTCTTCTTTTGGAATTGGAACAATTTTCTGATCATTCGACCAACTGTGAATAACAGAAATCTTGTGCGCAACTTCTGGGCAGTGTTCAACAATTCTCTGCTTCATCGAATCGCTTAGAACAATAATGCCTGCAGAGCGTCGCCATACTTGACGATTAATAAATCGCCACAGCCTAGCGATAGGATGGTCAGCTCTCACCACCTCTAGCTCAACAGCGATATCGGGATACAGATCGTACAGCAAGCAAACGTAGGGCAACCGGAGAAAAAGATTGGCAAGATAGCCAATCACAGGTAAAAAGGGTGGCGCCGTAGTTACTAGCAGCACCTGATAGCGTCTAGCCTGCTTGGCCAAGTGAGCGATCGCCCGCATAGCAAACAGTAAGCCATTAATCGCCTTGCCTCGGATACGGCCAGGCACCAGCTGACTCACGCGCGATCGCTTCACGAGTACCCGGCCCTTACGCTCCGTCTTGGGCGCTTCTTGTTCAGCAAACGCGTAGCCGGGCTGCCCCGTAAAGACGCTCACATCGACCCCCTGACGGCCCAGCTGACCCACCAGCTCCTCAATGAGCTGACCAGTCGCAGCAAAATCAGGCGGAAAGAACTGCGTCAAAGTCAGTAGCTGCAGCGCGCCAGACTCCGACACAGCCGCCGAATTTACTACGCGCTCTTTAGATACTCGAATATTCCGAGCTAAAGGCTGTTCGAGCACCATGTATCCTTCCTTAGTACAAAACTAGCCATACAAACAGACAAAAGCAACTTTCAATAGCGACCTGTGGTAGCGCTTAAACGGGTACCAAAGCGCTCAAGCAAAGAAGACTGCAGTGACAAAATCAATCGTTATCATTTATGTTGCAGTGCAGCGGCAAAGCCATCCTGATTGGCTATTCCTGAAGTAGACCTTCCTACAAAATAGGTGCTGTATCTACGTAGTTACTTTTCCCAATGCCAGACTCAAACTAAGCAGCAACGATAAAAATAAGCAGGAATTCTTGATAAAACACATTACCGGAAATCAACCACCCAGCGCTAGCTTCATAGGATATACCTATCTGCCATACACCACCGTGGAGCGCCACCTAGTCAGCGCTACCTAAGCGCTGACCCTAGCGCTGGTTCGAACTTTGGCATAGTCGGAATGGGGCTGGCCAACAGCAAAAGGAGCCAGTGCCTTAGTTCGCCATTGTCCGTCCACCATCGTCACGATGAAAGGACAAACAACGATTTTTTCAGGCTGATTGGGCTGTACATCTATCCGTACAAAGCTATGAAACTTACGCTGCTTGCGCGAGCTGCCATGCACCCCCGCATAGAGTTGAGACTCTGCAACCACGTCGGTTTCACTGCGCCCTCGCCGAACAACATTCTCTAAGAGGTCTTTACCTATGCGGCGCTGTCGTCTCAGGCCAAAGCCGCTGCCACCACACACGAGCCAATCGGTCTGGCTATCGGCATAGGTCGTTTGAGCCGTCTTCACATGCTCCAGGCAATGAGCATGGCCGCTTATCACCACGTCTACCAAGGGATAGTTCTGTTCTAACCCGTGATCTCTTAGCGCTAGGGCTGCCCGGTCGAACACATCGCGCAGATGCTGTCGCACCCACAGCGTATCCGGCTGCTGCCAGCGATAGCCTTCAGTCGTGTAGGGAGAATGGTGCAGATAAATGATACGCCCTGTGACATCGGGTGATCGCCAAGAGCGGATCAGCTCGCGCTCCAGCCAAGCTAGCTGTTCGTGATCAAAGCCCTTTTTCTCCGGCGACCCGTTCCAAGTGTTTGAATCAAGCGCAAAGAAATCGACGCCCCCATAGTGGAAGGTGTAATACCGATTAGGCAAGCGAGTAAACTGCCCTGGGCGATAGTCCAAGCAGTGCGTTGCCGGGTGGTTACGGTCTACCGACGAGCCAACCGGGGAGGAGCTTCCAGAGAATTGAGAAGATGGAATAGAAGCGCGGTAGTGCGCCGCCAAGTGAACAGAAAGATCGTCTTCAGACAGTTTAGATAAGTCATCTAAAAACGTCTGGCCATAAGCTTCTGCGCCGTAACCACCATACCCACCAAGATCGATGCCAAAGCGCTGGCGCAATACATCACAGCAGCGACGCCGCAACGCCAACCACAGCCTATCGGTGCGAGCAGGTTTGGCATAGTCGTGGTTACCCGGCACCGGTAAAAGCGGACGCTTGAACACGAGGTCTCCGCTGCGGTAGGCCGGGCTACTTGGCAGCTGAGAGAGTAGCTGCCGGTACGGCGACAGAAATCCGGTGAAATAGTTTTGGTATGTGCCAGCTGGGTAAGTGACATCTCCGGTATGCAATACAAACCGGCTCTCATTGACGTAGGGCTGCATCTGCTGTGCAAACGCCTCTACAAAGGGAAGCATCTCATCGGCTGAAGCGTCATTACCAGAGTGGCCTGCGTCTGTATCGCCCATCACCAAAAAAGAGAAGGGCTCAGCTCCAACGGGGGCATCCGCGATCGCCAAACGCGTTTGGTCTATACCGCTTTGAACCAGTTTTGGGTGCTGCCATTGAACCTGGCGCGCTAGCACCGACGAACCAAACGAATTATGCCTAGAGGGAAAGGTCATTGTGGTTGGTTGAAGAGGTGTCAGAACTTGTCAAATCAGCAGTAGAAGGCTTGATGCTGCTAGCCAGCTCTACATTGCT
>JBCBKQ010000362.1:0-4645 GCA_038521595.1 Cyanobacteria bacterium J06627_28 | reverse complement strand
TTAAGACTAGGCATCCTCACTCAACTATTTAGGAGGCTTCCCCCGGTGACTAAACGCTGGAGAAACGCGGGTCTTTATCTATTACTCGTCGTTGTTGTCATCGTATTGGCAACCACATTTTTTGAACAACCCCGTGTCGAGACTGAGCCCTGGCGCTACAGCAAGTTTATTGAGCAAGTTCGTGAGAAAAAGATCGAAAGCGTTTCGATTACCTCAGACAAGTCTCAAGCTCGCTTTGCAGCCCCCGATGGCACAGGCCGTATTGTTGTAAATCTGCCCCAAGACCCCGGTCTAGTCGAGCTGCTAACAGACAACGGTGTTGATATTTCTGTACAGCCAACCCAAGACGAAAACGCCTTGGCCAAGGTATTTAGCGCACTGATTATTCCAGTGCTGCTTTTGGTGGCTTTATTCTTCCTGTTCCGCCGTGCTCAAAACGGCCCTGGCAGCCAGGCGATGAACTTTGGTAAGTCAAAAGCCCGCGTTCAGATGGAGCCTCAAACGCAGGTGACCTTTGGCGATGTTGCAGGTATTGACCAGGCAAAGCTAGAGCTAACTGAGGTCGTTGACTTCTTAAAGAATGCCGACCGCTTTACTGCTATTGGTGCCAAGATTCCTAAAGGCGTATTGCTGGTGGGCCCTCCAGGTACAGGTAAAACGCTGTTGGCAAAAGCCGTTGCGGGCGAAGCTGGCGTTCCCTTCTTCTCTATCTCCGGTTCTGAGTTTGTAGAAATGTTCGTTGGTGTGGGTGCGTCCCGCGTTCGCGATTTGTTTGAGCAAGCTAAATCAAACGCCCCTTGTATAGTCTTTATCGACGAGATTGATGCGGTAGGTCGCCAGCGTGGCGCAGGCCTCGGCGGCGGTAACGACGAGCGTGAGCAAACGCTTAACCAGCTGCTCACCGAGATGGACGGCTTTGAAGGCAACACTGGCATCATTATCATCGCGGCAACTAACCGTCCTGATGTATTGGATGCGGCCCTGTTGCGCCCCGGTCGCTTTGACCGTCAGGTCGTGGTAGATCGCCCTGACTACTCTGGCCGTTTAGAGATTCTGAACGTTCACTCCCGTGGCAAGACCTTCTCTCAAGACGTAGACCTTGAGAAGATTGCTCGCCGGACACCTGGCTTTACGGGTGCTGACCTGTCCAACCTGCTGAATGAAGCAGCGATTTTGGCGGCTCGTCGTAACCTGACTGAGATTGCGATGGACGAAGTTAACGACGCGATTGATCGCGTGTTGGCTGGCCCCGAGAAGAAAGACCGCGTCATGAGCGAAAAGCGCAAAGTGCTCGTTGCTTACCACGAAGCCGGTCATGCCCTAGTCGGTGCTTTGATGCCTGACTACGACCCTGTACAAAAAATCAGTATCATTCCCCGTGGCCGTGCGGGTGGTTTGACCTGGTTCACTCCCAGTGAAGAGCGTCTAGAATCTGGTCTCTACTCTCGTTCTTATCTGCAAAACCAGATGGCTGTTGCCCTCGGTGGTCGCCTTGCAGAGGAAATCGTCTTTGGCGATGAAGAAGTTACAACGGGTGCTTCTAACGACCTACAGCAGGTTGCTAACACAGCGCGTCAGATGGTGACTCGCTTTGGTATGAGCGAAATCCTTGGCCCAGTGGCCCTAGGCCGCCAGCAAGGTAACCCCTTCTTGGGTCGCGACATTGCTAGCGAGCGTGACTTCTCTGAGAAGACCGCAGCTTCTATTGATGCGGAAGTTCGTGGATTGGTTGACCAAGCCTATGAGCGCTGTAAGCAAGTGCTCGTAGAAAACCGCCACATCCTCGATAAGTTGGCAGACATGCTAGTAAACAAGGAAACTGTCGATTCTGAAGAGCTACAGCAGCTGCTAGCTACTAACGACGTGAAGATGGCAACGATTGCCTAGTTGCGTTTGCTTTGAGCCCTGGATGAGTAGAACTTACCCGGGGCTGACATCTAAACTCTGAACTAGCTGAGTGAGCTACGTTTTGTAGCCTTTAAGCCGTCCCCGATTGTATTGGGGATGGCTTTTTTGGTGGCTGCCCTAAGACAGTGGTAGCCAGCACTTCGGCTGAGTTATTAGGGCTTTCGATGAGTTTGACTTTATGCAGCGTTGCGCCGATGGCTTGAATGGGTTGCTGCAATCGCTGGCAGATGTGGATGACGATGTTTTCAGCGGTGGGAACGACGTTGGCGAAGTAGGGAACGTCTTTATTTAAGAAGGTGTGGTCTAACGGCTCGGTGATGTGCTGTGCGATCGCACCTTGCAAGGCCACCAAATCTACAATCATGCCCGTACGCTCATCAATTTGTCCTTTGACCGTGATTTCCAGCTGGTAGTTGTGCCCGTGACCATTGGGCCGGGCGCACTTGCCGTAAATCTCATTATTTTCCTCATCGCTCAGCTGAGGCAGTGCCAGCCGATGGGCCGCACTGAAGTGAGATGACACGGTCAAAAAAGCTTCCATTCCGTTTCCTTGATAGTCGGCCCAGAGTTCAGGCGTTTCGTAGAGTTGAATATTGACCAGAGGCAGTAGCGGGCTCAGGCGCTGCCATAGGGTGCGAGCCATGTGCTCTGTGGTCGGTAGCGTGGTCTGAAACTCTGGCCATACGTCGTTAAGATACGAAAAGTCGAGCGGCTCAATGACTTCTCGATGGATGATGGCTTTGGCTTCGGTGAGATTGAGCACCATGCCGTAGGAATCTAGCTCACGCTCTAGAGACACCTGCAAAACATAGTTGTGACCATGCCCAGGCTGCCTTGTGCACTTGCCAAATAGGCGTAGATTGTCTTCGGCGCTGAGTTCTGGGAGCCAGTATCGGTGGCTAGCAGAAAACTGCGATCGCCGATGAATAGTGCACTTCATGAAAAGGTTAGCAAAGCAGGATAAACAGAAGCCGATCAGCGCAAAAAATGGGTTTTATAAGAATACTCTGTTGACAATCGCTTGTTTACAGGCGCTGGACGGGTGTATCAACTGCCTAGCAGTGAGTGCTCTAGACGCACCTTAAATAATAATTAAGACTCTTTGGTATTTATATGAGGATCGCTGTATTCCCTTTATATCAAAGATTTGAGGGAAGATATCCACACCTTCTGAAAGATTGTCAGTAGAGCTTAAAACTGTAACAATAGCTACAGAACGAAGGAAAATACGTTCATCTCAATTAAAGCTCTAAGCTAAGGCCTGAAAGCTCTAGGATAAGGCGTAATTGAGACGGAAGTATGGGCTAGGCCCCATGGCCCAGAAGGAACGCGTTCCCCGTATGAGTTTGACTCTGATTTCAGCTTCAAACTCTAAATGATTAACGTCTTGAGGAACGATGACATGAAACTTACTTATCGCGGTGTGGCCTACGACCATAATCCACCTATGCTAGAGGTCACAGAAAGCGACGTTGCCTATCAGTATCGCGGCAGCTCTGCTCGCTATACCTATGTGCGCCATGTGCCTATCCCACAGCCTGCTGAGCATCTGTCCTATCGCGGCGTCGCGTATCAGACGACTCGCCATGGTCACATTCAGCAGCTACAGCCACAGGGGCAGACGCTGCAGCCTGTGACACCGCGTACGACCTTGGCAAACTTGCGTCAGAAGCTGCTGGGTCGCAGCAAGGCCGCCCAGGCAAGGCGCGAGCTTGTCAAAGAGGCCACTCGTCTGCATCAGAGTAATATTACTCGGTCTTTGCAGCACCGAATTGATGTTGCAAAGGCCCAGGGAAATGAAGTGCTCTTACAGCAGCTTGAGTCTGAGATGAGACAAATCGTCTAGCATGAAATGCCTGGCGTAGGATGCTTGGCGTGAAAGCGTCTGGTGTGAAAACGTCTGGTGTGAAAGCGTCTGGCGTGGAAGCGTCCAAAGGGTAAAGGCATTTTTCTTTTGCTGAAAGCGCGGAAGGTAATATTTTTCCTGACGATTGCAACTGCTGATTGCTGAGTGATTCTTCTAAGCGTCACTAGATCATAAAAGGGGAAGGAGCTGTGGTTCTTTCCCCTTTTTGCTGTTTGCCGATGAGAACTTGCTTAAAATGCCTAATTTAGACCATTTTACTTGGTAGAAACCAGCGAGATTTGTCAACAATGTGAACGTAGGCGACGGTTGCTTAGCAATTGTGGTGAGGCCTTTAGGACAGGTCTGTGACACGTATTCAGCTGTCCACTTATAGCTTTCCGCGTTTTGCTTGCCACACCACGAAAGGCTGCAGCCTTTAACTGGTAACGCAAAGCGCCATAGCAAAGGGCGTAGGCGATAGCCTTCTCTTAGAGTACGCGTCCGCGCTTTGCCGTAGATAAGTTTTGATAGCGAATTGTTGAGGGTTAGTAGGCTGTTTTTTGGTGAAGTGGTGAGGAGGGTGTAATGGGTATTTTAAATCAGGTCTTTAAGGCGTCGTCGGATTCTAAAATGGCAATGAATGAAGCGGAAGCGTTTGCGGCGATTTGTTTGGTTGCGATCGCATCTGATGGCTACCTATCTGAATCTGAAGAACTCGAAATGAGCATGCGCCTGAGCCGAATGCGCCTGTTTCAAAATGCGACCGAAGAAAGCTTTGCTCGAATGAAGGCTTACTTGGTCAATGGTCTAAAGAAGCACGGCCCAAATGAACTGATTGCCAGTGCTAAAGAAGCGCTGCCGCCACGCCTTGCGCCGACAGCTTTTGCGACA
>JBCBKQ010000361.1:0-4678 GCA_038521595.1 Cyanobacteria bacterium J06627_28 | reverse complement strand
TCTCACCGATTTGTACTGGCCCAAAGAAGACAAAATTCAGCAGTCATGGACGCTACCTCACGTCACCGGACAGCGCTATCTAGACAAACCTGTCTACATCCTCATTGGCCCAGAGACGTTTTCTGCCGCAGAAGAATTTGCCTACAACCTCCAGCACCTCAAACGAGCCGTCATCGTTGGCGAAACGACCGCAGGCGGCGCTAATCCTGGCGCGGGCTTTCGCCTACACGACCACTTTTGGATGTTTATTCCCACTGGCCAAGCCATCAGCCAAACCACGGGAGAAAACTGGGAAGGTAGCGGCGTTGTCCCCGACTTTAAGGTGCCAACCGAACTGGCCCTAAAGACAGCCCAACTGCTCGCCTTCCGTAAGCTGCTACGCGATGATGCAGAAGGGCCAAATCTAGGGCAGCTGGAGGGCAGCTTGAAACGAGAGCTAGAGGAGTCGCTGACCTTAGTCGAAGAAGACCTCAATCGGATGCAGCAAGATTTGGTCAGCGAGATGAGCAAGATTCGCTAGCAATAAGATTCGACAGGCGCGCCAAAAGCATAAAAATAATTCAAAATTTCTATGGATTTTGCCGATTAAACGTGAATACTATATGCACCACTCAGATGTAACGCAGACCCCATGGGCTGTGATTACGCTTTTTCTGCGTGCCTGAAATGACTTACGTAAGTGCGGCAAACATACTGCTGCTAAGGCAGTTCCGATGAGGTTACGTTCCATGACTCTAATGACAGCTCTTTTGACCGGACACTCTAAGCTAATGAACTGGCAACCCGGAAAGTGGAGCGGCATGGCAGCCATTGCCCTCGGAACCACCGCGCTGCCCCTGAGCGTGAGTCCCCTTAGCTACAGCTACGCCCAGGAGGTGTTGCAGCCCGCTCAAGCAAGCGAGGAAGTCGCCCAGGCAGTTGGAGCCATTGCCCCACCCGCCAATCCAGCCCCCTTACCCACCCCCTTCTCCCCGGTTATCACGGGCATTACCGATTTATCCACCCAGCCAGAAAACGCCCTTGGCAGTGTTGGCCACCTGCGCCCGCGCAGCGTAGCCCCGCTCGGCAATGACAGCGTGGACTGGCTCAAGTCCACCATTTTGCCGCTATACGTCTCACCCAATGGCGAGCACTGGGGATGGATTTATCAAGGCTGGCTCATTCCCAAAGGCAGTGCCTACCTTGCCATCGGCCGCGACGCAGGCTTTGCTATGGTGCGCTCCTTTGAAAATCTGTATACCTTTCCAGTCGTAGAAGTTAGAGAAGACGGCTGGTTTCAGGTGCAGTACACCGCTGGCGGCAGTGCCTGGGCGCATACTTCGCAGCTGTCACTCGGCGAAACTAGCCTGGCGGTAGAGCTTTGGGAAGACCGATTAACAGAGCAGGCCGCCATTTACTTTTTAGATCGCAGTCAGGCACAGCCTTTGCGATCGCAGCCAGAACTTGCCAACAACATGCTCAGCCTGATCGCCGCCGACAGCCTAATCGAGCCCTTGGAAGTCTCTGGCGACTGGATGCGCGTGCAGGTCACTCGCCCCACCCAAGCCTGCACACCACTGACCGGGGCTACCGTCACCGAGGGCTGGATGCGTTGGCGCGACGACGATGCCAAAGCTCTCGTGTGGTACGCAGCAGATGGCAGCTGCACACAATAAGGATTGATGGATAGAGGATTGATGGATGCGCTAAAGTATTAAGACTTTCTTATTTTTGGCCTGTCTTTTGCCGTACAATCACTTAAGCGTAGGGCGTTCGATCATTTGTGTGATGTAAGGCATGTAAAAATTGACGCTCATCGCTGTTGAGAAGCGTTGTTGAGTAGGCGTCCCCATCAAATGTCAATTGGTTATCTTGCACTTGTCCTTCACGCCCACCTTCCTTTTGTTCGCCACCCTGAGAGCGACTTTGTCCTAGAAGAAGAGTGGCTATTTGAAGCGATTACAGAAACCTACGTGCCGCTGCTCACGATGTTTGAGGGGCTCAAACGAGACGGCATCGACTTCAAAATGACCATGAGCATGACGCCGCCGCTGGTGTCTATGCTGCGCGACCCGCTGCTGCAAGAGCGCTACGACGCTCACCTCTCCCAGCTAGAAGAGCTGATGGAGATGGAAATAGAGCGCAATGTGCACAACGGTCACATGCATTACCTGGGCGAGTACTACGCCAAAGAATTCAATAAAGTACGCGAAGTCTGGGAGCACTATGATGGCGATCTTGTTAAAGGCTTTCGCAAGTTTTTAGAGAGCGGCAATCTAGACATCATTACCTGCGGGGCCACCCACGGCTATCTGCCGCTAATGAAGATGTACCCCGAAGCGGTGTGGGCTCAAATCGAGGTGGCCTGTCAAAGCTACGAAGACAACTTTGGCCGCAGACCCACGGGCATTTGGCTGCCTGAGTGCGCCTATTACGAAGGGCTAGAGCGGATGCTGGCCGACGCTGGACTACGCTATTTCCTCACTGATGGCCATGGGATTTTGTACGCACGACCTCGCCCTCGCTATGGCGCATATGCCCCGATTTATACCGAAACTGGCGTAGCTGCCTTTGGCCGCGACCATGAATCTTCGCAGCAGGTATGGTCGTCTAAGGTGGGCTATCCGGGTGCGTCGGAGTATCGCGAATTTTACCGGGATTTGGGCTGGGATGCGGACTATGAGTACATTAAGCCGTACATCATGCCCAACGGTCAGCGCAAAAATGTCGGCGTGAAGTATCACAAGATTACGGGTAAAGGGCTGGGCCTGTCGGACAAGGCACTCTACGACCCTTACTGGGCAAGAGAAAAAACCGCTGAGCACGCGAGCAACTTTATGTACAACCGTGAGCGCCAGGTGGAAAACCTGCACGGCATGATGCAGCGCAAGCCCATCGTGGTCTCTCCCTACGACGCTGAGCTATACGGGCACTGGTGGTACGAAGGCCCGTGGTTTTTAGACTATCTCTTCCGCAAGAGCTGGTTTGATCAGGGCACTTATGAAATGACTCACCTGGCCGACTACCTACGCAGTAATCCAACTCAGCAGGTCGCTCGCCCATCCCAATCTAGCTGGGGCTACAAGGGCTTCCATGAATACTGGCTCAACGAAACCAACTCGTGGATTTATCCGCACCTGCACAAAGCGGCTGAACGGATGATTGATTTGGCTCGACACGAGCCGGCCGATGAGTTGCAGTGGCGCGCTTTAAATCAGGCCGCTCGCGAACTACTGCTGGCGCAATCGTCTGACTGGGCTTTCATTATGCGTACTGGCACGATGGTGCCCTATGCCATCCGCCGCACGCGCGGACACCTGATGCGATTCAATAAGCTTTGGGAGGACATTCGCGCCGAGAAAGTGGATGCTGGCTGGCTAGAGAAAGTGGAAGAGATTGATAATATCTTTCCGAATGTGAATTATCGAACCTACCGTTCTCTGTAATAGATATGGCTTTCTCTTAGAGTACGTGTCTACGCTTTGCCGTACCTTTGAGCAATCTAAGGAGACAGGCTACAAACGCCAGAGATACCTGCGGCGCTGGAACGCCTTTGAGTCGTTGAGCTAGTTTTATCAAGTAGCAGCTCTACATGGCAGCTCTACATGGCAGCTCTACGGTGCCGCCTAGGCTAACAGGCAAACGGAATAATGTTCTGGTTGTGTAAGGCCGCTTGAATATTTGCGCCGTAGGCCTGCTGAATATTTTCCATGGTCATGACTGCTTGCGGTGTGTCGTTGGCTAGCACACAACGATTGAGCAGTAGCAGGCGGTGGTACCGATTGAGCGCTTCGCCCCATTCGTGGCTGCAAACGAGCAGCGTTTTACCTTGACTGCTGAGGTCGGCAAAAATGCTGAGCATGATGGCTTCGGTTTTCTTGTCGATGCCGCTGAAGGGTTCGTCTAGCAAATACAACTCGGGCTGCTGCGCTAGGGCACGGGCCAAAAAAATTCTTTGCTGCTGACCGCCTGAGAGCTGACCGATGGGGCGATCTTTCAGGGGCAACATTTCCACCCGATCAAGCGCTGCGCTCACTCTTTTTTTGGCGTTGGCATTGGGCGATCGCCCAATGCCGAGGGCCATAGTCTGTGACATCATCACTACATTCCAAGCAGTGATGGGATAGTCCCAGTCGATTTGCGATCGCTGTGGGACATAGGCGACCTGCCGTCGCTGTCGCCTGAGCGAAGCGCCGTTTAATAAAATTTCGCCTCGATAGGGCGTCAAGCCCAAAATCGCTTTAACTAGGGTGCTTTTACCAGCGCCGTTGGGGCCAATCAGCCCGACCCATTCGCCTGCTCGCAACGTCAGCGAAACCGCTGTAAGTGCTTCGATTCCTCGGTAATTAACCGATAGATTTTGAACCGCTAGCATATTTAAAAAATGATAATCATTATCGTAATATGGGACAAGTTTAGCAGATTATTTCTACACGGTTTCACTGAAGGTGTAATATCTTGAGAATGATAATCATTACTATCTTATGGCACTGATATCTGAGAGCCAGCTGTCTGAGGAGCATCTATATGAAGGCTGTTTATCTGATGGTGAATCAGTGATTTCGCTCCCGAAGCAAGGGATGCCCGTCACGGTGATCACTGGCTTTTTAGGCAGTGGTAAAACCACGCTGCTCAATCATATTTTGAATAATGCCCAGGGGCTAAAGGTCGCTGTGCTAGTCAATGAGTTTGGCGATAT
>JBCBKQ010000360.1:0-4692 GCA_038521595.1 Cyanobacteria bacterium J06627_28 | reverse complement strand
GTCAATTGCCTATGCTGAAGACGATGGTCAAGTGACTTATCTGAGAGTTCGATCAGTAAGGCATCTACGTCCTTACTGTAGCTAATCTTTTTCATATCTCGACCTCTTTCCTGGATAAACGGTAATAACCAAGCAGAATGCACTAAATTCTCTATAAACGACCCTGAGAACCAAGCTATCATTCCAAACCTTTTGAGCAATCTTTTTACTATCTCCTAGCAGCTCAACTTTGTCTGGGAAATGAATAATTTCAGCAAAATAATTTCAGCAATGAGCGCCTCGCTCACCATAATATTACGGCCAGCTAATATCTGTAGCTTTGACCGGAGGTGCTCACTCAACCTAATTTCTCTCATGGCAATTAAAGGATTACTCGCATGCTATGCGAAAAACTCACCTTGACGTCTTGCGTCGTGATAAGTTATTACGTGCGTAAAATCAATCGGTATTGTTAGAAATTTAACTTCTATCTGTACCGCTTATCCCATTGTGAGGAATTTGAGATGATCACTCGTTTCGGCAGTCGCCTAGCGAGACTTGCGGGCTTAGCCCTTGGCACAGTAGCGGGCAGCTTGGCCATTGCCTTTGCCGCCCAGAGCCCAGCCAATGCGCAGGCCGCTTATGGTAGCTACATCGGCATTGGCCCAGCGTTTGGCAATGGTGAAATTGCCGTGGCTATCAATGGCCGATACAACATTTTGGAACTGCCCGTATCCATTCGTGGCGCGGCGTTTTTGGGCGATGGCTCTGCCTTTGTGCCGACTATCTCCTACGACTATCCGCTCAACTTCAATACTGAGCTGTATGTAGGTGCAGGCGTTGCCTTTGCTAGTACGGGATCTGTCATGGGAGATGGCACTTCCTTTGTCATTCAGCCTGGCATCGACTACACCATGGACGACAGCAACTTGGTAATCTACGGAAATGCCATTGTTCCTTTTGGTGGTGGGACAAATACAGCTGTGCAGGGCGGTGTTGGCATTCAGTTCTAATGGTCGCTAGCTGTCTAACTGATTGGGACTAACTGATTAGGACTAACTGATTGGCCCGCTGACTGAGAGAAATACTTTTATGGGTTCCCGTGCTGGGTCTGAGTTTCAGATGTGGCATGGGAACTTTTGTACTAAGGAGACCTTTTTCCGCTACCATAAGCCCATCCGCTAAGACTTTTGGGTAGTAGGTTGACCATGCGTGAGATGCGTCCGTTGGGGTCTGTGATTCAGGGCTCTTTGAGCAAAGGGCTAGAAGTTCGCCTGCATCCGGATGTGCTGGTAGAAGAGATGCGGGTGGGTAAGTTTTTGGTGGTGCAGGGTGTGCGATCGCGCTTCTTTTGTATGCTCACCGATGTCGCTCTCGGCACGGCGAGTCAGCGCATTTTCGCCAGTCCACCCGAGCCCAGCAATATTTTCTTGCAAGAGGTTTTGGCCGGGTCGGGCACATACGGCACGGTAGATCTGACGCCAATGCTAATGTTTACGCCTACAGAAGAAGGCGTCGGCTACGCTCAGCCTACGGAAAAGACAAAAAAGAACAACAACAACAAATCAAACGGTTTGGCCTCTTACGAGACGAACTCCAGCGCGCCGCTTCAGCTGCTGCCCGTAAAGACCATTCCAGGGCACTTTAGCCAGGTATACGACGCGTCCGAAAGAGACTTTCGCGCCGTGTTTGGCTGGGAAGATGATGTACATCGCCGGAACTTTGCCATTGGGCAGCCGATTGATATGGATGTGCCTATCTGCATTGATCTTGATCGGTTTGTGGAGCGCAGCAATGGCATTTTTGGGAAGTCGGGTACGGGTAAGTCTTTTCTGACACGTTTGATTCTTTCGGGCATTATTCGCAAGCAGGCGGCGGTGAATTTAATCTTTGATATGCACTCGGAGTATGGCTGGGAGGCGGTTAGCGAGGGCAAAGAATTTAGCACGGTAAAAGGGCTACGGCAGCTGTTTCCAGGGCAGGTGCAGATATTTACCCTAGACCCAGAGTCAACTAAGCGACGCGGGGTGATGGATGCGCAAGAGCTGTACATTAGCTTCGATCAGATCGATGTCGAAGATCTCATGCTCATTAGCCGTGAGCTAAATCTCTCGGAGGCGAGCTTGGAGAATGCGATTATCTTGCGCAATGAGTTTGGCAGTAGCTGGATCAACAGATTGCTGCAGCTAAGCAATGAAGAGATTCAAGAGTTTTGCGAAGTGAAGATGGGCAGTAAGTCTTCGATTATGGCGCTGCAACGAAAGCTGACGCGGCTGGCGGAGCTAAAATACATTCGCGGGGCGTGCCCGCACAACTATGTGAATCAAATACTGGAAACCATTGATGCTGGAAAGCATGTGGTGATTGAGTTTGGCTCGCAGAGTAATATGCTCTCATATATGCTGGCGACCAATGTAATTGCCCGTCGCATTCATGCCAGCTATGTGAGAAAGGCGGATAAGTTTTTGCAGAGTAAGAGTCCGTGCGATCGCCCCCAACCGCTCGTTATCACCATCGAAGAAGCCCACCGATTCCTTGATCCGGCAACGGCCAAGCAAACCATTTTCGGCGTCATCGCCAGAGAAATGCGAAAGTACTTTGTGACTTTACTCGTGGTCGATCAGCGTCCGTCTGGCATTGACAATGAGGTGATGTCTCAGGTGGGTACCAGGATTACCGCCTTACTCAATGATGAAAAAGACATTGATGCAATTTTCACTGGCGTTTCGGGTGGGCAAAGCTTGCGCTCTGTATTGGCAAAGCTGGATTCTAAGCAGCAGGCTTTGCTATTGGGTCATGCAGTACCGATGCCGGTAGTGGTAAGGACACGGCCCTATGATGAACAGTTTTATAAGGAGATTGGCGATACGGCCTGGGGGGAAATGCCGGATGAAATGGTGTTTAAGGCGGCTGAAAGTGCGATCGCAGATCTAGGCTTTTAGAGAAACGTTAATTACGCAAAAAGCCAGTCACGACAGAGGCAAGCTATCGTCTGGACGCTGCTGTGACATGTCAGAGCGGGATAGCATAGAATGTATGACAAGCTCTACAGCAAGGATATGGCGTTTGAGTTTGATGAACGTAAGAGTCTGTCTAACAAGGAAAAGCACGGCATCGACTTTGTGGAAGCTCAAATTTTATGGAAAGATGAGCATCGCCTTGAGGTGCCTGCCCGGACTGTAACTGAGTCAAGATTCGTTGTCATTGGCGAGGTCAAGTCTAAGGTATGGGCCGCAGTTGTTACCTATCGTGATGAAAATACTAGAATAATTTCAGTTCGTCGAGCGCGTAAACGGGAGGTTGAGCTATATGAAAGCGACAGAATTTGACAAAAAGTTTGATGAAGATAAAGAAGACATCATTGAGGATTTAGATCTCTCGCGGATGAAACGGCCTGGTTACCAGCAGAAACGAGTTGACGTAGATTTCCCGACATGGATGATAGAAGCGCTAGACCGTGAGGCCAGGCGGTTAGGCGTTACCCGTCAGTCTGTTATCAAGGTTTGGATTGCTGAGCGGCTAGACCATGTGACTGTTCAATAGGAAGGAAGTCTTTTGAGTACAATATGATGGTGGGCCTTAGTCTATAAAGGCTGACATTTCAACCTAATGTAGCAAAATCTAAAGTCTAAGAATCAATCATCAAAAATAACATTCATTAGCTAGCAAAAACGCCATAATAAAGCCAACTGTAAAGGTTTCCTGTGGACGAATGGTCATTGAGTTTTTCGGCGGTTGGGCGATCGCATTAGGAAAGCAAAAGGTAGGCGAAGCACTGCTCAAGGGTATCGACCAGCGACTGAATCCTGGTGAGTTAGAGCGCTATTTAGGACGGGCGATCGCAGCTGCAAACAAAGAAGTCCCTAAGCTATTTGCCCCCTATCAGGCAGATGGGCTGAAAGGGTTTCAACGATTGTTGAGTCGTTTTTTAAAGGGGCGTGCGCTGGCACAGTTACAAAAGCCACTACAAGAAAAAGGAAAACCCGATGAGGCGCTTTTGACGAAAGCCCTGGTTAAGGATGCTGAGGAGCATAGTGAACTGAAAGCGCTTGATTCAGGTTTGGCTGAAGAGTGGATGCGGGTCTTTGTGGCCACTTACTTTTCAGAAACTAACAATGCTATTCAGTTCCAGCTCATAAAAGCAGATTACTGTGAGCAAATTCTGCGCGTTTTTGATGATGTGAAGTTTGCAGGCATCGCAGTAGAAGGGCAAGACATTGACCGGGCAGAGCGGCTGGCTGAGATTTTTGTGATGCCGGATTTGTTAGAAGAGTCACACAAGAATAAGACATTTGTAGATGAAGGGGCTCCAGGATTTAGAGCCGATGTTAGTAGAGCAGGTGATTTACTCAACGGCAGAACTCGTCAGGAGCAACTGCTGTGGGAACAGCAACAGGAGGTAATGCGGCTAAAGGAACGCAAAGGAGGCCAAAAGTTGCCTGCTTCGGAGCTGTTTTCTGCGGGGAATACTCGGCATGCTGTGTTGTTGGGTGCGCCAGGGTCAGGGAAAACCACGCTGATGAATTATTTCGCGGTGGTGAGCGCATCAGCAGGGAAAGCCATTGATACTGATGATGTAGACACTGCTCGGTCTATTGCAGCACTGTCTGAATGTTTGCCTATCATTATTCGTATTCGCGATTTGGCACGGCATCCAGATCTCTCTGTGCTGGAATTTGTTCGGTACTTTGTAGAAAAAGATTTGGCTGTTAC
>JBCBKQ010000359.1:0-4704 GCA_038521595.1 Cyanobacteria bacterium J06627_28 | reverse complement strand
TCTACGGTTCCCTGGAACTCGCTGACAATGATTTCATCGCCGAGTGAAAATGGCTCCTGCAGTAGAAGCAAAATGCCTGCTAAAAAGTTCTTAAAGATGTCCTGGAAAGCAAAACCAATGGCTACGGAGCCAAGGCCAAGCAGTCCAATGATATCTTTAAGAACTTTTTAGCAGGCATTTTGCTTCTACTGCAGGAGCCATTTTCACTCGGCGATGAAATCATTGTCAGCGAGTTCCAGGGAACCGTAGAAGAAATTGCACTCCGAGCCACCCGGATTCGCACGTACCAGGGCGAGCTGGTTGTAGTGCCTAATGCTATCGTTTTTACGAGCCCTGTGCAGGTTGTCACTGGAAAGCCCCAGCGTAGAACAGACCTTGCCATCGGAGTCGATTACAATACACCATTACCCCACGCTGTAAAGACGCTCTACGCAGCAGCGCAGTCTGTTGACGAGATCAATACCAACCCCGCAATAGAGATAGACATCACCGGATTTGGGGATAGCTCCATTGACATGGTGGTTCGCTACTGGACCAAGCCAGAACAAAAGTCTGTTCGCCGCATCAAAACGCAAATGATGATAGCGCTCAAGCAAGCCTGTGACGAGGCTGATATTAGCATCCCGTATCCTATCAGGACGGTTTATCACTTCGACCAAGATAATTACAGCGACAGTGCACCCAAAGAGGGCATCTCACAACGCAACATCAGCAAGCCATCTCAAACGAGCATCTCTGCAAATAGCAATGCAGCATAGCTCGCGTCAACGCGGTTCCTCATTTGCCTTACGGATGCTCTATGGATAATGCATATCTCATCTTCAATCCTGTTTCGGGCAAGGGCGATCCGGCCAGCCAGCTAGCTTTCATTAGAGAGACTTTTCAGCAGGCGGATATTTCTCTTACAGTATTAGAAACAACGCCAGATCTATCAGCTAGTGAGCTATCCAAGAGAGCAATTGTTGAGTCTGCGGACTGTGTCATTGCCTCTGGGGGAGACGGCACTGTATCTGCTGTTGCCGGAGAACTGTGCAGTTCAGATATTCCCTTGGCCATTATTCCAAGGGGTACAGCAAATGCGATCGCTGCTGCCTTTGGCATTTCCAACAATATTGCTGCTGCCTGCGATGTCATCCTCACAGGCACAGCTCGCCGTATAGACATGGCCGCCTGCAATGGCAAGCCTCTGCTGCTACTAGCAGGCATTGGCCTAGAGGCCGACGTCATTGCCAAGGCCAACCGTCAGCTAAAGAACAAAATTGGCAGCGCTGCATATATTCTCTCTGCCTTTCAGCAGGTACAAGATCTCTCTGCCTTTAAAGCGGAGTTAGAAACGCCTCGACGCATCATTACAGTTGAGGCCTCTGGACTTACAGTTGCTAACACCGCACCAGCGACATCTGTTCTTGCCCATGGCCCATCAGACGTGGTTCCTTATGATGGTCTACTAGATGTCACTATCTTTGCACCGCAGGGAACTGGAGGCGCGATCGCAGCCTCTTACAACCTCTTCCAATCCGCCCTTAACAACAGCTCTAGCAGACGCGAAGACGTCGGCTACTTTCGCTGCAAAAAGGTCACCATCACCACCGACCCTGCCCAAAAAGTCGTGCTCGATGGTGAAATGATTGGTAAAACCCCCGTCACTATCGAATGCCTGCCCCAAACGATCAGTCTTATCACCCCAAAGGACGGCATCTTTGAGCCGCCAGAGAGACTCTGCGATCTGCCTGGTCTCACCATCACTCAAAAGGAAATCGAAGACTAGCGAAACAGCAAACGCAACAGCAAACACAACAAAAAAACTGAAATAGTCCGTCATCGGGAAAGCCTATTGGTCTGTCTGTAGTAAATCGCTCAGGCAACAACGACTTGAGGCACCGCGACATGATTGCAACTTTTCCACTACAAGGCAACACACCCGTAAGCAGCAGAGACTGGGCAAGTTTTTTTGCGACCAATACCCAGCGCTGGGATAAATTTGTTCGCAATTTAGAACTAGAACAAATACAGCTCAACCCTGACTTTGTTGACTCCATCAAAACCTTTCAGCTTGGAGAACAATCAGAGGGCAGAACCCTAATTGCACTGGCGACTAAATACGCCCAGCAGCACAACGACCCCGACTACCTCTGCGCCATTCAGCAGTTCATCAAAGAAGAGCAGCGCCATGCCTACTTTTTAGCAGAAGCACTTCAGGTCAATGATGCTCAGCCAATCCAAAAGCAGTGGACAGACGGCCTATTTCGCAAGCTACGTAAGCTCTGTGGGTTAGAAACTATGATTTCCGTACTGCTAACTGCCGAAGTTATTGCGATCGCATACTATTCCACCCTAGCCAAAGCCAGCACAGACCACCAGGCCCGCTGGCTATTTGAGCGCATCCTACAGGACGAAGTCACCCATCTACAGTTCCACGGAGAGCATCTCAGCCGACTGCGCAGCGGCCCCTGGTCAATTCGCTGGGCACTTCATCGCGCCTTTGTAGCAATGGTAGCAACCCTCGTTTGGATAGAACATCGCCATGTATTAAAGCATCAGTTCTCCAGCATCATCCAGCTATTAAAACGGTGCGATACGCTGCTCGTAAACCTGGTATAAATTGAAACGGGTAAAAACGCCGTGGCCCAATTCGAGAATTGGCCCGATGATAAAGCGTAGCGGCTTGCCCGTTGGTACGGTGGGCTTGTACTGGCAGAATCATTCACACGCGGGCTTTCTATGGTGGCTATTTTTCGTACAAAACATTGGCCGCTTTGCTTAGGCCTTGCCCTCGGATTTACCGGCTTAGCTTATAGCCTGCCCGCATACGAGCAAACCGCATCTTCCCGTGGCACAATTTCCAACGGCACAATTACGCTTCTTGGTCAAAATGCCACTCAAGCTCAGGCCCAGAGCGCTCCCTTTAGTGATTCCTCCACTGGCACCTTCTCCGCTTCAGACTGGGCAGCCCTCGAACAAAATATTTTGCTCGAGCACAACCGCATCCGGCAAAATCCGCAAAGCTACATTCCTATTTTAGAAGCCCACTTGGCCCGCATGGATGCCAATGGAAATCTGCCCAACGCCTGCGGACAAAACTGCACTCTGATTACCCAAGAAGGTCAGTCAGCCGTCAGAGAAGCCATCGCTTTTTTGCAAAATCAATCGCCAATGGGACCGCTTGATACATCACCGGCGATCGCACAAGCTGCCAAAGGCCACGCACAATACCAACAAACAACTGGCACCGTCGGCCATAGCAGCGCCGACGGTAGCACCTTCGCCCAGAGGTTAAACCGCGCGGGCATCACCAATGTCACCATGGCCGAAAATATTGCCTATGGCCCCACCACAGCCCAAGAAGTGGTTATGAATCTGGTCATTGATGATGGTGTTGCTAGCCGAGGACACCGCACCAATATCTTTACCGCCGAGCTATCTTTAGCGGGCGTTGGCTGCGATGCTCATCGCGTTTATGGCTCCGTCTGCGTTATTGACTACGCATCACAGTAAATCTACTCGCATTTTTCTATCTCACATCTTTCTGTACAGTTATTCCATACATTTTCCATACATGGGTTTACCTTGATTTGAGGTTCGGGCAACCTAAAGCTATCAATTCATAGCTGTCTTTATGTATGACATCACTCAACTAACGCTGCAAGACGTAGCAACGATAGGTGCCCACCTACGTAAACTTGGCAAGGATGCCGGTAGCGTAGAAACCGTTGCGACAAAATGTGTAGAGTATCTGCGAGATAGCCTAGCCCTTCCAGGCACCCAAGAGCCCGCCTGTGCGCTGGCCAGGTTTTTCAAAACCTGCAATTATCAAGACTTACCAAGCGAGTTAAAAAAGCAGGCAGTTGGTGCATCTGGCCAGCAGGGCGATTTGCCGAATACAGTAAAGTGCTTGACTCTAATGGGCACTACTGGAGAGCAATCAGACTGGTGCGATCGCCACACTTCAAAAGGCCATCAGTCTATCCCACTCACCAGCGAAAAAGCCATTAGTCAGATTCCGATGATTTCTCAGCTCATCAAAGGATTGGGACTCGAAATTAGCTGTGTTTTAGCGCCAAGTCCTCACTTATGGATGGAGCTAGAGCGGAAAACCTGCAACGTTTTCTACATTGAAACGGCATTGGGCAGTGAGTTTATTCCAGCTCAGTCCAGCTTTGTAGAACCTTTTGGTATTCAGTCCGTGCTTGGTTTTGGCGGGATGCTGTCCTCTGGAGATTTGTTCACCGTCATATTGTTTACCAAAGCAAAAGTACCAGCTTCAACGGCTAACCTACTTAAAATGCTTCCACTCAACCTCAAAATGGCCATGACGCCATACCTAAGAGAAAACACATTTAGGGTAGCTCACACCGTTTAAGCAAAACGACTATCGACAGCATATTGCCAAAAGCATATTGCTAAAAGCATATTGCCAAAAGCACCGTACCAAAAACATAGCGCCAAAGCACCGTGCCAAAAGCATAATGTCAAAAACATAATGTCAAAAATAACCAATCAGGCCGCCAGCGGTAGCTCTACCGAGCAAGCAGCACAGATTGCTGACTTGCAAGATCAGGTAGCTATAGCAATTCCCACTAAGATTACGGCATTGCTCTGAAAGCATCATCAACCACTTCTCGAAAAGGCTTCCCTGATTGCATCTGCTTACGCATTCGATTCTTCAGGACAAACCACTGGTGTTCTATCGGGTTCAAGTCTGGC
>JBCBKQ010000358.1:0-4722 GCA_038521595.1 Cyanobacteria bacterium J06627_28 | reverse complement strand
GCATTATCAAGCGTGTATGCAGGCCCAGGCTAGAGCTAGCAGCAGACTTGCAGCGGTGTTGGCAGGTGTCTAATCAACGCTGAGATACCTGGCGACTGACTGAATCGCAGCAGTGACCTTTGAGAGTTCGTCAGGTTCGATAATGTAGGGCGGCATGGTGTAGAGCAGGCGGCCAAAGGGACGTAGCCAAACGCCCTGCTCGACAAACATGGGCTGTAGGGTGGCCATGTCTACGGGGCTGTGAAGTTCTACAGCAGCGATCGCGCCCAACACCCGCACATCCTTCACCGCCGCCAATTTTCGACAAGGCTCAAGCTCTGCTTTTAGCTGCGTTTCAATCTGTGCAATCTTTCTCTGCCAGCTGTAGCTTTCTAGCAGCTTCAAATTTGCCAATGAAACTGCGCAGGCCAAAGGATTGCCCATAAAGGTTGGCCCGTGCATAAAGACACCGGCCTCACCCGATGAAAATGTCTCGCTGATATGGGAGGTCGTCAGCGTGGCTGCCAGTGACATAAATCCACCTGATAAAGCCTTGCCGACGCACATAATATCTGGACAAATATCTGCATATTCGCAGGCAAATAGCTTGCCAGAACGGCCAAACCCAGTGGCAATTTCATCGAGAATCAACAGAACGTTGTGCTGTTTGCACAGTTCGCTCGCACGTCGCACATACTCAGGATGATAAAAGCGAACACCACCTGCATTTTGAACGACGGGTTCAAAGATGGCAGCGGCAATGCGATCGCTGTTCTCTAGCAACAATGTCTCAAAGCTGGCAATATCTTCTTCCTGCCATTGCTCGCCAAATCGCACCTGGGGCGCATCGGCAAAATACTGCTGTGACAGCATCCCACTAAACAAATGGTGCATCCCATTGACCGGGTCGCAGGCGGACATTGCCGCAAAGGTATCGCCATGGTAGCCGTTGCGAATGGTCAAAAAGCGGGTCTTGCCGGGTCGTCCACGATTGTGCCAGTACTGCACGGCCATCTTCATGGCGACTTCTACAGAGACAGAACCCGAATCGCTAAAAAAGACATGCTGTAAGTCTGTCGGCGTCATATCAATGAGCTTTTTAGCTAGATCAATGGCCGGTCGATGGGTGAGCCCACCAAACATCACATGGGCCATTTTTTCCATCTGGGCCTGCGCAGCAGCGTTTAGCTGAGGATGGTTATATCCATGAATGCATGTCCACCAAGACGAGATGCCATCTATGAGCGATCGCCCATCTTCTAAGTCAAGGCGCACGCCCTGGGCAGACTTTACCGGAAACACGGGCAGCGGATTGGGCATAGCCGCGTAAGGGTGCCACACATGCTGTCGATCTAGCTCAATTAACTGCTGCAACGAATCCATAGAATCAGAAATCAAGAGTTAGAAATCAACACCGTTTTAATTAAACCGTTTTTCTGGTGATACCCCTACAGCCAACAGTTGAAAGTATTGGTCTGTCAGTAGTATCGACTAAGTTTTAACGCAGCTGCAATATCGGCAGCCGACTCTAGGCAGGGAATTCTAAATACTGGGACAGCAAAAATGAATCGTAGATTAGATGAGCAGCTCGACTCCAAAAATTACTCAGCTGAGTCAGCGGTATCGCAAGTTAAGCGTCTTGGGACAGGGGACTAGCGGTACAACTTACTTAGCGCAAAGCGTTCGAGATGACACGCGGGTCGCTCTAAAGGAGCTATCCCTACGGACTTGTCGCAATTGGAAACTGATAGAGCTGTTTGAACGAGAAGTCGCGCTACTCCAACAGCTCAATCATCCAGCTATTCCACGCTATGTCGATGCTTTTATTGTAGACAGTCAGCAAGATCGGCATTATTACCTCGCTCAAACGATTGCTGATGGCAAAAGCTTATTTGATTGGGTAGAGAGTGGATGGCGCTGTACAGAAGCCGACGCTGTCGATATTGCTCAGCAATTGTTGAAGATTCTGTTGTACTTACAATCTTTAAAGACACCCGTTATTCATCGAGATATTAAGCCAAACAATATCATTCGTAGTGAGAGTGGTGTTATTTCTCTAGTGGATTTTGGCTCGGTGGGTCACACCTACCAAAACACGTTTATGCGGGGCAGTACCGTTGTTGGCACCTTTGGCTATATGGCCCCTGAGCAGTTTCGTGGCAAAGTGCTGCCCGCTTCAGATTTGTATAGTGTGGGCGCAACATTATTATTTTTGCTGACCCGTCGGTCTCCAGCGGAGCTACCTGTCAATCAGCTGGCCATCGACTTTCGAGGCAAGGTCAATCTCTCTGATGGGTTCACTCACTGGCTAGAAAAGCTGTTGGAACCAGAATTAGAAGCGCGATTTCAATCTGCTGAGCTAGCGATCAAAGGCCTCCAGCGGCGCTCAAATCATCGATGGACGCTAGCGTTTCCGCAAGAGCATTCGCTGCCTTTACTGGCCACCGTTTGTGCTTTGTTTTTGGTGACTATTGGCATCGTGAAGACGCGGCCCTACACAGTGGCGACTTGGGTAGGACGGCGGTATATAGAACGCAGCCTAGAGCGTGGGAATGTCAACATTCATCACTTTTTATCCAGGGGCGGTTCACAATCGGTGCATAGTCCATGGGCCCCTAGTCTGTTTGCTTCGGCAGTACTCCAACAAGAGTATCCAATAGCGCTGACGATGCTAGAAGAGGGGCTCGACTTAAGTAGAACAACCGCAACTGGAGAAACACCACTACACGTTATTGTCGATGCAGGTAATGCCGAGGCATTGACATTCTTGCTGGAGCAACGGCCTGATCTTGACCTCGATATGAAAAATACTCGGGGCATGCCGCCAGTACAGGTCGCTCGTCATGAGTCCGTGGCTGTAGGACTTCTGGATCGTGGTGCTGATATTGACATCCGTGATGACGAAGGCGTTAGCCTTTTGCAGCATGCTGTTACGCAAGGCTGGACTGATGTTGTTGAAAGATATCTACACGAGCTCTCTCAGGGGAGTGTGTCGGGTCATCCTCTATCGCCGCAGGGAGAAAGTATGGTTGCGATCGCGTACCAAAACAGAAAGTACAGTGTCGCGCAACAGCTGATTGATAGCGGCTTTAAGTTTATCAGCACAGACTTTAGTAGGCTCACGTTTAGCGACATACAAGAGACCATTTTGTCTGACCTGTTGCCGGCCATGACCAATCCGGCCGCACTAGATTCTACAGGTCATGGTCTGATCCATATTGCGACCCTACACGGCAAGCAGGAGCTAGTTGAGGCTTTGCTCTCAAGAGGCGTCAGCAGTAACCAACTCACACGCGATGGAAAAACCCCCGTTGAATTTACAGGGTTTCATGAGCAAAGAGACTATTCCCACCAGATGAGTGCCATACTCATACGGTTCTTAAGATCTGGGGTTACGGCTAACGGCCCGGCATTAGACAAAGCAGGCGTGTTGCACCGGCTGATTTATTTACCCAAGGTTAATCTAGCTGAAGAAGAAGTATTCGTACAACAGCTCATCGCCCAGGGTGTCTCGGTTAATTACAGAGATAGGGATGGCAATGCGCCACTGCACTATACAGACCATCCCAAAATATCAAGAATTTTGATCGAGGCGGGGGCCAATGTCAATGCGGCCAATAACGAGGGAGCTACTCCCCTGCACTATGCCAGATCCTACGCCATGGGTGAGCTGTTGGTGAAAAACGGCGCCCAGATTAATGCTCGTGATAAAGCAGGGAGAACGGCACTTTCTCACTTTGGGTCAGACAGCCGACAAAGACTTACAGCACTCTCTCGTAGTGCTAGCCGCTAACCAAATATACCGTCAATATCTGTAGAGTCTCTAACTATACTTCAGCAATTGTTATATCATGCCACCTAAAAACGTAGTGCCGTCACCAAAAGGAAAAATTATTTGCGATCGCTATCGCTTGGCAGCAGTATTGGGTCGAGGCGGCTCAGGCATTACCTATCGGGCAAAAGATTTACAAGAACAATGCTGGGTCGCACTGAAATGTGTCTCGCTCAGACAGCTAAAAACATGGAAAGATTTGGACTTGTTAGATAGAGAATCGAACGTGTTGAAAAATCTCAATCATCCTGCAATTCCTCGATATCTTGACTCTTTTACCCTTGAAAACAATCGCGACAAAGCCTTTTATCTGGTGCAAGAACTGGCGCCTGGTAGACCCTTGTCTAGCTGGATAGGAAACGGTTGGGATCCGAGCGAACAAGAGGTCATCGCGATTGCCAAAGATGTGTTGGATATTTTGACGTACTTGCAGTCTCTGACGCCGCCGATTATTCATCGTGATATTAAACCTCAAAACATTTTGCGCGATCGCAATGGCAAGATCTATCTAGTAGATTTTGGGTCGGTGCAAGACACCTATCGGCACACCGTCACGGGTGGCAGCACAGTGGTTGGCACCTTTGGCTATATGGCGCCCGAGCAATTTCGAGGCCAAGCCTGCCTCGCGACGGATCTCTATGGACTGGGTGCCACCCTCATCTATTTGCTAACGCACAAAGATCCTGCGGATTTGCCAGAGAGAAAATTAACGATTGATTTTCGCGCAGCCGTAAGTGTTAATGCTTTCTTAGGACGCTGGTTAGATAGCCTGATTGCGCCTACGCTTAACCGCCGCCTCGATTCGGCAGCAGAGGCACTCTCTGCGCTCAATAGAGATGCGGACTGTATGGGGAGAGGGCGTTCTCTATTGAGCGCAGAGAGTGCCTCTGCTGCCGAATCGAGGCGGCGGT
>JBCBKQ010000357.1:0-4740 GCA_038521595.1 Cyanobacteria bacterium J06627_28 | reverse complement strand
TACTAACCTGTCGCAGCTGCTGAGTTTTGGCATGAAGGCTGACGTAATCTTGCCTGAGCGCGTCAATTTCCGTTTGGAGCTTGGCTTTTTCAGCTTCTAGCAGTTCGATGTCTTGACTGAGCTGGTCGGCATAGCGACGCTGAAGGGTCTCCAGTGGACTCGGCGAGTCATCAGATTGTGCTGTATGGTCAGTAGCTGAACTGTCGGCGGCTGAACTATCCGGCTTCATGTTCGATCTTCAAAGCAGTGAATTCTGGAGAGAACTATCTATAGCAATCCGCTGATGCATTAGTGGATTGCTATGCACTTAGCGCCTTCTATAATCAACGGTTTAACTGATCGTAGTGTCTAAAGCTAAGTGCGGAAGGCTATAGATAGACGTATCCAAGTAGACGTATTCAGAAGTGAATATATCAGACTCTCTCAACGTTTCTGTGAGTTGTGGGCATTACCGGACAAAACTAACGCCAAAAAGAATTGAAAAAGGAACCTAACGGCTGTTAGATTCCTCTGCGCTGTAGCTCTAAGCTGTAGCTCTAATAAGATACGTTCTCTAGATTCAGATGTGCTCTCTGGATTCAGATATACCCTCTAGATAATGGTGCCGTCGGGGATGACTGCATTTTTTATCACGACAACGATGCCACTGCGGATGTAGTAGCCTTCGGCCTCGTTTTCAGCTTCTTCAACGTTGTCTTTGTTAATAATTTGCACGTTGCGACCGATGCGAGCATTTTTGTCGATGATGGCTTTTTTGATGATGGAGCCTTCACCAATGCCAATCGGAATCTGGTCTGCTTTTTCGGCAGAGAGCGGAAACTCGCTATGAACGTTCATTTCCTCGTAATAGTCTGAGCCGATGAGCAAAGAGCTATCGATTTCGCAGTTGGCATGGATGCGCTGACGCAGACCGATAACAGAATTGTGAATGCGGCAATTTTTGAGGATGCAGCCTTCACTGATAATCGACTCTGTGATGTGGCAATCTTGGATTTTACTGGGGGGAAGGTAGCGCGATCTCGTATAGATCGGTGCGTCTTCACTGTAAAAGCTAAAAGCGGGTTTGGGCTGATCGGTCAGCGCTAAGTTGGCATTGTAAAACGCTTCGATGGTGCCAATGTCTTCCCAGTAGCCATTAAAGAGGTAAGCCTGCACATTGTAATCACGCGCAGAAGCCGGAATAATTTCCTTGCCAAAGTCGGTCTGCTCTGGGTTGTTGCGCAGCAGATCGATCAGGACTTGCTTTTTAAAGACGTAGATACCCATAGAAGCGATAAACGGCTTTTCAGCAGCTTCTTCGGGGCTAAGACCCATGGCGGTCGTGTCTACCTTCATGGCCTCAAGATCATCGCCCTTGGGTTTTTCGGCAAATTCTACGATGCGATTGTTCTCATCGACTTTCATCAGACCAAAGCTAGAGGCCGTTTTGTAGCCAATGGGAACCACTGAGAGGGTGACATCTGCGCCACTTTCTCTGTGCTTCATCACATAGTCGCTGTAGTCCATCCGGTAGAGATGGTCTCCTGAGAGAATAACGAACTCATCCACGTCTGCGGATTCAAACATCCAGAGATACTTGCGAACCGCATCGGCAGTGCCTTCAAACCAGCTAGGGCTATCCGGTGTTTGCTGAGCAGCAAGAACTTCTACGAAGCCGTCGCTAAAGGTGGAAAAGTTATAGGCTTTGGAAATGTGCCGGTTCAATGAAGCCGAGTTGAACTGGGTTAAAACGTAAATTTTTAAAATGTCGGAATTTAAACAGTTACTGACGGGAATATCGATTAATCGATACATACCTGCAAGTGAGACAGCAGGCTTGGCACGATACTTGGTCAGCGGATAAAGGCGGGTGCCAGCACCACCGCCCAAAATTATTGAAAGAACTCTTTTCACAACGTCAATCCTGGCTTACTGAAAAAGGCCATCCTAACTTCACATTCAAGTGTGAGTGCGTAAGGGCCCCTTGGCAAGGGGGGATCGCTATTTATATTGAATTGGATTGCTAGATGTCGCGATTTTTGTGGGCAGCAATACATTTCGCTGGCGATTTAAAGTCGTCGTCCCGGCAGCCTTTCTAACAGCGAAAGATACCTCAAAATCAGGTCTGAAAGCGGTATCTTTTATGCTAAGACGCTGCTAATGCAAACAGGCCGATTCAGATACGGGGATCTGACAGAAATCGATGGGGATCACAAGCCTATTGACTGCGTTCTTGCCCACCGACAAGCGGGCCAGTCTCTAGCAAATGGTTGGCAGCCCCACGAATGATGTCACGGATAGCATAGGGATCGCCGCTGTGGTCAATGGCAACTGTTAGCGCATAGCGTTCAGCGCCTACTTTCATAACGAGCGTGGAGCCAATGAGCTTGTCATTTTGGCCGGTCTTTTCGCCCATCCATTCGATGGCCGGACTCAGATTTTGCAGTGCTTGGTAGCCTAGCTCCTGATCTTTTTGGCTGATGAGTGCTCTGAGTAGGGCTTCGTCCCCAGGGTTTTTGAGACTGTAGGTGTGGGCCATCATGACGGTGAGGTCATGGGTGGTGGACTGGTTGCTAACGGTGCCGGGATCGGGAGGTAGGATTTGATCGCCTGCCAGTTTGAAATCAACGAGAGTGCTGACGTAACCACGAGCTGCCATGGTTTGAGCAATGCGATCGCGCCCGACGTAATCAATCAGCTGATTGGTCGCAATGTTGTTGCTCTGGTTGATCATGCGAGCCATCACCTGCTCCAGGGAATATTCTTCGCCGATGTCGATACTGGCCCCGGCGGCATTCTCCGTGAAATTATGGGGGTCAATGTATATTTTGTCGTTGAGGTTGATGCCGTCAGTGGCGGCCTTGTCTAGGAGGGCGATCGCAATGGGTAGCTTAATCAGGCTGGCCGGACTGGCGAGCAGGGTATCCCCCTGATAGTGGCGACAGCGCTCTGTATCTATGCGATCGCGCACCATATAAGGACGCTGACTGCTTAGTTGCGCTGTAGTAGAAAGCGTCGGATTATTCGTACCCTGTCGAGAGTAGCTCACCAGGTTAGTTGCATCATTAATGTCGATTTGGCACAGCGTCACGTGAGTGTCGTTAAGGGGAGCTTGCGCCGCTTGAATAATGCGCCCAAGAAAATCGTTCTCGTCACTATCGAGCTTACTTTCTGCATTGGCTAGCAGCGTTCTGTAATGGGTGCGCCTAGCCTGCACGTCGCTGTACACAGCCTCATCATTCGAAATTTCAGATAGCTTTTGCAGTGTGGCCTGCCAGAGAAAGCGTTCTCGCTCAGTGAGCCGTTGTTTCTGGGCGGCGTCCGGTTCTGCTTGGGCGGCCTGATATGCCAAAACGGCTTGATTCGCTAGCTCTACTGCGCGAGTATAGCTTTCCGGCACGTCTTCGGCTGGCACGTCTTTGGCTGTCAGGTCTTCCGAAGCGTTAGATAACGCATTTGTGATAGCTCTAACGCTCTCTGGCACTGCTGGCAAAGATTGTTTGCCATCGCTGACAGAAGCTTCGGCAGCCTGGTGTGATCTGCCTGTGAGCCGTGAAGGTGAATTACTATTTAAAGTGGTGACAACGCTGAAAAGTGCGCCAGCTGTGGTCGCGATCGCAGCGGTATACCAAAAGCCAGACGGAAACTTAAGCATTGACTAGCATTGACTAAAGTTGATGAGGAAAAGCAGCTGCTAAAAGCGTTACGAAAAATTTGAAAGCTATGGGCAAAAACCGTTGCTCAGAAGCTGCTCATGCCTTCTGTTCACAGCTCAGAGTGCCATGCCTTAGAATGCCCGGTTGCCTTAAACAATCAAGTTTTGTTTTTACTTTTTGGAGCTTTTTTCAGAATCGTGTGAAAAACTTAACAAACTTAGTTGGTATATTGGCGCGGCTATGGACACTTTGGTGTCGTCTAAGTCACAAACTGAGGCACAAAGCCCATATCTTCATCTCAGCGAGTTGCCCAACGCACCGTAAACGTTTTAGGCAAAGTTTTACAGCAACGTTCTATGGCAACGTTTTGGACGGCCAGCCTGCTACCCTAACTAACTGAAGCGATAAAATCAGATCCAAGCGAGGAATTCACATGTCAGCAATCCGCGAGTTGCATAAACAGCTCACGAGCAAAGAGCGCAGTGCTGTTGAGATTGCTCAGGCCCAACTCAAGCAGGCCGAAGCCGTAGAGTCCAAACTAAACAGCTTTGTCTCGCTGACAGCCGAAAAGGCGCTAGAGCAGGCCAAAGCGGTTGACGCCAAAATCGCGGCGGGTGAAGACATTGGATTTTTGGCAGGCGTTCCTGTTGCGCTCAAAGACAACCTCTGCACAAAAGGCATTCGCACAACCTGTAGCTCACAGATGCTGGCGAATTTCGTTCCGCCTTACGATTCCACCGTAACGGCAAAGCTAGACGCGGCTGGCGCTGTGTTTGTGGGCAAAACCAATCTCGATGAGTTCGCCATGGGCGGCTCAACGGAGAATTCTGCCTTTAAGACGACCTCGAATCCTTGGGATGTGACTCGGGTTCCTGGTGGCTCTTCGGGGGGCTCTGCGGCGGCGGTCGCTGGCGGGCAAGCGCCTATTTCGTTGGGTTCTGATACGGGCGGTTCTATCCGTCAGCCGGCCTCGTTTTGCGGCATTGTAGGGATGAAACCCACCTACGGATTAGTGTCTCGGTTTGGCCTGGTAGCCTTTGCGGTCGTTTTGAAGGCAGAATTCTCAGTTGAGCCGCCCATGGCGAACTCATCGAGATTTGTTTTA
>JBCBKQ010000356.1:0-4844 GCA_038521595.1 Cyanobacteria bacterium J06627_28 | reverse complement strand
CTGAATGAAAGTCGAGTTCAGAAAGACTTTCATTCAGATTGCCCTAAGATGGCAAAAATGGTTTCGCGATCAACAGACGGAGAGTCTTTTCCTTCATCAATGGCTTTTGCTAAGGCAATGTCTTCTAAGACTTCAGCAATAAGCTCCTGAAAAAGATCGCGTCGTTCTTGAAAAATCTCTAAGATGGCATCTTTCATCAGGCTTTTGATCTGTGTCTCGCTTAGGCTCGTGCTAGACATTGAGTATTTCTCCATAAAGTAGACTCTGGCTATAGTTTACGTTAGAAATTGTGCAGCCCGACGATTAGGGTAGCGTTCTGCTGACGCGAGCTGCCAACCAACGAGAGATAGAAGATGGCGAGTTGTTGGTTTCGGTTACGGCTTCGTAATCGTCTGGGTAGGAAAGATTGGAGACAGGTTTTGCAGTAGGGTTCGTCTTCGTCGAAGGTTTAATCTGCACAGTTGACGTTCAGCTAGGCAGTCCTTGAAAATATGAGCAGCAAGAATTCGTAGCTCACCTACTAATAGCGATGCGAGACCTTTTGCCCAAAATCGCTCCCTTTTTCTTTGCCCTCAGCAACACCGTTTACTGGTGGCTGCCAGCGATTGTCATTTTTTTGGCACTAAAACTATGGCTGCACCGTCGCTTTCGCCAGCGGTGGGGCAAACCGCTGAGGCGATGGGCGATCGCATCTCTCACTACCTACCTCACCGCATTTGCCCTGCTCTACATCATGCAGCCACGGCTGATGTACCACCCCACCCACGAGCTGCAAACCACACCGGCCTCTCACAACCTCACCTACGAAGAAATCTGGGTGCCCGCAGCCGAAACCTCCGCCCACAGAGCCACCGCCGAAAAGCTCCATGGCTGGTGGATCCCCCAATCAAAGCAGGCCATCGGCACCCTCATTTACTTCCATGGCGCGGGGCTAAATATCGGCTTTAATGTGACGCAGGCCTTTTGGCTGCGACAGTCAGGCTTTAACGTGCTCATGATGGAATATCGAGGCTATGGGCTCAGCGAAGGAGACTTTCCCACAGAGGCTTCGCTCTATCAAGATGCCGAGACAGCGCTAGCCTACGTCACACAAAAACAACAGATTGCAGAAAGCGATATCTATCTGTATGGCCATTCTTTGGGGGGTGCGATCGCAATCAACCTCGCCAGCCATCACCCCAACCTCGGCGGACTTATCATCCACAATTCATTTACCTCCATGGCCGAAATGGTAGCCCGCTCTCACTATGCCCGCTGGTTTCCCGTACAGTGGATACTCACCCAAAAATTTGAATCGCTAGAAAAAGTTAGTCGGCTGCGAATGCCAATGCTTCTAATTCATGCCAAAGGCGATCCGCTGATCCCCATCGAAATGGGTGAGCGATTATTTCAGGCAGCACCCAGCTCGCGCAAGGAGATGGTGATCGTCGATACCAATGTGCACAACAACGCAGCCGCTATTTACAAAGATGTTCGCCACCTAGTGAGGGTCAAACTCTTTGCCTCAGGTGGACGCTCCATGTTGTAACGCCAAGGAAAAAAGAGCAGAAAAAGAGGCATAGAAAAAAGAGAACGCCTAATTTAGATCTTTCGCTTCTGTGGCCGCTGTTTTAGCATCGATAGAAACACGCCACTCACTAGCTGACGCGAGGTCTTGAATAGTCTCTTGATGTGCTGCGTACAGACTAGAGACAACGGCATTTAGCTGTCTTTCCGAGCAGGTTTCTAACAGTACACCCATCACTTCAGCAGCATTAGCAGCTCCCTGACCTAAGAAAGGACTCAGCCCCCAGACGTCTTCGACCCATTCTTTGGCATCCGCGCTTTCAAACATGAAATCATAAATGAGCTTTTTGGCGGTTTTTCTACTGACGGTCATGATTTGAGGTGCCTGGTGGTAAATAAAATTCGCTTCTAGCCTAGCAACTCATCGGCCTATCGCTAGTGTTTCGCACAAATACGGCCTACGAGCGCTTTTAGGAAGAGCAAAGGTCTGGGGCACACTGGTGATTACCACGCACAGGTTAAACTTGCTCGCTTAAACGCAGCGGGTTCGTTGCAAGATTTGCGAGAGCTGCGTGGAAACAGACTTAAAACGTTGAAAGGTGACAGAAAAGGTCAGTACAGCATTCGTCTGGACGATCAATATCGTATCTGTTTTTTATGGGTAGATAATGCTCATTCAGACAGCGTCGAGATCGTTGATTATCATAGTTGAGACAGTGTAGAAAAAGACATGAGTACATTACACATTACACCTGTCCATCCTGGTAAAGTCTTAGAAGATGAATTGAACGAGGTGGGTGTCTCGCAAACAGACTTAGCAAAACATATCAGTGTCTTGCCAAAGACACTCAACGAAATTTGCCGATGTAAGCGTGGCATTAGCGCTTCAATGGCGATGAAACTTTCTCGATCACTGGGTGTTAGTCCTCAATTCTGGCTGAATCTACAAAACAATTGGGAACTTAGCCAAATCGATGAGTCTGATTACAAAAACATAAAGCCCGTTGCAGCATAGACTTTCAAACATGAAATCATAAATGAGCTTTTTGGCGTTTGCTGCCGTTGGGATTGGCGGAGCAGCTAGGCTGGTGGACACCGAGTGCGATCGCACTGGTCAGCGTCGTGCTTCTCGGCATCGAAGAAATCGGCAACGAAATCGAGGCCCCCTTTAGCTATGATTTTAACGACCTCAAGCTAGATGACATCTGTGCAACACTCCTACAAGACATCAAGTCTGTTCTTTCTTTTAGCGAGGAAGGCATATTAGTAAACGAGCCTATTCTAGAGCCTGAAGACGATGCCTCAGACTCTGAAGCAGACACTGAAGGACTCAGAACGGCAAACGCTGCCTAATTCGAGCCTAACTTAACAGGACAACGTTCATTGAAACACCCATCTAGTAAAACGCTTAAAAATACACTGCTAATTGCGGGCTCCATTGGCTTGGTTAGCATAGGGGCCACTGTTTTAAGGCCACAGGGTTTCGGCCCTAGGTGGCGTCAGTTTTTAGCCAAAGACGCCATTGCGACCGCCCCAATCACTAGCCCAGAACAATCTATTCTACCGATTGAAATCACTGGACCGCTCGCCAATAGAGATTCTGAAGTTTCTAGCCTCGCATGGTACGCGGACTATCTCATTTTGCTGCCGCAATATCCAGAGACATTAGGCAACAACATTTTTGCCCTGCCAAAAGCTGACATTGTAGCGGCCATGGCCAACGAAAACGCAGCCCCCCTAGAACCGATTGCCATCCCTTTCAACGCACCGGACTTTGCTGAGCAGATAGACGGCTATGAAGGCTTTGAAGCGATCGCCTTCCGAGGTAATCAAGCCTACATGACTATTGAAGTTGAGACACGTGACGCCGCCAAAGGCTACGTGCTCACTGGCACCATAGACAGCGACTTAACTGAGTTTGTAGTCGATCCCACACAGCAGGTAGAAAGCTTGGCCCTTGCCACATCTCCCAATAAGGCCGATGAGGCGATACTACTCACCGAAGATCAAATTGTCTCTATCTACGAAGTGAGCGGCCAGCGGCTGACACCCGAGCCAGAAATGCACACCTTCGACTACAGCCTTGCACCGCGCCCATCTATTCCATTCCCCAATATTGAATACCGCATTACAGACGCTACCGAGCTAGATGAAAACAACCGCTTCTGGGTGATTAATTATTTCTTTTCAGGCGATCGCGACCTATTACCCGAACGCGATCCGCTCACCATTCGCTACGGACGCGGCGAAACCCACCGTCAGTACCAGTCTGTAGAGCGCCTCATAGAGCTAGCCTACTCAGACAGCGGCATCACCCTTACCAATACGCCGCCCATCCAGCTAGAACTCGTAGAGGCCGAGCGAAACTGGGAAGGCATTGCCCGCCTAGACAACGACGGATTCCTCATCATCACAGACAAATTCCCTGAAACTATCCTAGGTTTCGTCGCCAAACCTGACGCCTAAGCTCCACATACGATGCATATACAACAGCTTCAGCATTGTCAGATGACATAACTGACTACACGGCTACGGCCCAAATGGGCTACGATTAAAATAATTGGATTTCTATGGATATCAGCTATGGCAAAAGAGGCAACAGTCAGAGCTCGAATCGATTCGGGATTAAAGGCAGAGGTGGAAAACTTATTTGAGGCATTAGGGCTTTCGACCACAGAGGCCATTACGCTGTTTTACCATCAGGTCAAGCTTCGTAAAGGTCTCCCGTTTGAGGTTGCTATTCCTAATGAGCTGACTCAACAAGTATTTGAAGAAACAGATGCAGGCGAAAACATTGTAGCGTTTGAAACGGCTGACGCAATGTTTAAAGATCTTGGAATCTAATGCTGAAGCCAAAATACAACCGGCAGTTTGAGAAAGATCTAAAAAGGATGCTCAAGCGAGGAAAACCAGGTAACAAAATCAAACAGGTAATTCAACAACTCATACAAGAAAAACCACTTGAGCCCCGGTATAGAGATCACAAACTTATAGGAAACTACAAAGGGCGCCGTGAGTGTCACATTGAGTCAGATTGGCTGCTTATGCTTATCTACGTACCATTGGCCGAAGAAATCATCTCTGAAAGAACGGGAACTCACTCTGACCTATTTAAGTAGCTGGCTACTGACACGCAAATGCCAAGTGCCCCGCAGCGACTTTTCTTGCTAGGCTGTGATGACATAAGGTGACTCACTTCTAGAAGGAAAACTCAAACAATATGGCACAGGCAAAATCCGGTGACACCGTCAGAGTTCACTACACTGGCACCTTAAACAATGGCCAAATTTTCGACTCATCAAAAGAGCGCGACCCGTTAGAATTTGTGCTGGGCACGG
>JBCBKQ010000355.1:0-4863 GCA_038521595.1 Cyanobacteria bacterium J06627_28 | reverse complement strand
GGCAGCCGCCTTCAAAGCAGGTGCCGAAGCCATTCAAGTATTTAGCGACCTAGACCGCCTCCTCACCACCAGCGAAAGCTGGCCCGCCGAAAAGCGCATCAGAGCAGGCGAACGCGGCGGCCAACGTGTAGAAGGATTCGACCTAGGCAACTCTCCCCTAGACCACTCACCCGAAAAAACCAGCGGCAAGCGGCTGTTCATGAGCACCACCAACGGCACCCGCTGCCTCCAGAGAATTCAAGACACGCCCCTAGTGCTCACAGCAGCCCTGACCACCCGCCAAGCCACCGTCAACTATCTACTAGAGCACCAGCCCGACACCGTTTGGCTCGTTGGATCCGGTTGGGAAGGCGAATACTCCCTAGAAGACACCGTTTGCGCAGGTGCGATTATCCATCAGGCCATGGTGCAAGCCAACCTAAGCTACACGGACATCATGGGCAACGACTCTGCCCTAGCCGCTGTCGGCCTTTACGAACAATGGCAGACAAAGCTAAAGGAGCTGCTCTATCTCGCCAGCCACGGCCAGCGCCTGCTCAACAAAAACAACACTGTTGATATCGACTACTGCGCCCAGATCGACATTTTAGACATCGTTCCCAAACAAAAAGAACCCGGCATCCTGGCCTGGAAATAGATCAGGCTGGAACGTAGATCAGGTTGGAACGTAGATCAAATATAGAAAGAGATCAAAATAGGAAAAGATCAAAATAGAAAAAGATCAAACCTAAGCCAAACGCACCGTTTGCCCACTTTCCGAGGCCCGTCGCATTGCATCACCAACTTTGAGTGCATACAGACTTTCAGATGCCGCCACGTACAGCGGTTCACCTTCAATTAAATGCGCCAGTACATTCTGCGTATCTTGCGCAAAGAGGCCCTTACGGGGGGCAACAGCGATTTTCTGTTCTCCCTTGGCAGTAGTAAGAATGCCTTCATTTCGGTTGAATGCGATCGCACCCATACTCCCTTGAATCTCCACCTCACGCCGATAGGCCCACAGATCTTCCCCTTTTCCATAGGTCAGCTCCGCCACAGCACCCTTGGCAAACTGCAGTCGACCAGAACTCAAAATGCTCCTAAAGTAATTATCGTCTTGCTCATCTAGACGCATCCGCAGACAGCAGTCCACAGCACAAACTTCGCCAAATAGACTCGTCAACCTATTTACTCGTGACAGCGCGTTGCAAAAAGGAAAGCCGGACAGCGCTTGGTGATAAGTCCACTTTTTTGGCGCAGGGTGCTGTGGGTTTAGAGTTCGGTAGTTGATGTAGAGAGGTGTGCCGATGGATGGAAGGTGCGATCGCATCGCCAAGTGCAATCCACCCAACAGCTCAATATGCTCTACGTGCAGCATTAGCCCCTTTTCCTCAGCCATCATCACCAGCCGATCAGCCTGCACCACATCTAGAGACAGCGGATACTCCACAACCACATGCTTACCGGCGTTAAGCGCAGCCTCCGCCATCTCACCATGCAGCCCACTCACAGTAGAAATAACCACCACATCCACATCAGCCGCCCGCACCAAAGCCTGCCAGCTATCAGCAACCGTCAGGTCATACCCCATCGCAAAAGCTTCAGCACGAGCAAAATTGCGACCCGCAACCCGCACAACGTCTGATTGCGCATTTTCTAAAAACGACTCTGCCCTTACCTTCGCGGCATAGCCAGTCCCAATTAACCCAACTCGAACACCCATCAATACAAACACCAAACCAATGCTTTAGACAATACTTTAGACATCCCTCTATTGTTAGAAAACATTGTCAACAAAGCATAATTTCTATCATTTTCCTTGAGTTTATTCATCCATAAGCCAAGCTTATAAAAATGGGAATTACTGATGAAATAAAGCCCCCTCAGTATTTTTCTCTCGCTGAAACAGGAAAAGCTACATCCTTTTCACAGAAAGGGTTTCATCCCCAAAATCCCGCGCCCTAAGAGCATTAATCATAAGTAAACCATTGGATTTCTTCTACTTTAGATTACGAATCCCTTTCAACTATCACCTTCTACATAGTTACAGCGCAATGGTTTTCTCGTAGTATCAAAATATGCTGCCGCTAGCGTTATCTAGAAAGGGCTTTACGGTTCCTAAGAACACTAGCGGTAAGCCCATTAACCGAGAGGATATTCGCATGGCTAGCTATAAGGTAACGTTGGTAAACGAAGCCGAAAACCTAAACACCACTATCGAAGTGGCTGAAGACGAGTACATTCTAGACGCCGCAGAAGAGCAAGGCATCGACTTGCCTTACTCCTGTCGTGCAGGTGCATGCTCCACCTGTGCTGGCAAAATTACAGCCGGTACAGTTGACCAGTCCGATCAGTCCTTCCTAGACGACGACCAGATCGAAGCAGGTTATGTCCTCACTTGTGTGGCATACCCCACTTCCGATTGCACTGTCATGACCCACCAAGAAGAAGAGCTTTACTAAGCCCCTCTTATATCTTGTGAAAATCCCGAAGCTCTGAGAGCTTCGGGATTTTTGTATTCTCAAATACCGATTGCACCATCCCTTTCTAAAGGTGCAAAAAGGAACCCATGAGGCAACCATGAAGTCTCCAGAGCTAGCAGGATATGCAGGGTATATTGTTACTGACATTGTCAAGCGACAGCTTTGACAACCGACAAGTTTTAACCGTGAGGACTCTACAAAGATGAAAGCCATGATTTTGGCCGCAGGAAAAGGCACACGGGTGCGTCCCATTACCTACACCATTCCCAAGCCAATGATTCCCATCATGCAAAAGCCCGTGATGGAGTTTTTACTAGAGCTGCTCCGTCAGCACGGCTTCACCCAAATCATGGCAAATGTCAGCCACCTCGCCAATGAAATTGAAGGCTACTTCCGCGACGGTCAAAGATTTGGCGTCGAACTTGCCTACTCCTTCGAAGGTCGCATCACAGACGGCAAACTCGTCGGCGAAGCCATCGGCTCAGCGGGCGGCATGCGAAAGATTCAAGACTTCTCCCCCTTCTTCGACGATACCTTCATCGTCCTCTGCGGAGACGCCCTCATCGATCTAGATCTTACAGAAGCTGTTCGTCAGCACCGCGAGAAAAAATCCATTGCCACCATCGTAATGAAGCAAGTCCCGCTCAAGCAGGTGCCCAGCTATGGCGTTGTCGTCACCGACGAAGATGGCCGCATCAAATCCTTCCAAGAAAAGCCCGCCGTCGAAGAAGCTCTCAGCACCGACATCAATACCGGCATCTATATCTTCGAGCCCGAAATTTTTAACTACATCCCCTCCGGCCAAGAGTTCGACATCGGCGGAGACCTCTTCCCCAAGTTAGTCGAAAACGATGCAGCCTTCTACGGCATCCGCATGGACTTTGAATGGGTAGACATCGGCAAAGTCCCCGACTACTGGCAAGCCATTCAAGATGTCCTCACAGGCCAGGTAAAGGGCGTTACCGTCCCTGGAAACGAAGTCAAACCCGGCGTCTTTGCAGGTCTCAATGTCAAAGCCAACTGGGACAAAATTGACATCGAAGGCCCGGTCTACATCGGTGGTATGACCCACATCGAAGACGGCGCTAAAATTGTCGGCCCCAGCATGATCGGCTCTAACTGCCTTATCTCATCTGGCACCATCATCGACAAAAGCGTCATCTTCGAATACTCACGCATCGGCTCAGGTGTTCGCCTTGCAGACAAGCTCGTATTCGGTCGCTATTGTGTAGACAAAACCGGCGCATCTATAGACGTACAGGCCGCTGCCCTCGACTGGCTCATTACAGACACTCGGCAGGCCGTCGTTGCAGAACCACCAATTGAACACAGGGCGATCGCAGAACTGCTAAACCAAACCATCGCCAAATAGATCCAAAACATCACTCACAATCAAACAGCTGTCGAAAGAAACTACGCTTTCAACAGCTGTTTTTCCATTATTTAGTCAACAACCAAACGATCCAAACAATCTAAACAAATATAGCAATCTGCATAATGCAGATTGCTATACCAACAACCAACCTCTCAACAAAAAACGGGCCAACCTCAACAAGGTCAGCCCGCAGCAGTTATGGGAACGGCGTTAACAAAACAGTCACGACGCTTACTGGAGAACAAGACGCACGTTAGCGTTTTGCAAGCCAGGACGCTTAACTTCAGAAAGCGTCTTGTTGACAGCATACTTCTGGTTAATAGAGTTGATCAGCTCAGTCTGGTTGTGCTTCTTGGCAACGCCCCAGAGGTCAGCAATCAAGTCAAAAGAACCATCCGCATTACGAGACCAGCCGATATCGTAATCGCCTTCTAGCACAGCAACGATATCCGCGCGAACGTTCTGACCGTTGTAGCCGCGAATGTTAGCTTCAGTCTTTACACTCACACCTAGATCACTTAGAGAAGACTTGAGAACTTCAGCGTCCGTGATCTTCGTGCGTAGAGTACTAAAATGAGACATTTGAGTTTCCTCCTGAAGAGAAATTGAGAGACAACGAGGTTAGAAATCGAAAACTGCCAGCTATCAAATGAGATAGAAACTCTGGACTTTCTTTAAACCGCTAGCTATCACGTCACCATGTAGCTAGCCCTTCTTCCTGTAGGAGCAGGAAAAAAGACTGTTAGAACTCCATCCGTTGATATTCCGCAACAGATGAAGCCGCCGGTCGGGCGCGCTGACTGGCCCAATCGCGCAAAGCCGTAACCTGCTCACTCATCGTCTTCGACAACGGCAGCGTCGCTCTGATCGCCGCAATAATGTCGAGCTGAGTAAACTCACGACCCTGGGCAAACGCCTCGTACATTGCAGAGACTAGTCCCTGCTCTATTTCAGCGCCCGAAAATCCTTCACACACCTTGCTCAACTGGTCATAATCAAACCGTTCCGTATCGTCACGGCGCTTGC
>JBCBKQ010000354.1:0-4863 GCA_038521595.1 Cyanobacteria bacterium J06627_28 | reverse complement strand
TCAGGGTGCTTCTTGATGCGTGAATGCTGTTGATATAGAACAACATAAATTGAAAGAAGCAAGATAAAAAATTAACGGTTTATGTTTAAGGACTTATCCAAGACGGTCTGTGTCGTTAGACTGTCTATGTAGGGTAGTCGTGGTAAGGGACTCTAAATGAAACGATTGATGAGCGCAGTTGCATTGGTTTATTTGCTTGCTGTAGGCTGCGTGTCTACAGATGCCTCGACTAGCCCTGTTACAAATTCCCCTGCCGCCCAAGAAGACCTGACTCAAGAAGACCTGACTCAAGAAGACCTGACTCAAGAAGACCCTGCAATCCCTGAACCCACTCCATCGGAGCCTAATCCCATGTCTCAAGATGCCCTGACGCCTGACGTTCAGCAAGCCATATTGCAGGCTGTGAGTCAGCAGCAAGACGTACCCGTAGAGCAGCTAGAGATTACCTCCTTAGAGGCGGCGGATTGGCCTGATGCCTGTCTAGGCTTGGCTGGGCCTGATGAAATGTGCGCTCAGATGATTACCCCTGGCTGGGCACTCACGATTACAGGTCAGCAGCAAACTTGGCAGTACCGTACTGATTTGGATGCTTTGCAGGTTAAGGCCGTTGAGTAAGCTTTGAAGATTAGCGTGCAGGTTAAGTTTGCTCACATTGCGAGCAAAATCATGGTGTAGCCGGCAGCGCCAGTTAAAAACCAGCCGAAGTGGCTGTCCTTTTTTTCGGGTAGCTCTTCTTTGAGCACATTGAGGATAATGCCGCCTGCGGTGATTGCCCAGATAGAGGAGACAAAGGCTTCGCTGAAGGTTGCTGCCTGGCCAATACTCCAGCCTATGATGATGGCCCCAGCGAGAACCCAGCGTCCGAAGCGGTCATAGGTATGGGGATGGTGGCGGCGTAGACCAATGTCGTTGACCATGAAGTGCAGTGCTAGGGCGATAAAAAGAATTAAACAGGCCATGACGCCGTGCTGGGCAGATTCTCTAAATAGGTAGCCTAGTACCGCGTTGTAAATGGCAAAAGAAAGTGTGTGTATCCAGAAAATGCCGTAGCCCATTGAAGCTTCTGGTGAGTCTTCTTTTGGGGGTGGGCAGAGGTTTAGGGGTGATCGCAGTGCCATTTGCTCTAGCCCATAAAACAAGGCCAACCCTACCAACGACAGTAGATAAACGTGGTTTTCTAAATACTGTGCGAGTAGGATGTTGCCTTTTTCTATCTCTGTCTGGGCGTGGCTTAGCTCTGGAAAGACATCTAAAAAAATATAGGCAATAGAGATGCCTCCGGCAAAAGAGGTCCATAGCTCCTGTGGGATTGCGTTCAGCCAGCGGCCGCGTCCGGCGAATATGTGCACCAGCGCTAGGCTCACCGCTAGCACGAGTCCCAGGATGCTGATGCCCTCATTCATAGATGTCCCCATTCATATCAATGAGCCCTCGTTTACACAGTTATTTTACGCTTAGCGGTGGCAGAGAGCATGAAAAGAATCCGCCAAAGCAGGGGATTGCTCTGGCGGACTGAGTGACGATGACTTCTTTTAGGCGGCCCTCTATCGAGAGGCCTATTGCTGAACCGATTCGGCTTCCTTACTATGCCTGCTTGCGGCTGTGCTTTTTGGCAAGTACAAGGCCCATCCCTGCAAGCGCTGTGAGTAGAACTGCTGGTGAGTCGTTTTCGGGAATAGGCTGGGTAGCAAAGAAGAAGGCGTGAAGGCTGAACTCTGGCTCGACCTCAACGGTGCCCTGGCTGCTTTGGTAAACCGACTGTACAAACGTCTCGTCTACGGGGATGGTGACAGTTGTAGCAGGCTCAACGGCTTCGACACTTTCAATTTCGACACTTTCAATTTCGACACTTTCAATTTCGACACTTTCGATTTCGGCACTTTCGACCTCGTCGTCGAGGTCGGAAGCAATGGCGCTATCTATGACGCTAGAGAAAGAGATAAGCGCTGCTGAGGTGAGGCCAATAGCGAGGAACTTAAATGCAGTTTTATGTAGAGACATTAATAGCAATCCAGAAAATTAACCGAGAAATGCAGCTGTCGTAGAGTGAGAGCTACTGTGAACCGAGAGAAACACCTTTGTACGTGCAGGGCTAGTCGCTAGTGCCTGCGCTCACGAGTTGCAGGCGAGCAGCTGTACCTGAGCTGTACATCAACATAGTTAACGATAATTGCAAATTAGTTCTGCACTGGTACTTAAACTTCACCATACGCTTATGAAAGGGGCCTGAATTTCTTAGATTGTGTAGAGAATGTACTGAGAAAATTACAGGTCTCATATGTAGCTTTTGTTTGGGGCCTACGTGTTTTTACGACTGAATGATGAAGTTATCTGTCCTGTTTGATGCAACCCTTTAACTTTCTATTTCAAGCGTTCCCTTCTGTAAAGTCGTGATATAGCTTTTTGCGCTTTGATATAAGAACTAAGCCAAAGAAGCTGAGCCAAAGAAGCTGAGCCAGAGAAGCTATATCACCAGCAAAATAAATAAAACAGCTAAAGTTGCTTTATCCGTCGGGAATTTAGTGCGTTACAACCAGTTTGAGAGGGTTGAAAACTGCATAGTTAGTAATCATGATTACTGATATTTTCATGCTGTCTTCAATGCTTTTGTCGGTTACTTTGTGGGGCTGTAATAAGGCTGAAAATAGTCGATTGGGGTATTTTATCTAGGGTGGCTTGTCGTATTTATGGCGTTGGGTAGTTGACCTCTTCATTTGGTATGCAGTTTCAAATTCGACTGGCGGATGCGGCGGATATGCCTGCTATTTTGACGCTGCAGGCACTGTCTTTGAGGGCGCTGTCTCAAGGTGTTTATACCCACAGTCAGATTGAGGTGCTTGTTCGTAGCCAGGATAATGCTAGAGAGCGGGCTTTTTGGTCGAGAAGTGAGGTGATTTATGTTGCCTGTGTGTCTGATGGTAGCCGGGAGCGATTGGTTGGATTCGTAGCGTTGGTAGATGGCGTTCGTGCCAGAATTGGCGGATTGTATGTGCATCCGGACTATACGCGGCAAGGGGCAGCGACTCAGCTTATTGGATCTCTGGAGGCTCACTGCATTGAGCAGGGGGGGCGAGTCTTGCGGGTGATGTCATCAAAAGTGGCGGTGCCCTTTTATCGGGCTGTAGGCTTTACTCAGCTCTCTGAGCTGTTTGCGCCGTTTGAAAAAGAGAGGGTGGCCTGTGTGGAAATGGCGAAAGCCCTGGGGGACAAATCGCTTGAAGAAGAGCTAGCCCAATCAAAAACGCTCTCTTGTGGGGGGCTTTTGGCTGGGCTATTGCTGGGACTTTCAGTAGCGCTCTTACTTTTCTACAAACCAGTCAATCAGCCGCCGCGCGATGCTGAGTTTTCCGGGGACGGGGGGCAGTTTGTGCCGTTGGAACCAGGCCGCCGCCTCGATTTCTAAAGGCTCTGGGGTGATGATGCCGCTGGCGTATTCGGCGGTAAATCCGACCATTAGTGACTTTGGGAAAGGCCAGGGCTGTGAGCCAAAGTATTGAATGTTCTTGATTTCGATGCCCACTTCTTCTTTGACCTCGCGGGCGACGGTTTCTTCTAAAGATTCGCCGGGTTCTACAAAGCCTGCTAGTACGCTGTACATACCAGGACGGAAGCGCGGGGCACGGGCAAGCAAGACATCATCACCGCGATAAATCAGCATGATCACAGCGGGTGAAAGCTGTGGATACTGGCGGTGCTGGCAGCTGGGGCAGCGTTTGGCCCGTTCGGTGGGCAGCTGCGTCATGGGGGTGGCGCAGTGTCCACAGTATTGGTGGGTGCGATCCCATTCGATAATTTGGATGGCGCGGGCTGCGATCGCAAATAAATCATCTGGCAGCACGCCATGGAGCGTTCTCAAGTTTTGTAGACTGAGACCCTTGGGAATCTCTGCGGTTTTTGCTAGCTCTGCACCGATGCAAGGATGACCTGCTAAGTAGCCAAGAAATTGGGTGCGGACAGGTTCAATGCCTAGGGCTTCTCCTAGGGCTTCTGCGCTTTTTGCCTGGGGGATTGATGAGTTTCCTGCTGAGTTGGAAAGGATGAGAAGACTGGAGCCCTGACAGATAAACCACCATTGACTGAGTGTATTATCCCGGCTGGTATCAGGCTGCGTAGCCGGTTCAAACTGGTCGGAGATGGCGAAGGGGTTGGGTCGCTGCAACGGCTTTCTGGCCTGATGTTTGGCCTAATGAGTTTGGTGGTAAGCGGTGGGGTTTGAGTCCGATTCTAGCCGACCATCGACCAGATTGATAATGCGATCTGCCACGTCAAGGATGCGGTTGTCATGGGTGACCATGAGGACGGTGCAGCCTTCTTCTTCGCAGCGGCGGCGCATGATGTTGACCACGTCGCGGCCAGAGGCTTTGTCTAGGGCGGCGGTGGGTTCGTCGGCAAGGATGATTTTTGGATGGTTTACCATGGCGCGTGCGATCGCAACCCTTTGCTTTTGCCCGCCAGATAGAGAATGCGGCTTGTAGTTGATACGTTCTGCTAGACCCAGCTGACTTAGCATATTGGCGGCCTGTTCACGCTTATCGCTCAGGCGATTGGTCAGCTCGACTGACATCTCTACATTTTGGCTAGCTGTGAGCGATTCAAATAAGTTGTGCGCCTGAAAAATAAAGCCGATATTGCGCCGTACTGGAATCAGCTCACGGTTTGAGAGGCCGACGATTTCTTGCCCTAATACCTGCAAGTTACCCTCGTGCAGCGTTCGTAAAGCACCGATGAGCGTGAGTAGTGTTGTTTTACCAGAGCCAGACGGCCCAGTCAGAATAACAATCTGACCCTGGGGCCCCAGGGTCAGATTGTTATTCTGACTGGGCCGTCTGGCTCTGGTAAAACAACACTACTCACGCTCATCGG
>JBCBKQ010000353.1:0-4869 GCA_038521595.1 Cyanobacteria bacterium J06627_28 | reverse complement strand
AGTTGATTCGCTTTTGCATTCAGCTGTGCGTAGGTTAAATGCTGAGCATTACAGGTAGTAGCGATCGCATCCGGCGTCTTCTCCACCTGCGCTTCAAACAATGTCACAACACTACAAGATACAGGCTCGCGCACAGGAGACTTTGCTAAAGAGAGCAGGTGCGATCGTTCCTTCTCCCTCACCAAATCCACATCCTCAATCAACTGATGCCGATCAGCCAACACCGCATCTACTAAGGCCAAAAAATGACTCGGTGCCCGCTCCTGCAAACCCCTATCAAACAGATCTTCATTAAAGTCAAAATGCAGTTGCAAACTGCCCCGCCTATCAAAATCGTGCACCTGCAAGCGCAAGTGATGACGCGGATCGCCCGCCCCCGGATGCACCCACTCAGAGCGCACCGACATCCCCGCAAAATCTGGTAGCTTCGCATGGATAAAATTCAGCACCACACTGACCTCTCGGCGCATCGCCACCTCACTCGCCCCAGGCTCCGCATAGCGCAATAGTTGACCACTCGCCTCACTCACCTGAGAAAAAAGAGATGCAAAACTTTCTCCTTTCTCTACATCGGCCAGCAGCGGAAACAGCTCCATAAAAACGCCCAAGGTCTCCTTCAAAGCTCTAGTAGGTCGGCCATGAGCAGGCGTTGCGATCGCCAGCCGCTTGCCAGCCGCTTCCGTTGAAGACTCATCTACCCGGACACCCACTCGCAATAAGTAAGCAAACAGAATCCCCGCAACCAAATTAAACAGCGACAGCGCAGGCGTTAGCGCAGCCGCCTCCGAATCCATTGCCAACGCCTTCAGCGCAGATGTTCTCTCAGTCCCCAGCTCACAGAACACCCGCCGAGTCTTTGCCGATGGCTTCTCAGATAACTGTGTCTCGTTCCGGTGATACAGCGTGACAGACTGTTCCTCACACTTCTCTCCAATCTGCCGCCAGTAATCAATCGCCGCTTCAGAAGGCATCGGTAAACGCGTTGCCGTATAAGCCGATAAGCTCGGCGCATCAGCTAGCGTGTTTTCAATCGCCCGCTGATAAAACTCACTCACCGTCGCAAACAGCAGCCTCACCGTCGCAATATCCGTAATCAAATGATGCTGACAGAGATACCACACCGTTTTCCCTGCTGGCAGCCGAATCAACACCGCATCAAACAGACAGCTTGAGAGCTTAAATAATTGTTGACACCGCTGCTCAGCCCACAGACTCACAGCCGTCTCAGGATTCTCTTTCTCGCGAAAATCCAACACCTCTACAACATAGTCCAGCTGAGGTAACACCCGCTGACCAGCGCTACCCCCGGATTCTGAAATCACCGTTCGCAGTGAGTCGCTCCGATCGACTACCCCCTGAAAAGCAGCCTGAAAACAGGCTACATCGACCTCGCCACCCAGCGTAAACAAAAACGCCATATTGTACAGCGGCGAATCTGGTGCGAGCTTTTGCCCTAGCCACAGTAAGCGCTGCGCGGTTGTCAGCTCAGAAGCTGACTGGTCAAAAGCTGACTGGGCATTGTTCGCGTCAGTGTTGATAGAGACTGGGGCAAGCGTCATATCAGCTACAGGCTCCTCGCCGCGAGATAAGTATCAATCGCTTTGATCGTGCGAAAGTTGGTAATGGTGATATCAGACTGCGGTACCTTACAGGAGAACGTCTCTTCCACAAAGGCGACTAATCGCATCACGCCCATCGAATCAATAATCTCTTCTCCCAGCAAATCGTCATCCGCTTCCACCTGCTGACGGTTGTTGAGTAAGGACGCGCTAATAAATTTTTTCAGAATTTCTTGATTGTCCATGGGTGATTTGTCTATAGGAGAAAAAGTGTGAGCGATAAGGATAATTGGTGGCTACTAGGAATATCTTCAGGCGATTCTTTTTTGTGACGCAAGCTGCAACGCCCGCCGATCAATCTTCCCCGTACCCGTACGCGGAAACGCCGTTGCAATTTCTAACCGTTGCGGCACTGCATAGGCAGGCAGCTTTTCAGCCGCAAACCGCAATAAATCAGACTCATTCACAGACTCACCCCATTTCAAAATCACCGCTGCCGCTACCTGATGACTGCCTGCCTCAGCAGGCATCGTATAGGCCGCCGCTTCTTCCACCTGCGCGTGAGCCACCAGCGCAGCTTCCACCTCATCTAGCTCAATTCGGTACCCCCGTGCTTTCACCTGACGATCTTTGCGACCGACGAACTGATAGTTACCATCAACCGCCTGTACCAAATCGCCCGTCCGATAAAACACCGCCGTCTGATTCGCAATCTCAGTCCGATAAAAAGCCTGCTCGTTCAAATCTGGGCGCTGCCAATAGCCCTGCATCATCGTCGGCGTGCGCACCAGCAGCTCTCCTATCTCGCCTGTCTTCACCGGTTGGTCATGCTCATCCACCACCCGCTCCTCGGCATTGGGCCAGATCTTCCCAATCGGCGCTACCGCATCGGGAACAGGCTCATCTTCAGCCAACGGCGGCACATGGTAATAGCTACACTGATTGATCTCCGCCGGACCATACACATTGCTGAAGCGAGCATTCGGTAGCTTCTCCATCAAGCCGTACATGTACTTAGCAGGATAAGGCTCCCCACCAAAGAGCACCCAGCGCAAGGAACTCAAATTTCTCTTTTCTCCTGTTTCTTCTAGCGCACCCCGCAGTAGTAATTGAATTAGTGCAAATGGAACAGAATACCAAATCGTCATTTTCTCATCCTGCACCAGCTGAGAAAGACTCGCAGGGAGCTTGGTGTAGGCCGCCGGAATAATCACAGTTGTTGCTCCCACCAGCGGTCCTGAAAAGTAGTCCAGCGTGGACATATCAAAGTGCAAAGGAGAATGATTACCCAAACGGTCTTCGTGGGTCAAGCCGTAGGTATCAGCAGCCATGCGAGCGTAGTTGAGGCCGCTGCGATGGGTGTGCATAATGCCTTTGGGCGTGCCGGTGGACCCTGACGTGTACATAATATATGCCAGGTCTTGCTCCATAAGACGCACAGCAGGCGCAACGTCACTGATGGGCAAATCCCCCCAGTCGCAGCGAGCAAGAGACTGATTTATTTCAAAGGAAGCGGGTAAACCCACAATGCTAATGAGATTGGGCGCTGCCTTCAGCAGGTCTGGAATGCGCGATCGCCGACCTTGCTGTGTAATCAGGCAGCGAATCCCGCAGTGATTAATCGCATAGGCCGTCCGTTCAGTGGGCGCATTTGGATCTAGGGGCACATAGGCCGCTCCCGCCTTCCAAATGCCATAGACAGCGATCGCACTTTCCAGACACTTGCTTAAATAAATGCCCACGCGATCACCCCGCTTCACCCCATGCGCCACCAGCCACTGCGCCAGGCCATTCGCCCGTTGCAACATCTCAGTATAGGTAAGCCCCACACCCTCACAGCGAAATGCCTCATGCTCTGGATAGCGCGCCGCCGACCGATCAAGAATTTGAGATAACAAATACATCATGCTCACAGCCCCAGCGATCTCGCAATAATGTTCCGCTGAATATCCGACGTGCCCGCATAAATCACACCGCCCACCGAATCACGAAAGTCTCTTTCCACCTCATGCTCTGTCAAATATCCATTCCCACCATGAATCCTCACCGCATCTAACCCCGACGCCACATAGCACTCACTCAAGTGCAGCTTCAGCATGGCCGCCTCCAGCATTGCGGGCTCACCCCGCTCCTTCAGCCAAGCCACCTTGTACAGCAGCAGCCGTGCCGTTTCTAGCCGCAGCTTCATATCCGCCACCCGGTTCGATACCGACTGAAACTTACCAATCGGCTGGCCATACTGCTCACGGGACTTCGCATAGTCAATCGTGCGCTCCAGCTGACGCTCCATCGCCCCTAGCTCGCTCGCTAGGTTAAAGCACCGGTCATACTCTAACGAACTGTGAGAGAAGCTAAAGCCCGCGCCTTCTGGCCCCAAGCGATTCTCTTCTGGAACAAAACAATCTTCAAAAAAGACTTCCCCGAAGGGCGCCGTCCGCAGCCCCATCTTCTCCTTTACTGGCCCCGTAGAAAACCCCGGCATATCCCGATCAACTAAAAACACCGTTAATCCCCACTTGCCCAAGCCCTCATCTATCGTGGCAAACACCAGCGCCAGATGACAAATCGGCGCACAAGTAACAAACTTCTTGCGCCCATTGAGAGTATAACCACCTTCACACTTGGTCGCCGAAGTCTTCAAACTATACACATCCGATCCGGAGTTTGGCTCAGAAAGCGCATGTACCCCAATCCACTCCCCGCTGCACAACTGGGGCAAATACTTCTGCTTTTGTTCAGGTGAACCAAACTGCGAAAGTAGAATCTGCACTGTCCACATCTGCGCATTTAGCGCCAGCGTCAGGCCATTATCTTTACAGCCATAGCCAATTGCCTCCATCGCCAGCACAGCTGTCATAATATCCAGCGCAGGCGAACCACTGTATTCCTCTGGCATGCACAGTCCCTGAATGCCAAAGTCAGCACACTTTTTCCAATTCTCCCAAGAAAACTTTCCCGAGTAGTCGCGCTCAATGATATCGCTGCTGTCGAGCGTGTTCTGCGCAAAGTCAATCACCTTTTGCTTAAACGCCAGCTGTTCTTCTGACCAAGAAAAATCCATCGCCCTAACCACCCACCACAAAACCGTAAGGATTTTTCACATCTGCTGCCGCACTCTCTAGGCTAACCCAGCTGCCTAGGTCTAGAGCTTTAGCGTAGTCCAGCATCATATTCATTGCAACTTGATCTTCTAGCGCAAATCCTGTGGAGTCAAATACGCTTAGCTGTCGTTGTTGATTTACATAGCGAGTAGGTTGCTTAATCACCTCAAAGAGTTCAGGTCCAATGGAGGCCTGTTCAGCAAACTGCT
>JBCBKQ010000352.1:0-4932 GCA_038521595.1 Cyanobacteria bacterium J06627_28 | reverse complement strand
GCCGAAAAAAGAGGAAGTGAGACTGTAGCTTTTATACAAGCGCGGCTCATTCGTTACGGTGATGCCGGCAGATGCGACAGTATCGATAGCAGTGGTCAAGGAACCTGAGATATGCACATTTTATTTGTAGAAGATGAGCCTAAAATCGCGAGTTTTGTGCAGGTGGGCCTAAAGGAGCACGGCTTTGTGGTGGACTACTGCGACCATGGCGACATCGCTTATGAAAAGGCACTGGGCAATGAATACGACGTCATTTTGTTGGACATTATGATGCCGGGAAAAGATGGTCTGTTTATTTTGAAGCACCTGCGACAGGCAGGGCGGAATACACCAGTGATATTGTTAACGGCGCGAAATGAGCTGGATGATCGCCTGCATGGGTTGAACCTAGGGGCAGATGACTACATTGCGAAGCCCTTTTTTGTCGAGGAGCTAGTAGCGCGAATGCAGGCGGTGGTGCGGCGTAGCGTGGGTGAGCGACAGAACCTGGTGACGGTGGGCCCCTTTAAGCTAGACCGCATTACTCGAACGGTAACCTGCGCGTTAGACGGTGAGCAGGGTGAGGCCCAGGCGGTAGAGCTGACAACGCGAGAGTTTAATCTGCTGGAGTATTTGATGCGATCGCCCGGAAGAGTCTTTACCCGCACTCAAATGCTCGAACACGTCTGGGGCTACGACTTTAATCCCAGCACAAATGTTGTCGATGTATGCGTTCAGCGACTACGGAAAAAAATAGATATCAAAGGACAAGGACGCTGGATAGAGAGCGTACGCGGCGTTGGCTATCGGTTTCGTCAGGCTGATTGATGTGCAGAGACGAGGGGCAAACGCGATCAAATTTGCCTGACTTTTCTTTTCAATCCTTTGCAGCTTTGTTCAGATAGTCAAGGAAGGGGCGCATCTTTTTATAGGCATCGATAACGATGTCAGTAAAGTCGTCGCTCATGATTTCTTTTTGGGTGATGCTGTGCTTTACGGTGTAGCTTTTGAGCCTGAGTAGCTCTATGTATTCGTGATCTTGTGAGAAGCCTTGTGGTGCTGTTTTAAGCTTGTCAGCGTCTTCTAGAACGGTGAAGAATTCAGCAAATGATTTTTGGGTGATGATGGCCTGCAGCTGGTCTCCACTGTCGGCGATGGTGTCGCGAATGTTGCTCAAAATTTTTGAGGCGAGCCGATGGTAGCCACCACCGATGAAGCTACCGTTGAGACCAATGTGTAAATAAAAGCTACCGTTGTCTTTGGGGCTATCTAGGGCAATGCCAAAGTGATCTTTGTAAGTGGGCAGATCCGAATGGTAAAGCAGGTTGTTGTTGATTCTGGTGAGAGCATCTTTGCCCGGAATTACGCAATAGTCATCATCAACATTCGCAAGCTTTTTATTTAGCGCTTCAATCCAGCCAATCAAGAACGCCTTCGTCTGCTCGTACTCATCACGATGCTCATCCATCCATTCTTTGCTGTTGTTTTTATTCAGCTCACGCAGGAAGGTGATAGCGGCATGAAAGCTCATGGAGTTGTGAGAAAGAAACGGCTGGGTTATTACAGAATAAGCAGATTTTCTCTATTCTGCACCTATCGGTAGACGGACTGAAAAGCAGGTTTTTCCGGGCTGGGAGTCGATGAGAAGACTACCGTCATGACGGTTTTGCACAATGCGACGAACAACATCTAGCCCTAAACCCGATCCTTTGCCCATGGGCTTAGTGGTAAAGAAGGGCTCTAGAATGCGATTTTTCACCCCAGGTGAAATGCCGGGGCCATTGTCTTCTATCTCTACAATGATGTGATTGTCTTTTTGGCAGGTGCGAATGGTGATGGTGGGAGAGGGCGTTTTAGCCTCGTTTAAAGCGTCGATGGCATTGTCTATCAGGTTTGTCCACACCTGATTTAGCTCGCTGCCGTAGGCCATGATTTCTGCAATGTCGCAGCTGTACTTTCGCTTTACGGTAATGCCGTATTTCAGCTTAAATTCAAACAGCCTGAGGGTGTCTTCTATGCCTTTGTGGATGTTTACTTTTTGCTGAGCGGCGCGATCCATATAGGAGTAAGACTTCATGGAGCCGACCAGCTGAGAGATTCGCTCAGCGCCATCTAGTCCATTGCGAATCATCCCCATCACGTCAAAGGAAAGGGCCAACCAGCGGATGCCCATATCTCGCAGCTCGGTGGTGTTATCTTTCCAGCATTCTGTGACGGGTGCGAGCTGCTCTGGGGTGATGAGTCCTGCAGCTAAGGGCTCTGCCAGCTCCCAGGCGTTGTCTACGCCGTAGTTTTCTAGCCAGTCGGTGAGTGCGTCTTCTCTGTCACCTTGGGCGAGTGGATCGCTGTCTGGGTTTTCGATGGCTTTAAAGCCGCGATCGCGCAAATCAGTCCATTCTTTTGTGTGGCCATCGTCGGGCTGCGCCTGACCATAAACAAGATTCATTCGCTGCAGCTCTAATACGGCAGGCTTAATGTCTTTCATGACACGTACCAGCGCCCCAGCTGGATTGTTGAGCTCGTGGGCAAGTCCGGCAGAGAGGGTGCCAAGCGCCGCCATTTTTTCGCGGTTTTGAATGAAGGACTCTAGGCCGCGCAGCCGCTTGCCAACGGTGCGAAAAATCTCTTTTTCAAAGTCTCGGCAGCTGTGAATGAGATCTAAAAAGTCAGGACAGTTGAGCTGGTAAAGATCGGTCTTGGTATCGGCAGTCAGCGTCACAGGGACTAGATCTTCGGTAAGGACTTGAATTTCTCCGAAAAAAGAGGGACCTTCATGGCGACCCACAGGCATATCTGCGCCACTGCTATTGCGACTAACGGTTATTCGTCCGTTGAGTTGAATAAAAAAGCCGAGGGAGGTATCGCCTTCTCTGACGAGGACTTCGCCTGGTGCGAGATGGGTGTGTTTGGCGCGATCGCATATCCACGCCAGCCGACTCTCCGGCAAACTATCAAAAGGCTTCATCTTTGACAGCGTTTCCAAACAAAGCATCCTAACCCTCTCGACCCTTACTAGATGATCTGTTCAATCTTGTTTAGGACATCGGGCAAAACGCTCTCAATTGCCTGCCTAAGCAAGTCCAAATCTACACTGTCGTACTGATGGGCCAAGATATTTCTCATACCTGCCATTTTCTTCCAGGGAATTTCTAAATGCTGTTCTCTGAGTTCGCTAGATATTCGCCCGGTTGCTTCACCAATGACGATAAATTCATAGAGGATTGCTGACAGGCGCATTTCATCTGCGGCAAGCTCTTCAGTGGTCAGGACGCCCGCTGCAAATGAGAGGATTTTATTACCTGCTTTGAGAATGTCTCTTAATGAAGCCTTATCTCGTGACATAGAAAAGCCTTGCCGAACTCAAAATTTCCTGGCGTCGAATCCAATTAGTACTGTCTTCGACTGATTTCTTTGTCATAATATCGACTTTTCTAGCAAAGGCAGATTCCAGATCTGCCTTCATTTCCACTAGATCAAATAAGCTCCACTGTGAGTCAGTAGAGAAATGTACCATTGTGTCTACATCACTGTCGGCATGAAAATCGTCACGTAAAATAGAGCCAAATAAATAGAGTTCGTCAATCTTCCAGCGTCTGCAAAAAACCGCGATCGCATCCTCCGGCAGCGGAATCGCTGTCTTACAGGGTTGAAATCCTAGCTTTTTAACTTCCTGCATGTCTTCCACCCGCGAGTGATTCACCACCATTATATGGGCCAGACATTGGGTTAAACATTGGACTAGACATTAGCCAGATGCCGATGAACAAACTGTACGCAAATGGAGCCTTCGCCAACGCCAGAGGCGACACGTTTTACAGAGTTATGGCGCACATCACCCACAGCAAAGATGCCGGGGACGTCTGTTTCTAGCAGGAAGCGATCGCGCTCCAACGGCCAGGGCCGCTCAGCGTCAATATCTGGCCCCGTGCACAAAAAGCCTTTTTGATCTCGCTGCACGATATCTTCTAGCCACTCTGTACTCGGTGTCGCACCGATGAAAATAAACAGGTAGTTAGTCGCAAATGACTTTATCTCCCCAGTCTGAGAATCTTCGACAGAGATTTTTTCTAACCGCGCTTCACCATGGACCGCTTTCACGCTGTGAAAAGGCATGACTTCAATATTCTCAGTACCGTCGATTTGGTCTATTAAATACTGCGACATGCTTTTAACCAGTGACTCACCGCGTACCAGCATGTTCACTTTTCGCGCAAACTTAGAGAAATACATGGCCGCTTGACCAGCGGAATTCGCACCGCCGACCACATAAATCTCTTCGCCGTCGCAGGCAGGGGCTTCTGTTTTTGCCGCGCCATAGTACACGCCAGAGCCCGTGAATTTTTCAACGCCAGGAACATTCAGCCTTCGCCAGGAAACACCCAGCGCCAAAATCAGCGCATGGCAGCTAATCTCATTCCCATTTGACAGAGTCACAATGCGATAGTTATCTTCTACCCGGAGTCCTGTGGCGGCCTGCGGGGTCAAAATCTCGACGCCAAATCGCTTGGCCTGTGTCACCGCACGGCGGGCCAAATCATCGCCGCTAAGACCAACCGGAAAGCCCAGGTAGTTTTCAATGCGAGAGCTGGTACCGGCTTGGCCACCGGGGGCTTCTTTTTCAATCATGACGGTGCGCAGACCTTCAGAAGCACCGTATACTGCGGCAGCAAGTCCAGCCGGGCCACCCCCGACAATGACCAAATCGTAGAAGGGCTTTTCGGCGTCGGTTTGCAAGCCAACCTGTTGGGCTAAGTCTGTGACGCTGGGTCTTACTAACTTTGTCCCATCAGCGGCAATGATCAGAGGTAAGCACTCGCTGCTTTTGTCAGAGTCGGCATAGCTGATCAGCTTTTGGGCCTCTTCACTGGTTTCTACGTCTAGCCAGCGATAGGGAATTTGGTTGCGAGAGAGAAAATCACGCAAATCGTGGGAGAGAGAAGACCAGCGATCGCT
>JBCBKQ010000351.1:0-4969 GCA_038521595.1 Cyanobacteria bacterium J06627_28 | reverse complement strand
CTGCATGATCCAGGGCGTCTTTTCTGAGATGGGTAGGCTGTTGACAAACGCTTTTGTGGCCTCCTGCCACCGGTTCGGAATCGCTGACCGAGTCGATTTAGAGTAATCATCAGTAATTTAAAAGTATAAAGTTAATCGTTCTGAGTCAGCCTTAAACGTAGCTGCTCAGGTAAATTTCAGGGTTTTTAAATCGATAGCACTCATATTTAATGATGTATCGACATTCCATGTTGCGAGACGGCAAGTGTCTCAACTTCTCGCAAAGATTACGAATATGTACCAAAGACATATTTTTTGTTGGCTCTTAATAGTTATTCACCCTGATGTGCTATTCCTTCTATCCTTAAACTTTATTGAAACAGGTGCTCTCAAAAGCGGGTGCTCTCAAAAGTGAGTGCTCTCAAGATAGATGTTCTTAAAAGTAGGTGTTCTCAAAGTTCTCGCAACCTGACTGTGTCAGTTTTGTAACTGTTCTATCTCAACGCTTCTATCTCAACCTTTCTATCTGCGTCCGAACGGCGCAATGACCGATAGAGCCTATAACGATAGGTGGTTCATACAAACACGCTGTCATAAAAGCGACAGAAAGCTTGTCAGATATTCTTCGCTTGTCAGATATTCTCCAGATATTTTTCGTGAGTGCAGGTAACCGTTGCGTTGTTATTTAACTTCTGCGTTGTCATTTAACTTCCCTCTTCAACAGGGTAGCACCAAGAAGAAGAACGATTTGTACAGTGTTTTCTTTTTTAGAATATTAAGGAACACAGCTTGAACGATCTATAGATTGCTCATTCGCAGTAATCTTTTGGAAGGTTTTTACCTACATATTTTTTGACCTAGTATTTGTTGACACTGCGTTTACAGGCGAACCTTCCAATGGCAGACTCCAAAATTGAATCGGTATTGCAAGAGCAGCGGGTATTTGAACCACCTGCCGAGTTTTCCAAAAATGCTCGAATACCGAGCATGGAGGCTTACCAGAGGCTATACGACGAAGCGGCGGCTGACCCGGAGACTTTTTGGGCAAAGCTGGCTGAGAAAGAGCTTGACTGGTTTGAAAAGTGGGACACCGTACTCGACTGGCAGCCACCGTTTGCTAAGTGGTTTACCGGCGGCAAAATTAATATTTCGCACAACTGCCTAGACCGTCACCTCAAGACAGACAAGCGCGACAAAACGGCGCTGATTTGGGAGGGTGAGCCCGGTGACTCTCGCAAGCTCACCTACGCTGAGCTACATGCAGAAGTGTGTCAGATGGCGAATGTACTTAAGGACATGGGGGTAGCAAAGGGCGATCGCGTTGGTCTATACATGCCGATGATTCCTGAAGCCGCCGTAGCGATGCTGGCCTGTGCACGTATTGGGGCAGCTCATACGGTGGTATTTGGTGGGTTTAGTGCTGAAGCGTTGCGCGATCGCCTAAACGACGCCGAAGCCAAGGTCGTCATCACCGCAGACGGCGGCTTTCGCAAAGACAAACCCATGGGCCTCAAGCCCGCCGTCGATGCCGCCCTAGAAAATAACGCCGTCCCTTCTGTCACCAATGTCCTCGTCGTACAGCGTACCAAGCAAGACATCGGCTGGACTGAAGGCCGCGACGTGTGGTGGCACGATGTAAAACCGTCTGCCTCCACCGACTGCGCCGCCGAGCCGATGGACAGTGAAGACCTGCTCTTCGTGCTCTACACCAGCGGCACCACTGGCAAGCCCAAGGGCGTCGTCCACACCACAGGCGGCTATAACCTCTACACTCACATGACCTTCCAGTGGGCCTTTGACATCAAAGAAGACGATGTGTACTGGTGTACCGCAGATGTGGGCTGGATTACGGGCCACAGCTACATCGTGTATGGCCCACTGTCTAACGGTGCCACCAGCGTGATGTACGAGGGTGCGCCCCGGCCTTCTAACCCTGGCGCATTTTGGGACGTGGTAGAAAAGTACGGCGTGACCATTTTCTACACCGCACCTACGGCCATTCGTGCCTTTATGAAAATGGGCGACAAAGAGCCCAATGCTAGAGATTTGTCTTCTTTGCGCATCCTTGGCACTGTGGGCGAGCCCATCAACCCCGAAGCCTGGATGTGGTATCGAAAGGTCATCGGCGGCGATCGCTGCCCTATTATCGATACGTGGTGGCAGACCGAAACAGGCGGCTTTATGCTCACGCCGCTGCCCGGTGCGACGCCGACGAAACCAGGCTCTGCGACCAAACCTTTTCCGGGCATTTTGGCAGACGTGGTCGATGCTGAGGGCAATCCTGTCGGTGCCAACGAAGGGGGTTACCTCGTCGTCAAGCATCCCTGGCCCAGCATGATGCGCACGGTGTACGGCAACGATGAGCGCTTTCGTAAGACCTACTGGGAGCACATTCCACCCAAAGATGGCAAGTACCTTTACTTTGCCGGTGACGGTGCCCGCAAAGATGAGGATGGCTATTTTTGGGTGATGGGCCGTACGGATGATGTGCTCAATGTGTCAGGTCATCGCCTGGGCACGATGGAAATTGAGTCAGCGCTGGTGTCTCACCCTGCGGTGGCAGAAGCTGCGGTCGTCGGTCGAAAGCATGACCTCAAGGGGCAAGATGTCTATGCTTTTGTCACTTTGGACAGTCAGTTTAGTTCTAGTGATGCGCTGAAGGCTGAGCTAAAGCAGCATGTGGTGAAGGAAATTGGTGCGATCGCCCGCCCCGGCGAAATCCAATTTACCGACGCCCTGCCCAAAACCCGCTCCGGCAAAATCATCCGCCGCTTCCTGCGCAACCTCGCCAGTGGCGAAGACGTCGTCGGCGATGCCACCACGATGGAAGACCAAAGCGTACTTGAAAAGCTGCGGCAAGGGTCATAGACAGCAGTTTAGTTAAGCAAGTCAGGCTCTACACCCATAGCTCTTAGCTGTTCAGCTAGTTTTGCAGCTTTGGCCTCTGCTTGGCTTGCTCGCTCTGCGCCGGTAGGTAGTAGCCGTCCATCGCGATCGCACCACCTTAGCCAAGTCGTTGTTACACCTTCAAACGTTCCTTCCCAGAGCGTGACGCCTAGTCCAACTCGGTCTAACCAAGGCTTCTCAAGTTGTTCATACACGCCTTGGTTCAACCCAAAAACATGTAAAGTCTTGGCCTCTAGCTGCTGTAACGGGTCTAGTACCACGTAGTAACTGACTCCCAAGCGAGCGTAGTCTCGTAGCTTGCTACCTAGCTCATTTCCTACTTTGTTAGAAACAATCTCAATGACAACATCAGGAGACTTACCGAATTCCCATACTAGATACGTGCGATTTTTCTTTTCTCTAAAGTCTTGAGGTGCTTCTACATCCAAGCTTATAAAGACATCTGGCACAATCGGTGGACGACTGACGGATGAAAAAATGCCAATATCTGCATCAGCAATGAAAGAACGCTCCATCCCAAAACTCACCCAAGAACTGTAGAGAATCTCAACCAACATGCGCTGTAGCTTGGCAGAGAAGAAATTGTCAACGGGGCTATCGTCCTCAATGACTAGACTATCTATCTGAGGAGTTAGCTCAGCGAGACTAAGGGCGTCTGGCGTTGTTGCTGGGTTCATGGGCAAGCGGTGTTTTGACAATCGTTCCAAGCAGTTGTTCTTAGAGTAGCAAACACCAAAGGAGACGACTACGTCTTGCTACGCTATTCTCCTGCTATGGTTTAGTGCGCTACCGCGTGGGTTTTTGCCAAATGCCTTTGACACATTGCTGACACATTACAGGGATCTGCACTTTATGGATCTGCACTTTATGGATCTGCACTTTATGGACAGGGAGCCGTTCCGGCTGTGCCGTTTATAAAGTTGCCAGGGGTCGGTGAAAGCCTGAGAGCGCCTGTATTGCGAGCGGCGAGTGTGCCTAGGTTAATGACTTGAAATTGACCCGTGCCTCCGCTGACTAGCTCAATGCCATCGCCTGCGGGCATGGTGACTGAATTGCTATCGAGTGTGAGACAAAAGTTATTGGCTGATCGATGGTCGATGTTGATGCCATCGCTCCCAGCGTTTGTGATGATGTTGTTGTTTACGGTGGCAGTGGCAGTGGCGTTACCTCTGATGGGATCAATCTCTATGCCTTCTCTACCCACGTTAGTGATTGTATTGTTGTTAACCGATAGTGTGGCCGTCACCATACTGCTGATGTCATCAAAGAAAATACCTTCTTGGCTAGTGGCGCTACCTGTAATAGTGTTGCCTTGAACAACAATATTAGCAGTTACATTATTTAGTAAGTCATCAAAGAAAATACCATCTCTGCTCGTGGTAATTGTATTGCCGATAACGGCTATTGTTGCATTTGCATCGCCTTCTGACATGAAAAACCGAATGCCGTCTCTGCTGTCGTTTATTTGGTTTGTTGCGACGGTTACATTTGCAACAGAAGTGCCTGTGAATCCGTCAATTTGGATGCCGTCTTCTGTGATGTTACTAATCTGGTTGTTATTGACTGTCAGCGTTAGCCTGGCCTGTTCATCGGTGCCATTTAGCTCAATGCCATCAAGTGTGACATTGCCGCCGTTGATGGTGTTATTGCTAATGTCCACGGTCGCAACTGCGTCTCCTTGAATATCATTAAAGAAAATTCCATCATCTTGAGCATTGTTTATTTGGTTGTTGGTGAGTGCAATATTGGCAGTGGCATTGCCTTCAATAAGGGCAAACTCTATGCCTCGATCTCCAAGGGCGGTTAGCGTATTGTTGTTGACGTTGATAGTAGTATTGTCATTACCGTCTATATTACGGAAGAGAATGCCTTCGTTTGTTGTATTTGAGATTTGATTGCGGGCGATATTGACGGCTCCATCGATATTAGGCAGTCTGATGCCGCGATTGGCGTTGGTAATGGTGTTGTCTTCGATGGTGACATTCGTGCCGTTGGCCACGATGCCATTGGCACCGCCGGGATTTATCGCGAATCCTGACAGGAGAGAGTTGTTGCCAAGTCTCGCTGTGCCACTGACGGTGGG
>JBCBKQ010000350.1:0-5057 GCA_038521595.1 Cyanobacteria bacterium J06627_28 | reverse complement strand
AGCGAGCAGCACAATCATCGCAAAAGATTCTACCCGCGAAGCCACTCCAAACCCTGCCACTGCCAGCGGCCCATGTACCGCGAGCAAACTTGTAATCACTCCTATTGAAATGGGCGTAATCATATTCGACCCCGCTGCTGGCAAGCCTACCGTTAGCACATCGCGCCAGCACCACAGCGTCTCTTCGAGATCTGGCAGATGAGAAGACAGCATACGCTCTTTAAACTGCAGCACCAGCAATGACGCCACCAGCGTCATTGCCCGGGCAATAACCGTTGCCCAGGCCGCGCCGACTAAGCCTAAGGCCGGAATCTGCGCAAACCCAAAAATCAACAGCGGATCGAGCAAAATATTGAAGCCCGCTGAGAAAATCATAATGAGGCTAGGCGTTCCGGTGTCGCCCGATGCGCGAATGGCGCTATTGCCCACCATCGGAATCACCAAAAACACCATGCCGAAGTACCACACCTGCATGTACTGCCGCACAAAAGGCAGCACCTCTGGCCCGGCACCCAGCGCCGTAAACAGCGGATCAATCGTGAGTAAACCGATGGTAGAAAGCAGTGCAACGGCGACCACACCCAGGGTCAGGCTGTTGGTTGTAAAGCGCTGTACTCGGCTGCGATCGCCCTCCCCAATCGCCCGCGCAATAATCGACGATGCGCCAACCCCAAGGCCCAGGGCTAAGCTCCCCAACGTCATCACCACCGGAAACGTAAAGCTCATCGCGGCCAGCTGATTGGTGCCTAGCTGGCCCACGTAATAGGTATCGGCCAAATTAAACGCAACAATGGCAAAAATGCCGCCCACCATTGGCAGCGTCAGCGTTACCAGCCGTTTGCGGACAGGCCCTTCGGTCAGTGGCTTTGGCATGGTTAATCCTGATAGTGTTTGTGGGATGCAAACTATTTAAATGTAGGTGCACTACCGCCAACTGTACAACTGTCTCTATGTGTAGAATTTTGGGCTATCTCGGTCCGGCTATTTCGATTGATCACCTAGTCCTAGAGCCAGCGCATTCCATGCTGGTGCAAAGCTATAAACCCAAAGAGCTCAACAACGCAGTGCTCAATGGCGATGGGTTTGGCCTAGGCTGGCAGGCGATATCGCCGCCCCCCAGCTCCAAAAAAACGACGTCTGCGCCAGAGGAGGCTTTCGTCTATCGCAACATTCTCCCTATGTGGAATGACCGCTCACTGCCAGACCTCTGCCGATATATCCGCGCCGAAAACTTCGTCGTCAATCTGCGCAGCGCCACCGATAAAATGCCTGTAGATCTCAGTAACTGCCAGCCCTTCAAATGGGTCAACGGTCGGCACAGTTTGCTATTTGTGCATAACGGGTTCATCGAAAACTTCTTTGATACACTGCAACGTCCCATTCGCCAAAAGCTCTGCGATCGCGCCTACCGCAGCCTTCAAGGCCTAACCGATTCAGAACATATATTTGCCCTATTCATTCACCATTTAGAGACGCAGCCCAACATTGATCTCGCAGAAGCGCTACGCCAGACCATTCGCCTACTGGCAGACATGGCGAACGCAGCCCATGTCAGAATAGCTGCCAACATTATTCTGTCGGTCAAACACACAGACCATCAAAGCACGAACCATCGTCTAATTTCACTGCGCTATGACAATCAGCAGACGGCGCCCTCACTGTACTGGCTAAAAGAGCCCGCTAGTTTTCCCAATTCGATCCTGGTTAGCTCCGAGCCCCTATTCCAAGCAGACTGGCAATCTCATCCCCAAAGTAAACTAATCAGTATAGATAACGCACTGAATATGAAAACCTGTGGCAGTATTGCATAAGGTTTGCCGTCGTCTTTTTGCTGATACGCCCTGAATGTATACCGTGAATGCTCACCAACACGCTACGCTGACCCGCGATCCTATCTATCTGACTATCCAAGACTGTCGCCGCCAAACATTGGCGCTCATTGACGATCTCTCTACTAAAGAACTGCGATCGCAAGCCCACCCAGACTTTAGCCCCATTGGCTGGCACCTCGGCCACATCGCCTACACTGAATCCCTATGGATTTTAGAAGTGTTAGCAGGGCAACCCAATCTGTTTCCACAGTACGCACGGCTCTTTGCCGCAGATGGATTGCCTAAAGCGCAGCGGCAAAACTTGCCTACCCTGGCAGATTTGATAGCGTACTTATCAGTGGTGAGAGAGGCTACGCTGACCTATCTAAAAACGCGAGACCCAACGCAGTCCTCAGAAGACGCCGAAGACATAGAAGACATAGAAAACGCCGAAGACGAGCTTCGCCTATGGCACTGGCTCATTCAGCACGAAAGTCAACACCTTGAAACGATGCGGATGGTGCTGGCCCTGCATCGATTAAAACGTAAACTGCCAGGGCATAACTCTGCCCGACAATCACAGCCTGCCCCATCCAAAGTGACACTCGTTAGTGCTGGTGACTTTATCCAAGGGAGCGACGCACCAAACGCTATTGACAACGAACGACCTGCCCATCGCGTTTGGCTAAACGATTATTGGATTGATAGCGCACCAGTCACCTGTTTAGCGTTTCAGCAATTTATCGATTCGGGAGGCTATGAAACTGCTAGATGGTGGTCTCCTGAAGGCTGGCGCTGGCAGCAGCAGGCCCGTGTCAGTCAGCCGCTGTACTGGCCAAAGATGCCTGAGGCCGCAAATTCTCAACCTGTCTGCGGCGTAAGCTGGTACGAAGCAGAGGCCTATGCTCGCTTTGTTGGCAAGCGGCTGCCTACGGAGGCAGAGTGGGAAAAAGCAGCGAATTTAGCGTTCATCGATACGGCAGCTGACCAAACGACAGCTGACCAAACAACAACAGGGCACGTTTGGGAGTGGACAGCCTCTTGGTTTGAGGGATATCCCGGCTTTCGTCCCTTTCCCTATCCTGGCTATTCACAGCTTTATTTCGATCAAAAACATCGCGTACTGCGAGGGGGCAGCTGGGCGACGTCACATTTCGCTAGGCGCAACAGCTTTCGCAATTGGTACCATCCTCACCGAAGAGAGCTATTTGCAGGGTTTCGATGCGCCGTTCGATGCGCCGACTGAGCCATTCTATAAGGGATTTCTATGACAGAGACTGCGGACTCTAGACTGACGATGACAAACTTAATGAGCGAAGTAGATGAACAAACAACGCTAGGAAAGGATGTTATCGAAGGGTTAACGGCCTCTCCTCAAAAGTATTTGCCCCCAAAGTACTTTTACGATGAGCGAGGCTCTCAGCTGTTTGAGCAAATCTGTGAGCTGCCAGAGTATTATCCTACTCGGACAGAGACGGTGATTTTGGAGCGGGTTAGCGGTGCGATCGCACAACAAACCGGCCCCTGTGAAATCGTCGAACTCGGCAGCGGTAGCTCCACCAAAACGCGCATCCTCCTAGACGCTTACCAATCGGCAGGTTACCCACTGCGCTATCTACCCGTAGACGTCAGCGACACCATGCTGAGCGAAACCGCACAAAAGCTCTTGCAAGAATATCCGACTCTTTCTATCCAGGCCATCGCCAGCACCTACGAACCTGCGCTCAATGCCCTACCGACAAAGCAGCTCCCTGCCAGACTTATTGCCTTTATCGGCAGCACTATCGGCAATCTTCAGCCCACAGAGTGTGCGGCCTTTCTCTCACGCATCCGACAATCTTTATCCACGGGCGATTATTTTTTACTCGGGTTAGATCTACAAAAAGATATCGCTACGCTAGAAGCCGCCTACAACGATGCCCAAGGCATCACCGCCGCATTTAATCTCAATATGCTGCGCCACTTAAACCGACGATTTAAAGGCGACTTTAACCTTGAAAACTTTACCCATGTAGCCACCTACAACACCCAAAAGAACCAAATTGAGATGTCTTTAGAGAGTCTAATAGCGCAGCATATCCGGATAGAGGATTTGGGCTTGACTGTGGAGTTTGCGAAAGGCGATCGCATCCTCAGTGAAATTTCTCGAAAATTTGATTTGGAGCAAATGTCCAAGACACTCTTTGCTCATCAGTTAGACGTTATCGAAGCTTTTACCGACGAGAAAAAATGGTTTGGGCTCATGCTGTGCAAGTGTATGGATTAGGCGCTCAGTGAAAGCTCAGTGAAATGCACGCGAACGTAATAGAAAACACATCAGACAGAGAACCCACTGAGTAAAATCCTACTTTAGATAGAAATAGTGCCTTCTCAAATGCTGACATCCTGCTCCACTGATAGGATGCAGCCATAAATGTCACGCAGAAAATGTTACACAGAAAAGGTCACACAGAATTGGAACTGACCACCATCAGGAGCTTTTATGGCTGACAAGCCCATTATTTTGACCGTGGATGACGATCCGGCGGTGCTTCAATCTATTTCAAGAGACCTGCGCAAACAATACGGCGATAAATTCCGCATTGTTCGAGCCGACTCAGGCATCGTTGCCCTAGAAACAACCGAACAGCTAAAACTGCGAGGCGATACCATCGCATTATTTTTGGCTGATCAGCGAATGCCTGGCATGAGCGGCGTCGAATTTTTAGAAAAAGGCAGCGAGATTTTTCCAGCGGCCAAGCGAGCCCTCCTCACCGCCTATGCAGATACAGATGCCGCAATTTCTGCCATCAACGATGCTCGCCTCGATTACTACTTGCTTAAGCCCTGGGATCCACCAGAGGAGAAGCTTTACCCTGTTTTAGATGACCTGATTCAAGACTGGCAGGCCAGCTTCAAGCCAGAATTCAAGGGGGTAAAGGTCATCAGCGATCGCTGGTCTTCTCTCTCCCACGATTTGCGTGATTTTCTCTCTCGCAACCAAATCCCCTATCGCTGGCTAGACGTAGAAACCAGTGAAGAGGCCCAAAAGCTGATCAACTATGCCGACTCTGACAAAAGCAGCGAGTGCTTACCTCTGATCATTGCCGCTGTTGGGCTAAGTCTGTGACGCTGGGTCTGACTAGCTTTGTTCCATCAGCGGCAATGACCAGAGGTAAGCACTCGCTGCTTTTGTCAGAGTCGGCATAGCTGATCAGCTTTTGGGCCTCTTCACTGGTTTCTACGTCTAGCCAGCGATAGGGAATT
>JBCBKQ010000349.1:0-5093 GCA_038521595.1 Cyanobacteria bacterium J06627_28 | reverse complement strand
CTGCCAGATACCTACACCCTATGCCAGCTCAACCCGCTAGCACAAGGAAAAAAGCCTTAAATTATATGTGACTCCGGCGGCGGCTCAGGCAGATCACTGCCAATCGTGAGCGTCCTTGCCAGAGCATCTACAGGCACCCAATAAAACCGCACACTATCCTCCTCTGGCTTCACCCGACTCAACACCTTCTGATGCAAATCAGCCATCTCAGCCAAGCTGAGATAACACTCAAATACACTCTTTTGTACACGCCTACCATACCCCTCCAAAAACGTCGCAAGCTTCGTACGCCGCTTGTCATCCGGTATATCGTAAGCTACCAGCACCAGCATCTACGCTCGCTTGAAAAAGGGTTCATAAGCTGCCCCCTCCATCACAGCTTTCTTGTAGCGCTGCACCTGTAGCTGCAGCACCCGCCGATACGACACCTTCTCCGCAATATCTGGATGGGCAATCTGCAAACTCATACGCTCTTCAAACCGCTTCAAAAACAAACGCCGCGCCGTACCCTGTAAATACACCCCCCCCTGCTCATTGGGCCAGGTAAAATCAGTCGGACTGAACGATTTTCGGTTGATCAGCCGGATCACCAGCGCATCCACAATCGGTGCCCTAAACTCCTCAATCAGGTCAAACGCTAAAAACATTTGCTTTCGCTCAGAGCCGTGTAAATTGCCAAAATATGGATTTAGCCCCTCCGCAAAAATCAGACTCAATATGTGGTTGTGCAGCAGCGTATAGCCAAAGCTCAATAAGCTATTCATCGGGTCTAGGGGTGGCCGCCGATTGCGCTGCGTGAAGGTAAACCCCGGATTGGTAATCAGCGCCCCCAGCGCCTTAAAGTATCGCGCTGCTGCAGCGCCCTCATGCCCCCGCAGCGCACTGACATCTCCAGCGAGCTTGGCCCGCTCATAGTCTCGCTGCAATCCTTGAATTTCCACCGCGACCGTTTCGAGCTTTGCCTTCCAGTTCAGCCGTCGCAATAGCTCCCTAGAATTCATCACCTTGCCCATCACAATGCCTCGCGCCGTCTCCAGCCTAAATGAGCCATCCCCCCGCCGCTCATACTGCGCCAGCGAAGCATTCATGCCAGCAGCTGCTTCACTGACCAAGTGACCCTTGTAGTCTCCCAGCTGCGATAAAAACACAACCGTAATACCCGCATCCAAACAGCTGGTGAGGACCTGGGTCGTCAGCTGCACATTGCCAAATACCAGTATCCGCTCCACCTCTCGTATCAGCACCTCCACCGTCTCTTCCTTCGGCGTGCGAATCACAAATCGGCCATAGTCTTTCTTCACCGTTGTGCCCTGCTGCACAAGATACAGCGTGCTCATACTCCTTCTCCAAATCTTCTCTTTCGACTCAATCTCCACCCTTTTTTCTTTCCGCACCTGGTAGCCCAGCACCACAAACAGCGGCGGCGGTATAGGCCGATGCAGCGCCTGCAAACTTGCCAACATCTCCTGCTGCATCTGCGTTCCCTTCGCAGGCGCATCCGCATGCACAATCTTGAGTTCGCTTTCCTCTATTTGCTTGGCTTTTTGCTTTTGTTTCGGTCGCTTCATAGGAACAACTAAGTCACCGAGAAACCGATGCCCCAAAAACTGAAAGCCATCGTCAAAGCTAGCAACCCGCGTCTTCTCTGGATGCAGTCGCAGGCCTATTTCTTCTAGCAGCCTTCTCACCTGCACTTGAGCCGCTTTTACCTGGGCCTGTGACTTGCCCATCACCACAAAGTCATCTGCAAACCGCACGAGCTTGAAACGGCTGGCCTGCAATGCCTCGTCAAAGTCGTCTAAGTAGATATTGGCCAAGATTGGCGAGACCACCGATCCCTGCGGAATGCCCTCAGTCGGTAGAACAAGTCCTTGCCGCGTCAGCGTCGGCAACGCATTCCATAGCCCAACCAGACGCAACACCAGCGAGCTAAATGCGCTGTCTTCTGCCCTTACGCCTTCACCCAACCGCTCCGCCACTTCCGCCAGCAATCGCCCATGACCGACATGGTCGAAATAACTGACAATGTCTGCATCCAGCAGCCACTCATAGCCCTGCCGGTGCCAGGCCGTTACCTTTTCGACTGCTAGCTTGTGGGAACGGCCCGGTCTATACGCATAGCTCTCCGGCTCAAACTGCGGTTCCATAATTGGATGCAGCCTATTGAGCAGCGCCTGCTGCACAACCCGATCTCGCACCGCAGGCACCCGCAAAATACGCCAGCCTTTCGACTTCTTGGGAATGGCAATTTGCCTGAGCGGTAGCGGCTGGTAGCTGTCGTTAGCCACTTGCTCTATCAGCTGCTGAAGCTTGCGCTGCTTATGCCGACCGAACTGAGCAATCGTTTCTCTATCGACACCTGCGCAGCCTCTGTTTGTGGCAACTTTATCCCAAGCAAGCTCAAAATTCTCTGGGTTCAAGAAATTCGTCAGGCGATCATTCATCAGACAGTAGAGACGGGCAATGCTTGCATTAAAGCAGGCGGTTGGAAATGCCCATTTCCAACCGCCTCTTATGCTCTCGCCTTTAAGCAAGTTCGCGAGTGACTGCTAAGGGCTTACCGCCTTGATGCGATAAGCCAGCGTTACCTTCATCAGCTGCGATTCAACAATCTCTCCATCATTGCCATACTGACTCGCCCAATACTGCAGTTCCCGTTCCGGTTCGCTACAGGCCAGCACCATGCCTGCTGTCATCGATTTCGTGCCCCCCGTGTAGTCGGCAATAATGTGTTCTGAGGTGAGCCCAGCCTGCTGCTTCGCCTCACTGTACAACTGGTCAACCAGCTGACGAATATGGTTGGGATCGTGAACCCACTTGGGCTCTATCATCACTAGCCGTACATGTAGAGAGGCGGCAATCTTAGCGGCTGGTGGAAAAGACTGCTCTGGTGTGTTGTAAGTATGAAATGGGATTTTCTGAGCAAGGCACTCTTGCTTTAGCTGTTCAAGAAACTGCTGTGTAGCGCTCAGCGCATCTGGCGTACAAATCAGCCAGCAGTAGCGTAGCCTGCCCCGCCCCTGCTGCCAATGATGCCTGATGGCAATTTCTGCTGGGGTCACTTTCCCATGCCGACCCAAGCTCGGAATGGCAATCAAACCGCTGAAAGTGTTAGTTAGTGCAACGACACTGGTTACCTGAATTTCTTCATAACCCAGCACGGCCTTTAGCCTTCTCGCCAAGTTAGTGAAGTAAACGCTGAACAGAATGATGAGCCCAATTAGGCTGATGATGCCTAACTGAAAAATAACTTTGTTTATTCCGTAGTTTTTTTGTAGCCAGCTACCCAAGGTTTCTAGCAACAGGTTTGAAATGCCACTACTGATGATGCCTAGGCCAAAGATCCCGATGAGGAGAAAGGCCAGAAAATTTTTGCTGGGATCGGTAATCGCTTCTATAAGAGAATTCCGCTGCATAGAAAGTTGTTCGTAAACGCCACGCTGTTCTGCAATCAGTTTGTATCTTATTGTTTTGCCTTGTAAGGAAGTCCTTTGTCTTCAGTTAGCAAGGGAAGATTCAACCGACCTCCCTTGCCAACTTGTTCATTGGCCACAAACCACTTAAACCCTTCACCTTTGGGCTCCGGTTGACTTTGAGTTCGCGGATAGTGAGTAGGTAATCCATCCTCAAATCCCTTTGCCATGGTCAAAAAGGCTTTGATGAAATCGGTTTCTTCAAATGTGGGACCATAGTCTGTTTTCACAGCGGTCTTAAATGCTGCGATGCTTTCATGGATGTCTGCGGGTGGTGTTTCTATGGGTAGAAGGGAACTGTAGAATTTTTTCCATTGCTCCCCTGTGCGCAAATCCAGGGTTTTCGCTGGGTCTAACTCCAGCCTGACACTGCCAAAACCTAAGGGTTTGCCACCGCCTAACCGATGAAAATGTTCAGCAGGCAAGGTTAGCAGCCACAGTAGCGCGCCAAGTTCTACGGTAGAGAGATTCGTGATATCAATGTTAAACGTAAAGATCGTCCCTGGTTTTACCCAGTTCTTTATAGAGCGATTTTGATTGGAGCGTACTTTTGGGGCGTCGTTGCTTTGTCGGTAGTTGCGCTCACGTCCGTCAGTTGGATCTTTCCAATGATCGGCAGGCAGTGAATTGTGGTGAGGATATACTTTACGCCCTCGAATATTTTGCCCTTGGCTGTAGCCATCGCGCTTCTCTAGCTGGCTGGAAATAGGATCACCTTCGCCGTCGCTGGCGTAAAACCGAAACTGAGAAGGCTTTGGCTGCCCTAATATTGCCAGCGGTAACCCCTCGTCGCCAAAGGGTTCAATCGGGTCATGGCTCTGGCAGTTCACTGCATGAATTCTCAGGTTGCCCTTGTAGCCGCCTTTGCCTTTTTGATTCACCCAGCCGAACACTCGCTCAGCGGGAGAAAGTTCTGAAATCTGCTTTGGTGGCTTCAGCGAGTTATCGACTAATTTAATCGGCGCTTTATCAAAAAGTCGCCGGGAAATTGTGACAGGCTGCACGCCAATGACATTATTTCCCTTGTCGAGTTCGACGTAGCATAGCGTGCCTTTTTCTAGCTTTATCTCTTCTGGAATATACACATGACGAGACCAAGCAGTTTCTCCTGGATCGCTACCTAAGTAGTGATCTGGTTTCTGGTTGTTTTCCTTTCTTCTAAGAAGTTCCTTCTGATGCTCTTGTTGGTAGTTTCGAATCAGCTCCTCCCAGAGTTGCACAATTGTGTTGTCAATATTGATGAAGGCGTCTTTTTCTTGGGATAAAAACACGCGCTCGCTTCTTTTACTTTCAATATTTGCACCCGTTATACACACCCAACCCTCATACCAATCTCGACGATCCTTGGGTGGATTCTTCCAACGCCTAATTCCCCCATCTACCACATAACTTTTGGAATTGTACTTAACCCAAACATGGTCGCCATGGTCTGGAAGAGTCCCATCGCTGTAGTTTAGGGCCACCTTAGACCTGCCTTTGTCGATTGGCAGCGTCTTTTTCTGTTCATTTTTTTTCTTCGCATCATAGCGTCGGAGCTTAGCGGTATAGCCAAAAGTTATGTGGTAGATGGGGGAATTAGGCGTTGGAAGAATCCACCCAAGGATCGTCGAGATTGGTATG
>JBCBKQ010000348.1:0-5095 GCA_038521595.1 Cyanobacteria bacterium J06627_28 | reverse complement strand
CACCCGCATTCTGCTCTGCTTGCCTCGCATTTTTGGCACCGGGAATGGGCACCACTTTACCTTTGCTAATCAGCCAGTTTAGCGCGACCTGAACCTGCGTTTTGCCATGGGCCTCACCAATAGATTGCAGAGAGGCGAGCACGGGTTCAATTTTTTGCAGGCCTTTTTTGCTGAATTTAGGATCTAGTCGGCGAGCACCAGCAGGCTGGAGGTCACTGGCAAAACGCAGGTTCAGGTCGCGCTAAACTGGCTGATTAGCAAAGGTAAAGTGGTGCCCATTCCCGGTGCCAAAAATGCGAGGCAAGCAGAGCAGAATGCGGGTGCGCTCGGTTGGGAAATCACTGAAACAGAGCGTGAACAGCTCGATAATGTCACAGCACCCTGGACACAGTAGCCTAGCCCTAACCTGAATAGACCCGTACGGTTCTAGCGAATAAGCTGCACATAACGAACGCCATGCCATACCGTCAATTCAAGTTGGACAATATCAAGCGAGAGCTGAATGTTCAAATCAGAGATCGCGCTAGTCTCTTTGGGGAGATTGCTCCGGTACAATGCAGCGATTTGTTAACGCAGCTTTTGGAAAAGTACAGTCCGCTAGCGATCGCAATCGGTACAGAAAAGTCAAAATCAGAATTCATCATCGCGCCCATTCTATACGAGCTGAAAGAGCAGTTAGTCGGTCAGATAAGCCTCTTTTCTGGCAGAGAGTTCAACGTTGTTCCCGAAAAAGGACTATCGGGCTTTTGTGACTTTTTGATCAGTCGCTCACCGGAACAGCTGATTATAGAATCGCCCGTCATCACAGTCGTCGAAGCGAAAAATGACAATATCCTCTCCGGCATTGGTCAATGCATTGCAGAAATGGTCGCTGCTCAGATTTTCAATGAGCGACATCAGAATCCTATCCCTGCAATTTATGGTGTGATTACAACTGGCAGCAACTGGAAATTTCTACGTTTACGAGGCGATACTATAGATGCCGATTTGGATGAATACTATCTCAATGATGTTGGTAAAATTCTTGGCATTCTTCTTCATTGTGTCAGTTAGTAGGAGATAGTTATCCACTGGCTCTCTTTCTTTAGCGAATTAGAAAGTCCGACTAAAACAGCCACTAATGCTGTGCCCAGCTGCCCCGAAGACACTGCTGATTTTTTGTTCTCTTGCACACACTCAACAAAGTGCTCGCAGACATTTTTCAGGGGCTCAGAGGGCGGCACGGCAACAGGTTGTATCGCCATATTCTGTGGTGTAAACCAGCCGTCTTGTTCTGCAAAGTCTCCTTTTTGTTGAACTAAAGGCGTATCTCTATTCATCTCGTCAAAGATGAGGGTTGCTTGGTCGCCGACGATGCAGAGGCGTCTTTGTTTGTCTGGGTTGGCCCAGCAGAGGTGGAGGGTGGCTTGGAATCCGCTGGGATATTGAAGGCGGCACCAGACGACGTCAGCGAGGCCATTTGGCGATAGGGGTGTTTTGGTATTGGGCTGTAGCCAGCTGTTGCCTTGGGCCTGCACTTGTACGGGACTTTCGCCTAGCCAGTGGTTGAAGATGGAAATGTCGTGGATGGCCAGATCCCAGAGGGCATCGACATCTTTGCGGACAGGGCCGAGGTGGGTGCGGGTGGCGTAGCCATAGCGGGGGGTGCCAATGTCTGAGAGGGCGGCTTTGCCTGCGGCAACGGCGCTATGAAAGAGATAGGTGTGGTCGATGACGAGCTGTCGGTTTTGTTGTTTGGCGAGATCGCAGAGGGCTTGGGAGCTAGCGACATCTAGGGTGAGGGGCTTTTCTGCGAGGACGTGGAGGCCGGTTTTGAGGGCGGTTTCGATCAGGTCGTAGTGGGTGGCGGCTGGAGTGGCGATCGCACATCCATCTAGTCCCTCAAGTGCCATGGCCGCTCGCCAGTCACTCATCAGCGCAACGCTATCATCTAGCTCCTCTCTTAATGCCGCCAACCGAGTCTCAGAAGCCTCCACCACTGCGCGCACTTTAATCTGCGGATGGGCCAAAAAATTACGCAGTAAATGCGTTCCCCACCGGCCTACTCCAAACAGTGCCAAGTTAATCGGAGCAGCAGAATTCATGGGCGCTTCAGGGTTGGCAGTATTTGTCATAGTGTTTTCTTCTATGGGTGCCTTATGGCGTCAGGATGCCCGCATAACGTCTTTGGCTAGAGAAGGTCTTTGGCTAGAGAGTTTTTGGTTAGAGCGCGTCTTTGGCTATTGCTTGCTTCAATTCATTGAAAGCGATTCTGGCAGCGGCCTGCTGAGCCATTTTCATGGAGCGTCCTTTGCCCGTTCCCCACAGCTTTTCTTGAAACCATGCCTCTGCCTGAAAGCGTTCTTCGTCGCCATGCACTTTGCTGATTTCGGTGACTTTGTAGGTAGGCAGTGACTTGAAGTTGGACTGAGTGAGTTCTTGCAGGGCCGCTTTGTAATTTTGCTGGGCTGGGTCGGTGCGCAGCTCGTGAGTGAGCCTTTCAAAGTGCGGATCTAGCCAGGGGCGAATCAGACTGAGGTTGCCAGCGCTTAAGTATAGGGCGCCTAATATGGCCTCTACGGTGTCGGCGAGGCGTGAGTCTTCTCCGGCTTTGTCCCCTGCTGCGCTTTTAGAAAGGATGAGATATTGGCCTAGTCTGTAGTGTTTTGCTAGGGTGGCTAGAATGCGATCGCTCACTAGCTGCGATCGCACCGCAGACATCTCACCCAGCACCATATCTGGATAGACTTCCATCAAAAACTCTGCCGCCGCCAGCCTCAGCGCTGCATCACCCAGAAACTCCAGCTTTTCATTGTTGCGCTCTGCCGAACTCGAAATATCCACCAGTGCCAGCTGCAATAGCTCTAATTTGACGACCGCTTGTGAGAGCCCCAGCTGGGCGAGCAGTCCAGTCAAATCAGAATTGTGCGGAGCGAGCAAACTATCAGCCATCTGTCAGTCGGGGCGCACCCACTACAAACCAAAAACAAACTAAAAAAGTAGAGTTGGACCTAAGCCGGGTTCTGTTCTCACGTGCTCCAACGAACCCATGAGGTGGTTATCTATCTAGGACGCCTGTTACCAAACGCCTCAAGCGGCACACATTCGTCGGAGCCGGTAAAAAGTCAACCGTCGCTCCTCGGCCTTGCACCCAACCGGGGTTTACCTGGCCAGCACCTCTCGATACTGCCGGTGCGCTCTTACCGCACCCTTGCACCCTTACCTGTGAAAGTCACCTTTCCATCGGCGGTATGTTTCTGTGGCACTCTCCTCACGGTCGCCCGCACTGGGCGTTACCCAGCAAGTTTGACTTTTCGGGAGCCCGGACTTTCCTCAGAGACACCCATACACGTAGTGCATCAGCGCTCCGCAACCACTGAGCCAACTCTAGGTATTTAGTGTATCGTTATCCTGCTCAGGTAGCGCCTACGGTTCCTGTGATGTGGTGTCCACTATCCTAAATGCGCTTCAAAATCAGTCCCAAAATTAGCTTATCGGCCCCAAAACCAGTTGCCATCGCCGGGTCGATTTCGGCGACCGAAATGCCTGAGCAGCCATCTTAGCGGTGGCAGTGCAATTTGATCGGGCTTAATCTCTAGCTCAAAGCTAAAAGGCACTAAGAGATTAATCAGTTCACGATCAGGCTCGGTAACATGCTTGAGCCCAATCATGAGGTCTAGATTGTATAGAGGCTGAACGTTCTTTTCTGCCTTTGTCGGATCGGTCATTTGTGATAGTTCAATGCGCTCCTTTAAGTTCACCAGGGGTTTGGCAAGCTCCACCTGGTTTGTTTCAGGATTGTAAAAATAATTTTTTTCGACAGTGACGTTTGAGGTAGTGACTTGCCCCGGATTGACTACGCTAAAAATTTGAGGTTGCGATAGGTCACGCGGCATATTGGGCGTACTGCGAATAATGCGATTGCCCTGCTTGAACATTTCCAGAGAGCTGCGGTCCCAGTTGATATACAGCTGCATGTCTGCTGTGTCATTGTTTGCACTAATAGATAGATAAAGAATGGGCTTCAATGGCTGATTTCCCATTGGCGACACCCTGATCGTCAGCTTCTTGTTCAGCAGGTTCAAGATATCGGCCTCGCTGAAGCCCATCTTTTTAAGATCTGACAGCTCAGGTGAGTTTAGCTGCTCTTTGGTAACCTTTTTTTTGATAGTGAGCGTCAGAACGGTTTGTTTGAGCTTGCTTTTTTTAAACCCAATCTCATCGATACTAGCGGTGATGTTCTTCGCATCGGCCTGACAATCGAGCTGTAACTGAGTCTGCTCTCGCAAAAAATCGGTGTCTAGGTTGATGCTGACCTTGTCCTCTAGCTTGTCTTCTAGAGACAGCGCCATCTGATACAAAACATAGAGCACCACCAAAAAATAAATTGTTAATAGGAGTGCATTCATGTCTACTGTGTAAAGCGCAAAGTGTATGAAGCGCTAGATATAAAGCGCCAGCCCAGCGCCGACGCTTAGTCGATACGTCGAATCGCCCATAAGCTTACACCGATCTGGCCTGAAAAGCAGAGAGACAAATGTGATGGCGGTCTTTTGCTCCAAATTTTGCCCCAGCATTTTTCTTAAAATCCCTACGTATTTACAATTTTTGATATTTAAAATAAGCAAGAAAAGTATCCTAGATTACCGAACTGTAGTTAATGAGCAAAAGAAGCCAGAAGGCTATCGATAGAACGTTCTGACGCTAGGACGAGAAAACATTTGTCAGACAGGGCCAGGGTTAAAAAGTTAACGCCTTAGTTTGTGTACCCTTCAGCATTAGTATGAATCAGTTAAAAAGGCTTCCTATTGTTCTAAAATAAGAAGTAAGAAAACATCTGCCGAAATGCCTTTGGTGACACTCCAATGCCCTGGCCTAAATGATCTATCGATTCAGTGTTTTTAACGTGGTTTCGTGTCTTTTAGCTAATGCTAAATCGCCTTGAACCCCCTGTGGAAACAGATGTGTCTCTTTGGAGAGATGTTTTTCATTCCTCAAAATATTACACTTGTAGGTGTTAGTTAAAACGTCTGTTCAAGAGGAGGTTGGCTAACTTAAAAATTCAAAAGCGACATTCTTCTCAGACGTTCTTTTCGAACAAGTCAAGCTTTTGAAT
>JBCBKQ010000347.1:0-5106 GCA_038521595.1 Cyanobacteria bacterium J06627_28 | reverse complement strand
TGATATTGGTCGGGTTTTCACTGGAATCATGATTATAGGGGTCATGACCATGGGCCATTAAGATAGACTCTACATTATCTAAAACAATCAAGCAGCGATGTTGTTTTAGGTATTTTAGGAGGGTAATGAGGTTAGTATTGAGTGAATCGGAGAGTCTGGTTTCTTGCTGATCGGATAGAAATTGAATGATGTCTTGGAGGATATGATCTAGAGATGGAGCGTTGAGTACGGATCGCCAAATGACATAGTCAAAGTCCTCTTGAATGCCTTGGGCTAGCTTTAACGACAGTCCCGTTTTGCCGATGCCACCCATGCCAAGCTTAACGGTGAGCCCTGTTTTACCGATGCCTTTCATGCCGACAATGGCGACCAGACGGCAGCGATCGCGCAGAATCCAGTTTTTTAAGCAGGTGATTTCTGTTTCGCGACCGAAAAAGGTTGAGACGTCTGGGGCGTCTGCCCAGTCTTTGCGCCCAAGGGGGGCTGACTGGGTCTTTTGAACACTTTCTAGACGAGCTTTTACATTGCTTTTTTTAACAGGTTGAGCAAGTGCCAGAGAGAGTCTTTTCCATAGCTGATAGCCGATGTCTTTGAGAGTTTTGGGTGAGCGATGGGCCTCGCTCGCTAAGGCCTGATAGCTTTTATTTTCTAAGGTTCCTTTTAGGACGAGCCGCTCAAGTGTATCGAGCCCTTTATCTGTGGTGCGCAGTAGAAGACGGTCGGCTAGTTCAAGCTTTTTTTCGGTATTAAAGTTTGTTTTTTTAGGCTCCATAGCAGGTGGCCTCGTTTTTTGCGTCCCTCAGAGAAGTTTACGCGATTTTTCGCTGGAAGGGCTATGCGATCGCACCCAGCGCTAACAAGTTTTGCCGTCTGCTGGCGGTGAGGCCGACCGCATGGCGAACATCCATGCCCTCGTAGGGTAAGGGCAACTTTATTGTTTGGAGGCATTGGTATGAGCGTAAATCCCAAATTTTAAGGGTTTCATCGGCGCTGCCAGTGACCAAAATCTCCAACTCAGAGAAAACATCCATCGAGGTCACCCAGTCTTGATGTCCTGTCATGGTGGCCAAACAATCACCTGTTTCAATGTCCCAAACCTTGACCTGACTGTCTTGGGCGCAGCTAATCAGTGTGTTGTTTTGAGGATGAAATTTGAGTGAGAGGATCCAGCCCTGATGGCCTTCGAAGGTTTTGATAGGCGCTGTGATGGGTTGATCTGTTGTGTCGAGTTTAAGGGTGGCGGTTGCAAGGGTGGCGGTTTCAGGGATATTGGTTTCAGGCGGGATACACCATAGCTTAATGCTGCCATCTGCATGACCGCTGGCCAAGCGGAGGGACTCTTTTTGTGAGGGGATGCGATCGCTCAGCCATGCCAACGTTCTGACGCCCCTCTGACTCTGCCAGACATGCTTGAGTTTATAGGTTTCACTTTCCCACAGCTTAATACTGCCATCGTCACTACCGCTCACAAACTGGCTGCCTGTTGGATCGAACAATACGGCCCAAATCCAATGGTCATGTGCCTCTATCACTTTGAGGCGTTGAGCCGTAGCCCGCGACCAAATGCGCAACGTGCCATCTTGCCCCCCACTGATTAACTGCTGGCTGTCAGGGCTAAAGTCTAGGGTCCAAATGCCGCCATCAGTATGCCCTCGTAGTGTCATTTGGAGTGCCCCCATGCGGCTGCCACTGGTGCTATCCCAGAGTTTGATGGTGACGTCATCACTACAGGTCGCAATCGTCTTTCCGTCAGGACTACAGGCGATTTGCCATACCCAGTTGTTGTGGGCTTCGATGGTTTGTAGGCAGGTGCCCGTTTGAATATTCCATAGGCGGATAATGCCATCTAGCCCGCCAGTGAGGACGGTTTGCGCCTGAGACGTTGGGTTCTGGGACGTTGGGCTTTGGGGCGTTGGGCGTTGGGACGTTGGGCTTTGGGATAGCGTGGCAGGAAAGATGGTTAAGGCCCATACCCAATTGGTGTAGCCTGTCAGCGAGCGTAAGCAATGCCCTCTGGGCAAGTCCCATATGCGTAGACCCTGGCGATCGCCACTCACCAGTGTCTGACCGTCTGGGCTAATGGCGACGGCACGCACACCGACCTGATGGCCCAGATACGTGAAAACGCAACGCCCTGTTTCCACCTCCCATCGTTTTAGGGTGCCATCAAACCCTCCACTCACCAGCGTTTTGCCATCGGGTGAAAAGGCAAGGGTGCGAATCTCTTTGGTGCGACCACGGAGTGTCTGAGTGCAAATATGCGTGGTCATATCCCAGAGCCGAATGGTGTGGTCTAGGCCACCACTTGCTAGCGTGTTGCCATCGGGACTAAAGGCCAGTGACCAAATGCTGTTTTCATGATCGCGAAGTACCTGCTTGCACTTGCCTGTTTCTACCGTCCATAGGCGAACGGTGCAATCGTAGCTAGCGCTGGCCAGCGTTTTGCCATCAGGGCTAAACGCGACGGCCCAGACCCAGTTTGAGTGGTCTGTTAATACCCGGACGCATTGGCCCGTGGCGATATCCCATAATCTGATGGTGCAATCATCTCCACAGCTGGCAATCAGATCACTATCTGGGCTGAGCGCTAAGCCCCAAATCCACTGGGTGTGGCCGGTAAACACTCTCAGACAAGTTCCGGTCTGTACATCCCAGAGTCTGACAGTTTTATCAAAGCTACTGCTGACTAACCAGTCACGCCCAGCCACGAAAGCCAGCGCTGTAATCCATAGGTTTGAGCGCTCGTCACTCAACAATCGAATTAACTGATAGTCTGTTGAACGCAGCAGGCGAATGTCTCCTTTTGAGTCGCCGATGGCTAGATAGTCACCCGTTTGGTGAAAGGCGATCGCATAAACCCCACCAAAAGATTGAGTGAATACGGCGGTAGATAAATCCGCATGAGAGAAGTTGACTTGCTTGAGAGTCATGCCTTGCAAGTAGGCTTGCCGAAGGGTTAAGTGCGAGAAATCATAGCCAGTTAAGTCAGTTTCTAAGGTCCGAAAAATCGACAATAAATTTCCAGAACTGTATCCTGTGCGTAGTACGGTGGTCTCTTTTACACAGGCTAAGACTTGATTGAGATGGCTGACTAACGCCGCTGGCCGCTCCGCCATCTGACAGAGTCGATGGGTCAACGGCTTTAAAATCAAGCAACGCTGAGCTTCTCTGATATAGTCTTTGGCCGTACCCTTTTGTAAGCAAATTTGATTGAACCAGTGAATTTGCTGTGATTGAATCTCATGGGCGATAAGTTTAATCAGCTTTTCAGTGAGGTATTCCATAACTACAGGCTGTAAACTAAAGCCTGAAGCGCTTTGATTAATCGGTAATCGACACTGTAAGGAGGCTAGCGTATGGGGAATTTTCTCTTTGAGGTTTGGCGTTAGGCAGTCGGTTCTCAGCGTTTCAATAGGAGTCGGTTCGCGGGTGACTGCTAGCCAGTACAAAACTTCCTGTTCAGCTGGGTTCAATCGATTGAAGTGCCAATTTAGTAAATCGCTGATATCTGCGAAAAAAGGATTATCTTGAGCTAAAAACTCGACAATATCACCCCCAAAAAGATTTTGGATTCTCTTTAGAACCAGGGTTAGGGCAAGGGGGTTGCCTTCATAGAATTGGATGACCTGGTCCAGGGCTTTTTCTTTGGCTTTTTCTTTATCTAGTGGTGTAAAACTGTGCCCAAATAGATGCCTCGCCGCTTGTTTTTTGAGGCCGTGGAGCTGGAACAAACGGACTTTATTAGGCTGATGTTTGGCCAGGGCTTGAAGAGTTTTAGGCTGCTCTCGGCTCGTCAGCAATAAACAGCTTTGATGCGGTAGCTCTCCTACGCGGTGAAAGAAGAGGCCATAGTTTTCATAGCCTGATCGGTATTCTCCTGCCGAAAACTCTGCCGACTTAGGCGTCTGCCCTATCAAGATGGACTCAACGTTATCTAAAATCAGGAGACAGCGGTTTTTCTGGAAATATTTTAGAACGGTCTCAAGAGTCTTTTCGAGTGACTCAGCAGATTGGGTTTCTTGCTGATTAGAGAGAAACAGCAGGATGTCATGCAGGATAGTATCGAGTGAGGGCGCGTTTAGCAAAGAGCGCCAGATGACATAGTCAAATTCAGTTTGAAGACCCTGGGCGAGCTTGAGCGACAGTTCAGTTTTACCGATGCCACCCATGCCCAACCGAATCGTCAGCCCTGTTTTACCGATGCCCTTCAGACCAACAATGGTAACTAGCTGAGCGCGGTCTTGAAGAATCCACTGTCGAAGCTGTGAAAGCTCTTCTTCTCTCCCAAAGAATGCGGAGTTTTCTGGGGCGTCTGCCCAGTCTTGCCGATGGGCTGGCTGATGGGGAACGATCATGATCTCTAGAGGCTGTGATGCAAAAGCGGCCTGACAGGCTTCTAAGCGGGCCTTAACATTACTTTTTTTGACGGGTTGATCCAGCGCTATGGATAGTTTTTTCCATAGCTGAGCGCCGACATCTTTGAGTGTTTTGGAAGAGTGGTGAGTTGCGATCGCTAAAGCCGGATAAGTTTTAGATTCTAAGGTGCCTTTAAGGACTATAGTTTCCAGCGGGTCGAGGCGATGTCCTGTAGACACCAAGAGGCGCTGATCAGCAATCTCAAGGAGTCTAGAGACAATAGAAATATTTGTCTTTTTTGGCTTTTGATGGTTCATCCGTGTGAGGCTATGTGAGTAACTGTTGTTCCATAGCCGTTCGAGCCGCTGGCGACAGGTGAAGGGTTGATGCTTGGCAGCTCAATAGCAGTTCGGTGAGGTAAATGTATTGCTGCCAGGCTTGAGCTTCTTCTACTGAGAGCAGGACAAACTCCCGATCGACACCTAAGAATTCTAACCAAGTAGATTCTAGTTGCTGAGCCCATTGATACCAGCTGTTGGGTGTTGATGACCGTTCAGGAATTTCTTTAGCCAGCTGTTTAAGGGTTTGAGACATCTCTGCTGTAATAAAGGTGTCTGACAGACACTCACTCTCGCTTTCTGGCATTTTTGTCAACGCACAGGCAAAAGATATCGCCTTGTTAGCGACTTGGTTTCGATTGTACTTTTTGATAATGCCACGATCATCACTGGCGCTGTTAATCATGTCGCT
>JBCBKQ010000346.1:0-5121 GCA_038521595.1 Cyanobacteria bacterium J06627_28 | reverse complement strand
GCATCATGACATCTAACAAAATTAAGTCTGGTGGAGACTCTACAGTATAATCTAGTGCTGCCTGGCCATCTTCCACGCAGTGAAGATGGTACGGATCGACATCGCCCAAGATAGATTCTGAAATAAACAGATTATCTGGAACGTCATCAACGGCGAGAATGCTTACAGAGTCTGGAGTCACGGTTTTTATATATAGTTTTATATATAGGACTAGGTCAATATAGCTTGTGTGAAAAATAGAAAACTAATGAACCTGACATAAAATACAAGCTCACAAGCCAAGAACAGTTCAGATACTTCAGTTTTTAGCATCTTTATTTGTTACATTTGTAACAAAGATAGCATCTCGAAGATTCACCCGTTTCTAACTAAAGACAGATATGGCAAGGCGCGGATGCGTACTCCGCATACTCTAGAAGCCACCTTCTGTTCATGATGTCTCTTCATAATATCTGTTCATAATGTTTGGCTGCTGCTGGTGCGAGCTGCGTCGCCAAAAAAGCTAAAGATTACGGGGCTGGACTTCTCTGGGCAAAGCGATTAAAAATGTTGTGCCATGGCCTACCCTGCTGTCGATAGTAATGTCACCCTGCATCATTTTTACCAGGGAGTAAGTAATCGCGAGCCCAAGGCCAGTGCCGTCGTGCTTTCGAGTGGTTCTTTGATCGGCCTGGTGAAAGGGGTCAAAGATATTAACCTGATGCTCCAGACTGATGCCGCAGCCGGTATCGCTGACGGACAGCAGTATTTCGTGGGAGCTTTCGGCACTCGGCAACTGATCTGAAACGGTCACGGTCACGCTGCCTGTCTCGGTGAATTTAATCGCGTTGGACAGCAAGTTTACGATGATTTGGCGCAGCCGAGTGGGGTCATTGCACACGATAGGGTTTTGTAGAGAAATCTCGCTAGTCAGCGTCAGAGACTTTTGAGCAGCGAGAGAATGAATCTCTTCTACTGTTTTTTCGACCAATGAGGAGAGATCGGTTTCGACGGGTTCTAGCGCTAGGCGACCCGCTTCAGCTTTTGAAAAGGCCAGAATATCGTTAATTAGCACCAGTAGATTGCGCCCGTTTGCTAAGACGCGGCCGAGCATATCTTGCTGCTTGCCGTTTAGAGGGCCTTTGCCCTGGTTTAGCAAAATCTGTGAAAAGCCAATGATGGCATTGAGCGGCGTGCGCAGCTCATGGGACATCGTTGCTAAAAATTCAGACTTCAGCCGCGACACTTCCTGAAGCTGCAGGTTTTGCTTGTAGATTTGCTGCCTTTGCTGCTCTAGCTCGTTGTTTGTTTTTTCTAGTAGCTTATTTTTTTCGAGCAGGTCTTGGTTGGCACGGTTGGCAATCTGCTCTGCCTGAAAAACCCGAAAAGAACTCCGCATGGAGCGAGTGATAGTTTCAACAGAGAGCTTGCTCTTGGGCAAATAGTCCGAAGCGCCCGCCTTGATCAGCTCTGCGGCGGTTTCTTCGTTGCCTTGGCCGGTGAGCACAATGAGGGGGACGCGGATATCTTGGTTACGGATGGCTCGGGTTAGCTCTAAGCCATTGCGACCGGGTAAATTGTAGTCTAAAAAAATGCAGTCGTAGTGCTCACTTGCGATCGCATCTAGTGCCTCATCGGCATCTGTCGCTTCTGAAATAACCGTATCAAAAGCCGTTTTGTGAAGGGCCCTGTCTAGGGCCATACGATCTACCGCGTCGTCATCAACGATGAGTATGTGCAGCGTTGTGTCTAATGAGGGGGGCATTGCTGAAGAAGACATTGCTTATCTTGAGAATTGAATCTGAAAATAAGGGACGTGCGTGCGACAGCGATTAGTAAGGTGCAAGTCACCAGAAATGACGAAAACACAGAATTTAGTAATAAGCTGCAGCAGATCAATCACTCTTAGCCAACAACCTGGCAGCGCAGAAACGCATTTAGGTCGTCATGATTGAGCCATGCGTTGACAACAGTAAGCCCAATAATCAAAATATATTTCATTGAACACAGTAGAGATTAGTGCCTATGGATATAGCTTTATGGTTATTCTCGTTAATTAATTGTTAAGCAGAGCACTAAAGAGTTAAATCTTCTTAAGAATTCCCTAGGATGATGATTCCCAAGATAGGCTCTATGGCTCCCCATCGTCAGCTTATCGATGGGAATTCCTTTTTTGGGTGTCGCAGGCAGGTATTGCAAGTATCGCAGCAAGTGAGCGCAGAGCTCAGCTATGGCATCTCGCACAGTGTCCAGTAGCGGTTGAGTGCGGCCATCACTTCAGCAAAGTTTGAAAACGTCACGGGCTTGAGAATGTAGCCTGCTACGTTGAGATTAAAAGCTTCTATGCGATCGCGCTCTTGATCGGACGTTGTGAGCACAATCACCGGAATACGCTTGAGCTTTTCATCGGCTCTAAGTTCGGTCAAAAACTCTAGTCCGTTCATCTTTGGCATGTTGAGATCTAGCAAAACCAACCGGCGGCTCTCTGGCATGTGGACTGTCTCAGACTGATTTCTGAGTATCGCCAACGCCTCTATGCCATCGCCTGCCACAAATAAAGGATTCGTAATATTTGCTTTCTTAAAGGAGCGACGAACGTTCATCACATCGACAGTATCGTCTTCGACAAGCAGGATATTTGTAATTGCTATCTCTGACATATTCTTCAAGTCCAACTGAAAGTATCTACAAAACTTAGGGTTAGCTTTTGCGTATGCGCACTCTTTAAGCGTACTAACTCACACTAAGTACCAGCCAACAAAAATAACTTTCAAAGACCTTGTTGCTTTTCAGTCAAAAAAACAGACAGCAAAAAAATTATGAAAAAGACTTATGAAAAAATTATAGCCAGCTGCTTAATGCGTTGAGCAGCTGGCTAAGCATTAAGCTTTATAGAACAAGGACTGTAGCTGTACTAGGCGCAATAAGCCTAGTGCAGATTGCTATACGAACAGAACAAAAAACTGTCTCTAATAGTAAATTAATGCATAGTTGACATGCCCTACAATACTTACATTCATCAGCATGGAGCAGCTTCTACCTAAAGATAGATCTGTTTAGAATTAGGTATTTCGACTGTTTTTACGCTCTTACTTTTTCCTGCCAAGGAAAAAATGAAAGACATCATTTGTTTGAAGCCATCAACTGCTTTGGCCAAGTAAAGCGAAATGTTGTTCCGCTTCCTTCGGCGGACTCAATCGTAATTTTGCCCCCTTCAGCCGTGATGACCTTTTTGACAATGGATAGACCAATGCCCGTACTTTCCATATCATCTCTGGCTTTAAGGGTCTGAAAAATAGTAAAGATGCGCTGATGGTATTTCGGCGCGATGCCGGGGCCATCGTCAGCCACTATAAATTCATAAAAATCATCTTGCTCGCTGACCGACACCACAACGCGGCCATCCTGGCGATCATGATGTTTGATAGCGTTAGAAATCAAGTTTGAAAAGACCTGCATCAACGGCAGCTCTTTGGTCATGATTACTGGCATATCCGGCTGAATTTTTACTGTAAATTCTCCCAGCGGTGATAGCAAATCGACAACATCTATCAACAGCTGGCCCACATCAACCTGGACACGGCTCTGATGAACCCGGCCTACCCGAGAGTATTCTAATAGGCCGTCGATTAGACCTTCCATGCGGTGAACTCGGTTTTTGAGCAGAGTGAACTGTTCTATATTTTCAGCGGGAAGGTCAGCGCCAATGTCTTCTTCTATCCAAGTGGCCAGATTGGCAATTGCCCGCAGTGGCGCTTTTAGGTCATGGGAGGTCACATAGGCAAACTGATCTAGCTCTTGATTTCGTTGCTCTAGTACAGACATGGTCTGAGTGAGCTGACTATTGACTCGCAGCAAATCATTTTTCTGGCGCTCTAGGGCAGCGGTAGCCTCTTTTTGCGCCGTAATGTCTTGAATGGTGGCAATAAAGTACAGCGCCTGATCAGGTTCACTATGGGATTCACCACGTGGTTCACTATGGGATTCCCCGTGGGAGATAGAAACCGTAACGTGAGCCCAGACGATTTCGCCGTGGCGGGTAAGAAAGCGCTTTTCCAAGCTAGATTGCGATCGCGCGCCGCTCGTTAGCTGAGCATAGACCTTATTATCAATGTCTGCATCGTCAGGATGGGTCACCTCTCGAAACGTTTTTTTCAACAGCTCTGCCATCGGGTAGTGCAGCAGATCGCACAGTCGCTGGTTGACCTGAATCCACTGGCCTTCTATTGAGAGCCGAGCCATGCCCACCGCCGACTGATCAAACAATATTTTCAGCTGAGCCTTTTGGTCGCGGCGCAGGGTCTGCTGTCTGCGCAGCTCAGTTACATTTTCAAAGGAAATGCCCACGCAGTCTTGCGCCAGAGGAAATGCCTTGACGGTAAAAATGCCGTTTTGTACCCGACCATCACCATAGGGGACATCGCCCAAATCAACCGCCTGCTGATGGTTGACGACACCCGCATAGGTTTCGGGAATGTCTGTTTCTGCCAGCGCCGGAAAAGAGTTTAATATCTTTTCTCCGACGATGGCCCCTTCGGAGATGCCCGTAAACGTGGTCGCCGCAGGATTGGTCGCCATCATTTCTAGACTGAGCGGATTATCTTTGTCCATTAACCGCCATATGTATAGTCCCACTGGCATGTTGTGGACGGCATCTGCGTAGAGCTGTGCCTGGGCTTTTGCCTGCTCGGCCTGGGCATGGGCCGCCCGCTCTGTCTGCAATAGCGCTTCGTATTTTGCCTGCACCGCACTTAGCGCTGCCGTCTGGAGGTCTACCTGCGCTTCCAAGTCAGTATTGAGCTGCACGATGTCCTGCTGCCGCTGTCGCTGCTTGGTAATGTCGCGGGCGACAACAATGAGCTCGTACACATCGGTAGAAGGAGACTCTATTGGTTTATCTAGCGCGTCACTGGGTCGCCCTTCTACATCGCTAGGGCTGTACTTTGCCACTTTGTAGTCGTCAAAGCTATCGCGCTGGTAAAGTTTACGGTGCACCGCCTCCATCCAAGGTAGATCAGCAGGCCGACTCTTTTCCTTTAGTGTTTAGGGCCAAGCACAAGCAGGGGTACTACGTTGGGATGGAGGCGGTGCACCGTAAACTTTACCAGCGCGATAGCTGTGACGACTACAAAGTGGCACAGT
>JBCBKQ010000345.1:0-5121 GCA_038521595.1 Cyanobacteria bacterium J06627_28 | reverse complement strand
TCTCTGGCGGCGCTGGCAATGACGCACTAGATGGCGGTGGCGGTAAAGATCGAATGAGTGGCGGCAGTGGAGACGATGTATACACGGTCGATCATGTAGGCGATCGCATCATTGAAAACAGAGCCAAAGGCAATGACAGCGTCTACAGCACTGTGAACTACCGGCTGACAGCTAACGTCGAAAATCTACAGCTCCGGAAGAGAGCATACCAAGGCACAGGCAACAAATGGAACAATATTATCGTTGGGACAGACAACCGCAATGTATTGGCAGGCTTATCTGGGGACGACGCACTATACGGTGAAGCGGGCAATGATGTGATTACAGGTGGTGCGGGCCGCGACACGCTCAACGGTGGGCCAGGTCGTGACTTTTTAACCGGGGGTAGCGGCGCAGATGCGTTTGAGTTCTTTTATGCCGACGAAGGTGAAGATAGAATTATGGATTTCAACCGGCAGGAGGGGGATTCGATTTTGCTGTACGGTGGCGGATTTGGCGGTGGGTTGACGGCGGGTGTGTTGGATGAAGAGAGGTATGTACTGGGTGCGATCGCAACTGATAACAATGACCGCATTCTCTACAATCGCTCAACTGGCGCACTGTTTTTCGATACCGATGGCACTGGCAATCGGCGTGCAATTAAGCTGGCTACGCTCTCAAGAGGAACCGAACTCACCCACCAAGATTTCACCATCGTATAGACTCATCACAGGCGCTACATTGGCGCTAATACATTGGCGCTAATACATTGGCGCTAATACATTTGCACTAACATTACAAAGAACGTCTCGCGATATCTACCCATGCCCTTTACGCTGTCTCATCCTATTGCGGTATGGCCCCTGTGGAGGCTGTCACAAAAGCGGCTAGATTTGGCAGCGCTGTCTGTGGGGGCCATGGTGCCAGATATTTCTTATTTCTTGGCGCTGCGCCCCGTAGGCAATGTTGGCCATAGCCTTGCTGGCATCTTTTTAGAGGGAATTCCTAGCGGGCTGGCCTTGTTGGTGATAGGTCGCTATTTGCTATGGCGACCGATGCTATTGTTGATGCCCAGGGTCATTGCCAGTCGGCTGCCAGTGCCTGGCCGCTATTCTTTTTTGCCGCTATCTCGTGTGTTCAATATTGTTGTATCTATCGGTGTAGGTGCGCTGACTCACATCCTTTGGGATAGCTTTACCCATGCTCGCGGTTGGGGCGTTGAGCAGTTTGGCGTGCTCTCTCGTGAAATAGGCATTTCGCCAGTGGTGGTGCCGATGTATAAGTGGCTACAGTATGGGGGCGGCGTGGTAGGGCTCGCTATCATACTTGGGCTTATCACTGTTTCACTACAGGCGATGGAGCCTCATCGTCAGCAGTCGCAACTCTCTACGCCGTGGGTGGTGGCAGCTTGGGCATTTATTCTCTGCGCAACAATGGTGACGGTAGCAGGGGCGCTTTTCCCTGTGCTCAACACTGGCAGCCTATCCGCCCTAGTAGTCGGCGCTGTGATTGGATGTGTCTCAGGATTCTTTGTTGGCTGTTGTCTATATGCCGTGGCGTTTTGGGCTTACCGGGCGTTTTCACAAGGATAAGCATATAGGCATTGACACAACAACACAGGCTATATGATGTAGGAAGACCATAGCCAAAAAGGCAAAATGTGTATGACCTTTGCAAAGGTGCCAAATTCAGATATCAAGAATGTCCTCAGCGAAAAGACACAGGACGTTCTTTCGATTGTCGAAAAACATGGGGCATCCAATATTCGAGTCTTTGGATCTGTGGTGAGAGGCGAAGCAACTCAAGAGAGCGATATTGATTTTCTGATTGATTACAACATTAAAAAGACAACTTCTTGGGTCCCAGTAGGTTTCATCTATGATCTAGAGGCCTGACTCGGACGAAAGATCGATCTTGTTCCTGCCAAGTCTATTCATCACTTCATTAGAGAGCAGGTAATAAATGAGGCCATTGAGCTGTAAAAGACCCCAGAATATTCATCATTCGCATCCGCGATTGTATTACTCGTATCGAAACCGACACGGAAGATGGAAAATCAGCATTTTTAGGGATTTTAACTGAAATTTTCTAAAGCCCACTTGCGACAGACTGGATTGTCAGACGTTTAGCGCACATCAGGATAACCACACTTGGATACAGCAATGACAACAGCACGACCTCTAGTTATTTGACGAGCTGACTAAGCTCGTCTTTTGTCAGCTTACAATCGCGTAGTATTTGAGAAAGTAGCCCTTTTCCCAATGTTTCACCAGAATGCACTGGCACCACCGTTCGCCTGCCATCAGCATGGGCCAAGATATGGTGGCTACCTTTCACTCTTGCCACCTCAAAATCTACTTTCTTTAATGCTTTGATCACTTCTTTCCCAGTCAAACTCGGTAGCTGACTCATACTTGTACGGCTACTTTTTGAATTCCAACAAACTCAAGCGGTTCGCCGACCTCTTGTTCAAACTCCAGACACAGTGAGATTGCTTCTTGAATACGTTCTACAAGCTCGTCCAAAGATTTGGCCTGTGTGTGGCAGCCTCGCAAGCTAGGTACAGTGGCAACGTAGTAGCCATCAGCATCTTTCTCAATCACTACATTAAATTCTCTACTCATCTCACTTGTTCTCCAGCGTCTGGACTCTTTACTAACTTACTACTATCAGTTACGTTTCCCACCAATGAAGCGCCTTTCGATATTTCAGCTCACTCTTTTGCAAACAGCGCAGCAAGTACCTGCTGAATTGGTTCGAACCAGCTTGCAGCAACGTCCGTTGTTGGATGCTCAGCGACTAAAACGGGCCTGTAAATATCTATTGCTTGCTGAATGAGGCCAAAAGCCGAACACGGTAAACGCTATATACTAGATACCCTAAGCAAAAGACCTGCCTGAACCGCTGACTCAGCTACTTCGCCTATGCTGCGCCTCAAAGAACTCAAGCTACCGCTAGACCACACCGAAGATGAGCTAAAGTCAGCCATTCTCACAAAATTAAAACTTTCCGAAGCCGACCTCACTAGCTACAAAATCTTCAAGCGCAGCTACGATGCCCGCAAGCGAGATGCGATCTCTCTGGTGTACGCCATTGATATCGAAACTCCAAAGCAAAAACAGCTCCTCAAGCAGTTCAAAAAAAATGGGCGCGTTAGCCCCACGCCCAACATGGGCTATCAATATGTCGCCCAGGCTCCCGAAAACTTGACCTCAAGGCCCATCGTCATTGGGGTGGGTCCCTGTGGCATGTTTTCAGCGTTGCTGCTGGCACAAATGGGGTTTCGGCCTATCGTGCTGGAAAGGGGAAAGGCGGTCCATGAGCGATCGCAAGACACCTTCGGCTTTTGGAGCAAACGCAAATTTAAACCCGAGTCAAACGCCCAGTTTGGGGAAGGGGGGGCAGGGACCTTTTCAGACGGCAAGCTCTACAGCCGCATCAAAGACAACGACCACCACGGGCGCAAAGTCTTACATGAGCTAGTCAACGCGGGCGCAGTTCCAGAAATCTTGTACATTAGCAAGCCACATATTGGCACCTATCGCCTCGTCAAAATTGTTGAAAATATACGCAACCAAGTCATCGCACTGGGTGGAGAGATTCGCTTCCAAAGCAGGGTAGAAACGATTGAAATTGAGACCAAAGGAAATGCCCGAAAGACCAGAGGCGTTACCTTAGAAGATGGAGAGTTTATTGCCAGCGATCACATAGTGCTAGCCGTAGGCCACAGTGCTCGCGACACCTTTTCCATGCTCCAGCAGCAGGGCGTTTACATAGAGCCCAAACCCTTCTCCATCGGCTTTCGCATAGAGCACCCACAGCCAGTAATCGATCAACAACGCTATGGCCACAATGCCGGACATCCCATCTTGGGCGCTGCTGACTACAAGCTTGTCCATCACTGCACTGAGGGTGTTGCCGCTGGGCGTAGCGTGTATAGCTTCTGCATGTGCCCAGGTGGACAGGTGGTTGCCGCGACATCAGAGACGGGTAGGGTCGTTACCAATGGCATGAGCCAGTACGAGCGCAGCGGCAGAAATGCCAATAGCGGTATTGTTGTTGGCATCTCACCAGAGCAAGACTATCCAGACGATCCTTTGGGTGGCATTGCGCTACAAAGAGAGCTAGAGACGAACGCTTTTAAACTGGGCGGCGAAACTTATGAGGCACCAGGTCAGCTGGTTGGAGACTTTTTGGCAGGAAAACCTTCAACAGAATTTGGACAGGTAAAGCCGACCTATCGACCTGGGGTGCATTTGTGTAATTTAGAAGAGAGCTTGCCAGCGTATGCGATCGCAGCCATCCGCGAAGCCATCCCCGCCTTCGACAAAAAAATCAAAGGCTTTGCCATGCCAGACGCCGTCCTCACAGGCGTCGAAACTCGCACATCTTCTCCCATCCGCATCAAGCGCAACGAACAGTTTCAAAGCCTAAATACAACAGGACTATACCCCGCTGGAGAAGGTGCAGGCTATGCGGGTGGCATCCTTTCGGCAGCAGTAGACGGTATTAAAGTGGCAGAAGCAGTCGCCCTCAGCATAACGACAGAAACAGCCTAAAAAGGCCATAGCTTAAAATCTACAGCTGCTCTCACTTAGCTTACGCCACTACAAAAGGCTACAGCCCTGGTTCTATAAAGCTAAGTGAGTAGCAAAGCAAATAGAAGAAAGCTTTAAAGATAGAAACCTAACAATAGTCTCCATAGAAAAAGCCTAGAAAGATTACAAAAGTTTTTTCTGCGACAACTATCCTAAACAACTTGAATTTATTGACATATAAAAGTTTCAGCCAGCTTCAGAATACCAGCATCGGCATTTTATATTTTCTTAATGTCTTTTACAACGGACATTGACTAACGTTTTAGAAGAGAGGTGACCTATTACGGCAACGTAAGGAAACAGCCTCACGTTGTGATCTCTCGTTCACTTTGTTTAAAAAATGTTGTTGTATCTAGAACACCTGATCAGAAACCTTGCTTATTTTTATGGGTTATTGCTTCTCGTAAGTATCTTAATCAATGCTCCGAGAGCCATAACCCATAAAAATAAGCAAGGTTTCTGATCAGGTGTTCTAGATACAACAACATTTTTTAAACAAAGTGAACGAGAGATCACAACGTGAGGCTGTTTCCTTACGTTGCCG
>JBCBKQ010000344.1:0-5153 GCA_038521595.1 Cyanobacteria bacterium J06627_28 | reverse complement strand
TTTGCTTCTCATTCCTACTGAGGCGCACGGGCAGTCTCTACCTAAGGACATAAAGTCCCTCCCTCGCACTACCTCTATCGCACTCAAGACTTCTTCCCAACTAATCACCGCCGCACAGAAACAGTCTTTGTTTCTGTGTCATATCTAGCTGCCTACAACCCAAAGAACACATGCTTGATAACTCCAACAACAACACGTTTGATACGAACGCTTCTAAAGGAACCGCCGTATGGCAAAGCGGCTGGATAGAAGAACTGTGGAACCAGCTAGAGAACGGTACCTTTAACGGTGTCGGCAACGTTGTTGTAGATGACGATATCGCACAATCAGAGCAACAGATACTGTCAGATCTAGATGCGATAGACAGGTTGCTGCTCGGCGCGAAAGACCTTCAAGAAACGCTCTCGGAAGTACGAGACTTCGCAGAGCAGCACCGCAGCTATTGGCACAGCCACTCCGGCTTTGACGCGTTAACGGGTACTGACTTTGAGGCCCAGGCCTATCAAGCCGCTAACTCCCTGACAGAAGTGGTGCAGTACCTACACTCGCAAGGCTTGCCAGACCTAACAGCCGAGATTGGCAGTCTCAAATTCAATGACGTTGCGCTACCGGGAGAGCGCATAGACCTATCCGTTACCCTGAAAAACCAAGGAAGTGTAGGCACTCGTCATCCCGTCAAGGCGAAGATGGGGTATGGCCCCGACCCGTGCAAAATCCAGCCATATGCTGAAAGCATTGTTGCGACTGGGTTACAGCTGCCGAAAAATAGAGCCTCCAGAAAAGTACTAACTAACAGACACTTTTGGCAGACAAGTAGTACATACGGTCTTAGCCACAGTTTGCTGAAGCGGAGTAATCCTAATACTCCGCATATTTTCAAAAATTAGAGGATTCAGCTCTGAAATTATGCACACTAATGAACTAGCGTTTTGAGTGCGCGTTGAGCCACAGTTTCAGCTCTAGCAGAGGTGACTTTTTGGTAGCGCAGCGTAGTCATGATGGACTCATGCCCCATCAACGCCCTCAACTCCTCAATCCCCATTAGACCAACACGTTCAGTCGCAAAAGTATGACGCAGATCGTGAAGTCTCGCCCCTTCTAGTTCAGGAATATCTGCAATCAGTTTTCGCCAGTTCTGATGCACCGTGCGGTAGCTGAGGCGACTGACATTACCCGCTATCGGCTGTTGCGCGGTGAATAAAGCAGGGCAACGATGATGCCGATAGTGCTTGAGGTAGGTGTGGAGCAACTGGGCCGCATCATCACTATAAAAGCACCAGCGCTGCTTGTTGCCTTTGCCGATAACCTGAAACTTCTGTTGTTTTAGATCTACCTGTTCAAGATCGAGAGCCAGTAGCTCAGAAATTCGCGCTCCACTGCGATGCAACAATCTGACAATTGTATGAGTGCGACAATCTGTTTCAACTGCTTGATACATCAGCTTGATCTGGTCTTTTGTAAGATATCGAATGGCTTCATCAGAACCGTGCTCGCCCTTGCTAGCATCTGGCTTGCGTCGCTTCAGTTTGGCAATAGGATTCGCCTTGATATGTTGTTGTTCTACGGCGTAATTGAACAAAGCTTGAATGGTTGCCTGATGTCGATGATGAGTCGTATAGGCTAAGTGCGAGAGACCATCAAGATACTCAATGAGGAGCGTACGATCGCAAATTTCAATCGGCCAGCTGCCGTACTGAGCCAGCAAGGGCATCAGCGTCAGCTCATAGGATTTCACTGTCTTCTGAGCTAGACCCGGTCGGTCTAAAAACTGCGTGGCCACCATCGCTAGAGAAATCGGCATGACCTGTGAAATAAACGTAAACGTCAGCAGCAAACGCTAGCCTTCACTCTATCGTTTAGACAAACCGTTATTTCGATAGTTAATTAAAGCTTTGAAATCTTCAACCGTCCCAAAGCCCGGAGAATCGTTGGCTGATTACGTCCTATTGCGCGACAGTGAGGGTAGGCGGGTGACGTCAGCAAGGTTGTCGGGTTAAGCAAGATCAGCGTGAGACAGGGCTGAGCTTGCGCAGGCAACCCCTAGCTGGGTTGTCAACTGGCCAAGAAAAAGGCACAGGTAGATCTCCTACTAGAGAGAACTATGTCCTGTGCCCAAAGCCATTCACTTATATCAGAAGCGAGCCTATATGAACGCGCGAAAGCTGGGGCTGACCCAGACGGCATCGTCATCGATAGCCGAAATATCAGAGCGTACAGGTCAACGGATTGATGCGGGCCATCACCGTTCTAACCGAGGTGCTGTTGTCGCCGTGCCGCCGCGCCGAGACCCCTTAGCCGATGTCTGGGCCAGCGAGCTAGAGCCGATGCTGCGGCGCGAGCCGAGACTGAAGCCAACAACATTGTTCGAGTATCTAGAAGAGCAGTATCCGGGCCAGTATGCCAAAGTGTTGCGGACGTTGCAGCGCCGGGTACGGGAGTGGAAAGCGCTACATGGCCCAGAGCCAGAAGTGATGTTCATGCTGCGTCACGAACCAGGGGTAATGGGACTCTCGGACTTCACGAAGCTGAAGGGGATGGACATCACGATTAACGGCAAGCCGTTCGAGCACCTAATCTATCACTACCGCTTAGCCTACAGCGGTTGGCAATACGCGCAAATTATCCAGGGCGGCGAGAGCTTCGTGGCCCTATCCGAAGGATTGCAGAATGCCCTATCAGCGAGCGGTGGGGCACCGAAAGAGCATCGCACTGATAGCCTGAGCGCGGCCTACCGCAACTCGGGTGGACATCGCACCAAAGAACTGACACGGTTCTACGATGACTTGTGCGAGCACTACCGAATGGTGCCGACGAGAAACAACAAAGGTAAAGCGAACGAGAACGGCTCGGTAGAAAGTCCGCACGGTCATCTAAAAAACCGGATCAAGCAAGCCATCTATCTGCGCGGCAGCGCTGACTTTGCCAGTATTGCTGAGTACCAGGCGGTGATAGACCAGGCCGCCGCTGGCCTCAACCGGCAGTACGAAGCTAAGTATGAAGCAGAGAAAGCGGTGCTACAACCGTTGCCCAAACGCCGCGTCGCGGACTACGAGATTCTCAGCGCCAAAGTGAGCTGTCATAGCACGATAGAGATCCGCTGCATTCTCTACAGCGTGCCGTCGCGTCTAATAGGCCACCAGGTCGAGATTCATCTCTATCACGACCGGCTAGTCGGCTACTTTGCACGGCAGCAGGTCTTCGCGCTGAAACGAGTGCGCATCGCAGGCAAAGGGCGACGGCGCGGGCGCTGCATCGACTACCGGCACCTAATAGGCGGACTGAGGAAGAAGCCGCGTGCTTTCCTCTTCTGCAAATGGCAAAGCGACTTGTTGCCCACTGCCGAGTTTCGTCAGCTCTGGCAGCAGTTGAAGCAGCAGTTCGAGCGCGACCAGGCCGCTGTGCTGATGGTCGAAGCGCTCTACATTGCCGCTACTTACAACCAGGAGCAGGCAGTCGCAGACTACATGACCGATGCCCTGGCAAAGAACCAACTGACGTTAGCGCGACTACAACAACAGTTCATCCCCAGCGCGGTGGCCGCCTTGCCGCCGATAGCCACGCAACAACATTCTCTTGATAGCTATGACCAACTCCTCAACAGCTCAAACGATAACCAGAACGACAGCAGCAACGACACCGAAGGCAACGACGGCTATCGCCAGTCCGTACCAACAGTTGAGCGCCCTACTCAAGCAACTCAAGCTCACCAACATGCTTACCCACTGGGAAGCTACAGAGAGCCGCGCTTTACAGCAACAATGGTCTTATGCGCAATTTTTACTCAGTTTGTGCCAACAGGAAGCCGACAGAAGAGACCAGATGCGGCTGAAAAGAGCAAAAAAAGAAGCTCAGCTTCCCGCCGTAAAAAGTTTGACCAGCTTTGAGTTTGACCACTGCCCAAGCTTCAACCCTGCGCCGCTGATGCAACTGGCCGACGATGACAGTTGGCTTGATAGCGCCACTAACTGTCTGTTGTTCGGCGCATCGGGAGTCGGGAAAACGCACTTGGCGCTTGGGTTGTCACAAGCCATGCTCGAAGCCGGACGGCGCGTCAAGTTCTTCAATGCGCTCGCGCTGGTGCAACAGCTTCAGCAGGACAAACAACAACTGCTGTTACAGTCCAGATTGAAGAAGCTTGACCGCTTTGACCTGCTTGTCCTCGACGACCTGGGCTACGTGCAAAAGTCTGAGGCCGAGACTTCGGTGCTCTTCGAGTTGATTGCTCATCGCTACGAGCGCAAAAGCATACTCATCACGGCCAATCAGCCTTTCAGCAAATGGGAGAGCATCTTTCCTGACTCGATGATGACCGTTGCTGCCGTTGATCGCCTAGTGCATCATGCCGTCATCTTTGAAATTAAGGCGCAGAGCTACCGACAGCAGGCCGCAGCGGCGCGAAACCAGAGCTAGCAGGCGCTGATAGAAGTCATTCCGAAAGCGACAGATTTGAACGATCCCGGACTGTCATCTCGATCGCCCCCTGTCATTTTGATCGCTGGCTGTCGTTTAACCTCTCAGTCTCAGCATGAGCCTTTTGAGTCCCTATCAAGTGTCAGCCAGTTCGCCAACCCGACTGTCGCGACACGTCTACCCTCCTTGACATCTAACAACGTCCATCGGCTCCGTTCAGCCCTCGGTATGAGCCAGCAGGCCGTCGCTGACAAATCCGGCATCCATGCTCAGAGCGTTGGCAAGATTGAGCGTGGCCACACGACGGTGCTCAAAGCCAAGACCAAACGCGGACTGGCCTATGCCCTGGACGTTCCCGAAGCCCACTTGGAGGCAGCCGCAAAAGGGATCACCATCGAAGAGACTAGCGCACTCAAGTTTTGTCCGCAGTGCTGGAAACCAGGTAACGCACCTGATCCGATGTGGCTGCATGTTCATGCACACTACTGCTTTCGCTGTGGTAGCAGCCTGCGCCACCAGTGCGTTCAGTGCGACGCGCCCATCACCTCTCTAAAGCACCGCTTCTGCCCCTACTGCGGCACATCCTACACCGCGCCCGAAAAAGCAAAGTAAAGGACGAGCTTCTGCGAGGAACCTGCCCGTGCCGTGCGTTGATGATACAGTCTTTCCCAGGTTGATGAGTTTTGCAAGCCATGTGGATCTATAATCCCTCTACACGACTTCGTTCGAAGAGATCTACTTTG
>JBCBKQ010000343.1:0-5216 GCA_038521595.1 Cyanobacteria bacterium J06627_28 | reverse complement strand
ATAGTGCAGCGTCGCCGTCTGTGAAAAATCAATCCCGTTGGCCCGCGACTTTAGCACCGTCGTAAACAAATCACCCCACACCCCACAAGTCAGCGGGCGATTGATGGACCATGTGAGCGGACGAATGACCCCAGGAATAACCTCTGCGGCAATTTTCCGGGTCCAAATGGGCAAAAGCGTTGTAATCGGACGGCTTTGCAGCACCCAGAGCTGCTCACCGTCGAATGTCCACTCAATGTCTTGAGGAATGCCATGAAACCGATTTTCTATATGGCGAGCGAGGTAGGCAACCTGCTGAATCAACTCTTTTGGCGCTTGGCCAACGCCCGAAATCGGCAAAGGTGAACGATCTGGGGGCAGCTCCCAACCGGCCTCGGCAGGCAGCTCATCAACCACGACCTGATAGCGCTCCGGCGTAATTTGCCCAGAGACCACATTACTCGCATCGCCAGGCAGCACCTCTACTAGCACGCTATTACCCGCCTGGCTTACAGGATCGCGGCTAAAGACCACCCCTGAGAACTGACCAAAAATATGGGGCTGCACCAGCACATTCATCGCCCCTTCTGGAATGCCGTGATCTTCGCGGTAGCGAATAGCTGAGGAGGCATTGTATGCGTTTAAGCAAACTGAAATAGCCTGTTCTAAGGCTTCTGGGCTAGTGATTTCGGTAACGGAAACATATTGCCCCGCAGCCGAGGCAGACAGGGTATCTTCTCCCACCGCAGAGGAGCGGGCGACCACAGTAATGCCCTGAACCACGTCGCGCTGAGCGCGGATATCGGCATGGGGGAAAACAGCGGCAATTAGCGCAGCCGGATCGTCACCTGCGGGCAAAACATAGCCAGGCGGCACCGGGTATCCCCAGGCTTTTAGTCGAGAGAGGGTAGCGGCTTTGGGGCCAACTTTGCTGGCACTGAGCGGTTGGTCAAGGGAGGGAAGGGCGCGATCGCCCTGAAAAAAGCGAAACATTCGTCTAGATTGGCTCGAACTTTCCATCTCGGGTAGCTCCAAATCGTCTGGAATTTTCTGATAGATCCAGGCCACTAGCCCCGAGAGGCAAGCCACAATCACCACTCGCATCCCATCAGCAGGATGGCGCAAGGCTGTCAGCAAGGGCATCAGGACTAAGACAAACAGGCGACCCTGATTTTTGAGACGCAGCAGGGTAAAGCCAATAAAGCTAAAGAGAAAAACCAGCCCGGCAACCACGGGATCGTAGACAAAAAAGCCCCAGGCAACGTTTGTGGTACCGGCCCCCTGAGAGCCCCAGTAGCGACCCATGACAATGAACATGAGCGAGAGAATGGGCCAAACCGAATCGTCACCAAAAAAATAACGAGCCAGCAAAATTGAAAAAATGCCTTTAAACGCTTCTACGGCAACGGCAAGAACGCCTGTCAACGTACCCCCGTGGTAAAAAGCGGCGGAAACGCTAACGTTGCCCGTGCCTAATTTTTTTAACCGTTTACCCGTGAGGAGATAGGTGAGCCAGCCAGTAAGGGGAAGGGCGCCCAGTATGGGAATGAGGGTAAAAATCAGCAGGGCACCGAGGACTTGGGCCATGGGCAGAAATAATAGGAGGGGGAAAAAGAAAAATTTCTAATGAGCTATGAAGCTTGGGATCTAAAATTTTAGGTGGATTGAGGGGAGATGACGAGATAGTTTCTAGATCTATTAACAACTAGATTTATTGGCAATCGAAGAAACCGCCTAGGATCAGAAATGAAATGATTGGCTCGCTTCCCAATTAAGAAAAATTAGCGCTAGTAGACTATACGGGACAGCCTACTAACGCCAAAGGTCACTTCAACGAAGCGCGTTTGCGCAGAACATGATGGTGGGCTTTGACTGTAGAGCTAGGCACCAAAGGCAGCGGTTTTTCTAACAGATAGGGCCTGTTCTATTTCAAGCAGACGAGCAATACGATCTTCGGTAGAGGGATGCGTTGAAAACAGGCCGCGCATCATCTGCTGTGGCAGCGCGTTGATAATGAGTAAGGGCTCAAAGGCAGGGTTTGCATCCATGGGTAGGCGCTGGGCGCTGGCTTCTAAGCGCTTGAGAGCGCTAGCAAGGGCGCGAGGGTTGCCTGTGAGCTTGGCAGCGCCAGCATCGGCGGCAAATTCGCGAGTGCGAGAGATGCCCATTTGAATGACGGTGGCGGCTAGGGGGGCGAGGAAAATAGTGGCCATTAGCGCGATGGGGTTTGCACCGCCGCCATCACGATTTCGGTTGCCGCCAAAAAACATACTGTATTGCAGCATCTGAGCGAGGAAAGCAATGGCACCGCCAATGGTCGCTGCGACGGCCTGGGTGAGCGTATCGCGATTAATGATATGGGTTAGCTCGTGGGCCAATACACCCTCTAGTTCTTCTTCGCTGAGCGCTTGGACAATGCCCTGAGTGACGGCAACAGCAGCATGCTCTGGGTCGCGGCCTGTGGCAAAGGCATTGGCGGCGGCCCCCGGAACCATGTAGACGCCCGGCATAGGAATCTCTGCTTTGGCGGCGAGGCGCTCGACCATGTTGTAGATGGCGGGAGCTTGCGCTTTGCTAATGGGCTGGGCTTTGTAGGCGTTTAGTGCGATTTTGTCTGAATAAAACCAGGAGCCAAAGTTGGTAACGGCGGCCATCACAAGGCCAAAAATCGCGCCTGTGCCGCCGTAGAGCGCATAGCCAATGACCACGAGTAAACCTGACAGCAGGCCTAGCAAGGCCACGGTTTTAAACTGTCCTTTCATTTGTTAATCTCCTTGGGAGGACGACTCATCAAAACAGCGTTTGTCTGAAGCGCTGGCTACAGCAACGGTAGGGTCACATTATTAGCTGTCATTGTAAGGATACAAAAGGGGCTTCTGTCTTCTACCTTTAGTTTAGAAAGACCAGTTTAGAAAGACCAGTTTAGAAAAACCTTTTGTCTAGAAAACCTGCGACCTACCAGCTTTTTGGGGATGGCCTTTAACCGATGACGCATTCTTTTTCGCCTGCTCACTTTTTTTATACATCACCTAAAACTCAAAAAGGAGTCAGTGCGATAGGTGGTGCACTGTTGTTTTTTGCAGGCGTCTCCTTTCCGGCGGCGGCTGAGGCAAAAGCACTGGCAGCTATGCGGCCTTTGTCCTCTCAGACGACAGCCGCAAGTCAGATAGAGGCACCCTCTGACGTAGCCATTTCAGACGCTGAGCTTCGGGCAATGGTGGCGCAAATTATTGAAGTCGAAACGCAGCACTGGAGTAGCACGCAGAAAGCGGCACTGTCAGAGATGCAGGCCTTGAACCTAAAAGATAGTGAGCTAGAAGCCTTGGCCATGATGGACGCGAGCGCGATGCAGACACAGCTCAAAGACAATGCTCAACTGTCTAAATTATCGGCTACTGGCATTTCTAGTGAGCAGGCACTGAAGCTAGCACCCACACTCTTGCTGAGTCGGTATTTGTTCAACATTGGGCGAGCGGCAGTTTGGGGTGGGGTTGTTGCGGCGATTCGCTCGGCGGACTTTGACTATGGGGCGATGGCTAGCGCATTGCGTACGGGTGATACGGACGAGTTTATGTCATTGCTGCGCTCAGGGATAACGGATCAGGCATCGTTTGTGGACATGGTAGGGTCGGCGGCAACGTTTGCCTGTGGATCGGCAACGTTGGATGTGACGCCTCGGTTGTGCGATCGCTTCACCAGCGGCCTGCAAAAAATATTCAACCGCGTTCAGCGCTCTAGCCGTCGTTCTAGCAACCGTTTCAACAGTCGAAATAGAAACGTCTACACACCTGTACACCAAAAGCCAAAGCACAAACCCAAAGCACAAACCCAAAACACAAACCAAAACACTAGAGGCGCAACTAGCCGCGCTAAGCTAGCTATGATCCTTCATTGCTAGTCGCCCATCATGGAGCCCCGAAGACCCAGAACAAAGCTTGCAGCGCCTTTGCTATGGAGACGCATCCAGCGCAACGCTGTGTGGTTAGCGCTCATGCTGTTTGTATGGCTAATGTGCAGCGCCGAAGCTCAGGCGGAAAGCCTCATAGAACGACAGCAGGATTTCCCCAACTGGCAGAGCAAACCGAGTGTGGGCATATCAGAAGGTGATTTGGTCTATCCACAATGGATGGCGGGCAATTGGCGTATGAGCTCGACGATGGTGGATATGGTCGCACCGTTGGCACCGGAAGTGGTGACGCCAGGGTTTGAGGGAAATCGGCAGTTTTTGAATAAGTCGATTCCGGCGATGATTCGCTTTGTGGCAAAGCCAGCGTCCAACCAAGGGTTATTGGGTCGAGTGTTTGACGGTGATGGGTTGGAGGATGTTAAAGACGTTTTTGATGGTGAGCCAGACGCTGTAGAAATTGTGTCTGATCGGGCGTTTAATGGGCTGAGTTTGGCACGGGCGTATTTGGGTGATGACTGGGTAAAAGCGGTCAAGGTAGATCCAGACAATCCCAATCGACAAATCACCTTTTTAAAGGATAATCAGCAGCTTATTTCTACGGTGACAGGGCGTACGGTGGAGACACCAAACCAGGGCTCGTTTGCCACAACAGAAATCTTTCAACAGTTTTTTCGCTCGCCGGGTGGTTCTGTTTTAGATCCGGAGAACGTGCCGACCGTGTATTTGAACGAGGTTGAAAATACAACAATTTATCGGAAGCGGGCCGATCCGAACTTTCCAATTATGGCAGATCAGATCACGGCAATTTATCTGTCCCCGCAGGATCCGGATTTCTTTAAGGCGAAAGGGAAGCCAGTGGCGCTGTATCGCTATCAGCTGTCTTTTAGTCCGGTGAGTCCATCTACTCCGCAGCGCTAACGCGGACGACGCGGACGATAGTCACCCTGAGGCGGGTAATCGTTTCTATCGTCATATCCTCGATTATTCCGTGGTCGACGGTCATCGTACCGGCGATCATCGTAGGGTCGGTCGTTGTAGTTTGGCCGACCGTAGTCGGGTCTGTTGTAGTCGGGTCTGTTGTAATCTGGCCGACCATAGTCAGGTCTGTTGTAATCTGGTCTGCCATAGTCAGGTCTATCATAAGCGGGCCGACCGTAGGCATCACGAGGATCGGGGTAGCGATTTTGATAATCGCGGGGGTCGGGGCCGTTGCCAAGACGAACGCCAAGGCCTACGCCGCATGACACAGCAGTTAAAAATGCACGTAGAACAAACCGTGCTTGGCAACGGCCCCGACCCCCGCGATTATCAAAATCGCTACCCCGATCCT
>JBCBKQ010000342.1:0-5238 GCA_038521595.1 Cyanobacteria bacterium J06627_28 | reverse complement strand
CCGCTATCCAACCGCCCGCTGGTCAAACACCTACGCCTCACAATCAAGCCCCGTACAATCAAGCTCCATACAACCAAGCCCCATACAATCAAGCCTCATACAACCAAACGCCTCAAAGCCCGAAACCCCTAAAGCAGGCCATTCATCAGCAAAATTACTACAGCTCCAATCATTCACCCGTGCCGCCTGCCGTGCAGGGATTTGCGGCTCCCACAACCCTTTCGCAAAACACGCAAAACAATAGCGCACCTGCCACATCTAGAAAGCGAGTGCCGGTTAGCGGTGGGTTTTGGATTAAGTACGGACTCTTTACGCACGTCAGTCAAATTATTGGCTTCGTAATCGCCATGGTGATTACAGCTGTATTTGCCATTTCTGTTCACCCAGACCCTGGAAATATCACCGACTCGGAGCTGTCGTCTATGCTAAACCTGCTCTACTGGATGCATTGGCCAGTGGCAGGCTTTTTTGTCGGGTTTGCCCAGTGGCTAGCGATCAAAAAGTGGTTGCCTCGGGCGCTGTGGTGGATGCCTGCAACGGTGGCAAGCTTTTGGGCGATCGCACTCGCTATCGCCACGGGCTACACGGGCGGCCTCAGCGGCTTTGTGTTTGGTGGCATGGTTGGCCTACCCCAGTGGTTAGCGATGCGAAACCATACGCCACGGGCTAGCTGGTGGCTGGGATGGATGGTCGCCTTTACGGTTGTGCTGTTTTACGCCATGTCGACTGGGGCAGGCTCCACTCTCGGATGGCTCGTTTTGGCACCGTTACTAGATGGTCTTGTGTTGAGCTGGATCCTACGGCAGCAAACGCCTCCTAGTAGAGGTGTTGACGCACCCTCTGCGCAGTCTGCCCACTAGCGTTAGTGATACCACAGCCAATATCCATGCCTGAGACAGCCTTCTCCAACGCATTACCAGATAGCTTTTACAAGCTGGCACTTTTATTCCCAGAACTCTTGCCTGTGGAGGGCGTTTTGAGTGCTGCTAGCTATCGCAGTGTTTTGAGCATTGGCAGCGTCGACAGCTTACTCAGTATTGGCAGTGCGGGTAGCATTCTCAGCATTTGCAGCGCGGGCAGCATTCTCAGCATTGGCAGTGCGGGCAGCATTTTGAGCTTTATGAGTGCAGGCAGCGTTTTATCGGCACTTAGCATCCGCAGTCGGCTTAGCTTTTTACGCTATCGGGGCATCCGAAATAGCTTGCCTGGGTCTGCTCGCACAGCTGGGTCAAGTTTTGGGTCAAGTGCTGGGTCAAGCTCTGAATCAAGTTCTGGGTCAAGCTCTGAATCAAATTCTGAATCAAATTCTGAATCAAGGTCGCCTTCATCCATCATCAAGCCGCTGTGATAGCCTAAACCAAACTTAGCGCATTGGTTTAGCCGACAGATTCCAAGTTCTCTAGACTCGATCATCTCTTCATCCCCAAGAGCCCTATGAAAAAAGCACTTCTACTCTCAGCGACTGCGATTGTTGGCCTCTTACTACCCACACTTTCAGCGGCCGCACTGGTGCCTAGTAATTTGGATGAGCTGCCGCTAGGAGAAAAAATCGTCGGCCCGGTTGGCCCAGACGTAGAAACGACATTCATCAATGGCGATGGCGATGGCATTGGCGATCTGTCTAGTAGCGTGTCTTGCCCGGCAGGTTTTACCAGCTGTATCCCTCCCGAAAATCCTGCGGGCACGGTGTACACCTATATCCATGAGGTTACTCCCGGCGTAGACTTACCGAACGATCCACCGTTTCCTTCGCCCGAAACGGTGCTGCCGATTGACGATGCTCGGCGCTTTCAGCTTGGATTTGAGGCGGCGGGCTTTAACGGCGTTGCAGGCTATAGCTTTAGTGAAGCGGAGTCAGCCTTGGATGGTGACGAGGCGCTGACCATAGCGGAAACAGAGGATGGTCGCTTGGTCTGGACAATTCCGATGTCGGCAGCGTGGAACGAGGGAGAAACCATTTCATTTTTCTGGCAGACGTCGCAGAATCCAAGTGGGCCGGGCGGAGAATACGGACTGGCAAGTGAGGAGCAAGCCGGAACAGCAGCCGGGCCTTTGCCGGTGCCGGTAGAGAGTAGTGCGGTTCCTGAGCCAAGTGCGATCGCGCCATTATTATTATTTTTGGGACTGGGATTAATTGCGAGGAAAGGAATGTGCGATCGCTCACTCAAAAGCCACAAGTGACAAACAAGCACCCAGCAGAACGTGAACCAAATAGAATCGTAGACACTATAAAGTGGGCTCCAGACAAATAATGCGAAAGCCTCTGTCATCTGTTCTATTGTGAAACGGATAGGTCATGCGATAAGCACTACGACAGTTGCTCGGCAAATAAAACCACGAGCCGCCGCGCAGCGCTTTCTTTTTACTCGCAAGCCCTCGAATGGTGGCATCAAGTGATAGTGCTTTTGCATGGGTTTGCCAACCATCTAGGCACCATTCCCATACGTTGCCGTGCATGTCGTATAGACCAAACGCATTGGGCGAAAAGCTCCCGACTTCTGTTGTTGTCTCTCGATAGAGCCCCTTAGTTCCTTGGCCATAGGTATAGTTGCCGTTGTAGTTTGCCAGCTCTGGTGTGAGCGTTTCGCCAAAGTGAAACGGCGTCGTACTACCCGCGCGACAGGCATATTCCCATTGCGCATTGCTAGGTAGCTGATAGTCTCGCCCTGTCTGAAGCGAAAGCTGCTGACAAAACGCTACGGCATCTGTCCAAAAGATATTTTCGATGGGCTGTTGTGGCTTCTTAAGGGGCTGTTCAAAGGGGGGAGTGGCACTCAAAGAATTCCCTGATTGCTGAGCACCAATCGCCTTGGGCCCCATTAGCGCTTTCCACTGTGCCTGGGTCACAACACAGCGCCCCATCCAAAACCCAGGCACAACAACCTCGCGCTGAGGATATTCATTTTCGTTTGCTTCTGGTTCGCCTTTGGCAGCGCCCATGACAAACCTGCCCCCAGGGATGCGCACCATGTCTAGAGAAACACCATTGCCTAAATTTTCAGTAAACGTTGTTGCCTCGCCTCTAAGCTGTTTTTTGATCTCGCCCCGAGCGTTGACTTTTACCGTTTTGAACTGCATTACCGTTGTTTTTGGGCGAGCAAACGACTTTGCTTTGATTCGCGATGGGTGTACGTACGACTGGGCCATAGCAGGCTGTGAGACCGTTTCGGAATCAGCGATAGGCAGCGCAGAAGAGACAGAAACAGGTTGAGAAGATCGGGCTGCTGGCGACTGGGATGAGGGTTTTGCAGAGGAGGGTTTTACAGAGGAGGGTTTTGCAGAGGAGATTTTTTCAGAGGAGGGAGACTTTTTACTGAGTACTTTTTCTCCGAGAACTCTCTTCTCGACTGCGCCGATATCTTCATCCCGTAGGCTGAGCAGTCGCTGTAAATCTTTGAGGTCTTGAACGGCAACCTCATCTAGTGGGTAGGCAACAGACTTTTCGGCTTCTAACGCTCTGGTGTAAAGCGCCAAGTGCTTTTGTCGCTCTCGATAGGGCTGTAAGATTTCATCTTCTATGGCGCGGGCTTTCTCTGGGGAGAGTCCTAGTCGCTGTTGCCACTGACCCAGGACAGCAAAACCCGCAGGGCCAATGGTGCCATTGCGAATTTTCTTTTGCACTTGCTTGCGATAGCGCTGCTCATTGTTGAGCTGTACTTTGCTGATGATGATTTCATAGCCCTGCTGGCTATTGAAAATCGCAGGCTGCATGGCGGGGGCGGCAACTTCTACCTGCGCTTTGACATATTCGTGGAGGTTTTGCGCAGAGATAAAATCTTGACCATCGGGCGCAGCACCGCCTGTTTTCATCCCTTCTACGAGATAACGGGTGTATACAGAGAGCGCTTCGCCTTCTTGCTCTAGGGCGTAGCGTGTGGAGGTAGAGGCGGTGAGCACGCACCAGCCTTTACCGCCCAAATGTGCTTCGACATCGACACTGCTGTCGTCCATGGAGAGAAACCCATCGGCAAAGGCCGCACCAAAGCAGCAGTCTAAGACGACAACTTTGCGCTCGGCTCTAGCGTTGCTCAATTCTCTCCGGAGGAAGTGAGCTTCGACGGCTTTGCCCGCATTGGGGCGACCGCTTTCAAACAGCTCACTCTGGGCAGTGGTGAGATAGAATTCGCCGGTCATGTCTTTGATGCCGTGGCCGGTGAAGTAAAAGAAAATAAGGTCTTTTTTGGTGAGCTGGGCGAAGACTTCGGAAATGCGCGATCGCATTTCTCCCACATCTGGATTGACCAGTGTCACCACCTGATCAAATCCGCCAATATCTGGACAGCTCAGCACAGAGCGCATTGCCTCGACCCCGTTAACAGGGCAACGCAAAGATTTGAGCCCAGCGCCATAGTCACCAACTCCAATCAATAATGCAATTTTTCTAACCATTGGATGTGAGGATGCTCTAGAGGCTAGACATCCGTTGAAAATGGATGAAAGCGTTGTAGTGAGTTAGGGAATGTGACGAAACTGGCTAGTGAGGCCATCAGGAAAAGAGAAAATTAGGAAAGAAAGTATGGGCTATGTGGCGTGCATTTCGGAGACCCACCCCGCCCTGCGGGCACCCCTCCCGAGAGGGGAGTTGTCTTGGCGATTCGTTGATGAGGTGTCGACATAGCCAGACTTTAATCAGACGACGGCGGCTGTGCGGCTTTCATTTTTTGCGCGGCCTCGACGAGCTTGTCTACCACGGCGTCAAAGTCATCAGGGCGCACATTTTTAGCATCAATTTTTTGTGCTTGCCCCTCTACTTCGATGGTGAGTTCCATGGGCTGACCGGCTAGCCGGATAAAGACTTCCTGGCAGGCATTCTTTAAGCCTTCACCTGGAATCTCGGCAGTCAGCACGCTCCACAGCCACTGCGCACCCATGGCCCCGTTTGGAAGCGCTGGGTCTGCAACACGGGAAACGGTCTCTACTTCGTCGAGGGCCCGCAGCTCTCGGTAAAGCGTTTGGGTGAGGGCCTCTTGCTGTGAGTCTGGTAGCTCACTAGCGGCACTGCGCCAGTCGATTGTCAATGAAACTGTGTCCATCATGGGTTTAAGTATGCAAACGTCACCTGTCTCTAATTTTGTTTGATCTGTTGATCAACCGTCTGTAAATTAGAGCGGCTTCGTAAATATCACTTCACAATGCCCGCATCCTTTTCGTAAAGGCGATCGCACCCTTATCTGCACAACTCAAAAGTCTATTATTCGTATCAAATGGGATAAATATTTAACGAAGCCGCTCTAATTT
>JBCBKQ010000341.1:0-5256 GCA_038521595.1 Cyanobacteria bacterium J06627_28 | reverse complement strand
TTGCTCATCACTATCGCTTTCTGCGCTTTGCCATACCTTAGAAATGATTCCGGGCGGCATTTTAAAACCAACCATGTATACTACGCTGAGGCTTGAGAGCCATAATTGTGCAGGATGCTCGCCAAAGAATTCGTTATGAAAACTGCTTGCGACGGCTCTAAAATCTGCCTGCGTTGAATTAATCTCTAAGTCACGCTTACCGCCATTTTTATATGGAATGTAGTTGAGATCCTGATAGGCTTTGGGAAACACTGTCGAATAAGGTTTGTCGGCTTCTGCCCAGCTTTCGTATGATTTGTATTTCACATAGTCAATACATTTCAGGTCGAAGGCGATATCTCCTTTAGACGGATATATGGTTCCATAGACCAGCAGCTTTGGTGAGCCAACAAGAGGCGCCGTCCCAAAAAGCTGATACTTAATGGCTTTGTCTTCTTCTTTGCTAAATTCCTTGGACGACTTAAACTCCATGACTGCGTAAGGAAGAGCGTCCTCATCGTATAGGATGAGATCGACTTCATCTGATAGTGAGCCGGAGCTGCCATGGGCAAAGTGTTGTTCGTGGTAGAGGTGGTCTACTTTGTATCCATACCTATCGCTGCACAGTAAGTTAATGACGCTTGCGTGAACCATTTCTTCTGGTTCAAACGCTTTTACATTGGATTCGTCAGATCTCAGATTACTGGGATAGATAATCACCCTCTCACTAGGATCTGCAACTGCCAACCGTGACTTTTGTGATAATTCGTTTATGTTTTCGACATACCATTTAGTCTCTTCTGAATTTAAAGGCATAGCGTCTTAGCGTTGACTCAGCATCCTGCACAATTATGGCTCTCAAGCCTCAGCGTAGTATACATGGTTGGTTTTAAAATGCCGCCCGGAATCATTTCTAAGGTATGGCAAAGCGCAGAAAGCGATAGTGATGAGCAAAACGCAGAATAATATAGTGAGCAAAATACAGAAAGCTGTCGCTAGGATGACACAGCCACAGCCAAGTAATCCTAGTAACAGATAGTCTCGTCGAAAGACGCTTTTATCGAGTCAGTCAATGAGTCAGTCGAACGGTGTGGTGAGAACCGTTGGAGGCGCAGCTTGGGGATAACTGGCCGGAACGGCAAAGAGATCTCCTAAGGCTGCCTGACGCTCGGCAATAGTCCCTTCTGAACTGAGGTTCCAGAGGGTCTCGTAAAAGAAGAATGCGACACCAGAAAAGCCGCGATCGCGCACCGCCTGCACCTGCTCTTCAATCACATCCATCGAAACAGACCGACCTCTCAATCCACTAAGCACACCTACGCTCGTAGGAATATGCTCACGGGCAAACTGCATCGCATCTTGACCCATTTCCCACACAAAGCGACCGAGGTCTGTGCGATATAGCTGAATAATCAGCTCTTCTACATAGCCGCGCTTGAGCCAAGTGTCCCAGTCCTGCAGATAATTCTCATAGGCCCACTCATGAGGGTTTGGAGAGACCGACATGATTGCATCAGGACGGTTGGACTTTAGCGTGACAAAAATGTCGCCAATGACGTCTGTAATTTTGTCGGCACGCCAGCGCGTCCATTCTTCGTCCTTCGGATCGATAGGGGGAGCCTGGCCATTGTGCTCTTGCTTGTAGAGATTGACAGTGTAGGGGTCGTAGCCATAGGCAACCGGCAGTCCCATATGGTCGTCTACCTGGAATCCGTCAATGTCATAGTTTGCCGAGATTTCGTCTACCAGACCGAGAATAAATGCCTGCACCTCTGGGTGAAAAGGATTTAGCCACACCCGATCATGATCGCCTTCTGGCGTAGTGAGGGTGCCATCGACTTTTTGCGTGAGCCAGTCAGGATGGCGCGCAGCGAGGGCAGAGTCCGAAGGGGCCATAAAGCCAAACTCAAACCAGGGAATTACCTTTAGATTGCGATCGTGACCAAGTTCAATGACTTCGAGCAGCATGTCGCGATCGCCCTGCGCCGCCTCCAGCGCTTCCTGCCGTCCGGTTTTACCTAAGTCAGGATACAGCCCCTGCTTGAAGCCCGTCGTTCTCTCGGCAATAGCACTTGGGTACAAGGTATAGCCCCAGTTCCAAACCGTCGGATACACCGTGTTGAAGTTCAGATCAGACAGTCTATTCAGAGCTGTTTCTAAAGACGCACGGGAGAAGAGCACATCGCTATCAATATTTGTCATCCACACGCCGCGTAGCTCACTAGTAGGCGAAATCAACGGGGGTGGCGGGTTGAACGCAACAACGTTTGCGTCTGGAATAGAAGCGCTAATCGTTTCATCGAGGCTGGCGCGACAAATAAAGGAAGCACCATCGGCCAAAGTGGTATTTCGGCGAGGACGCAGCTGATGTAAGCCACTGCTAAGCTGGCCTTCGGTATCGACAATGTGACCAGCGGCGAGGGCAGCCGCAACGCCTTCGCGGGTATTGCCAGGAATTAATAAAGAGTCGCGGAAGGTTGTATTTAGACTGCGGGTAGCGTCAGCTTGGTAGGGCGTGGCTGCGCCAGCGGTGAGAATGGCCAGTGCCTGTGCCCGGCCCGCATACTGCTGGGGCTGTGCCTCTGAGCCAAGGGCCGCCATGAGTAGGGCTTCGGCTTCGTTTTCGGCATCGTCAAAGGTGAGACCAAGGTATTCGTTATTAGTGGCAAAGACCCCGGGAAAGGCTTTGAGCACCGCATTGGCAAAGTCTGCCTGAGTCAAAGAGCCATTGGGATAGCGGCGATTGACGTCTCCTGCGGTGAAGACGTTATTTCTGACGAGGGCTTGAACGCAGGGTTCGGCGGGGTGATTGTCGAATCCAGGTGCGATCGCACGAGCCTGATTAAACCCCAAAAAGGTCAGATTGCTAATCAATGCTGAGCAAAACAGGCCAATCAGAAAGGCCACGCCCAGCTGCCGAGTTTTAGACGGGCCTTTTTTAGGGCTGCTCTCCTTAAGGCTATTCTTCTTAAGGCTATTTGAGTTGAAGTGACGATTTTTAGAATGATGCTGGTGCGCCATGCTTGCGCTTAACCTCCGCTAATTTTGGCCTTGTAGCCTTTGTCTGTCAGCAGGGAAACGAGCTTGGGGGCGTGCTCTCCCTGAATTTCTATGGTGCTGCCTGCCACCGTACCACCTGAACCACAGCTGGCTTTGAGTTTTTTGGCCAGTGCGGCAAGTGTCTTGGCATTGTGCGTGAAGCCGCTAATGACGGTGACGCTCTTTCCCTTGCGGCCTTTGCGGGAGACCTGAACTCGCAGGTCTTGTTGGTCTGGGGGCAAATCAGGCTCGGGGCGGGCCGTTGCATCGCCGGCAGTGCCAAATTCAGAATAGACCACTCGGTCAGTGGCCTGGTTGCCGCTATTTTTGTCACCGTTGCGCTTACGTTTTGCCATGAGAGAAAGCAAGTCTTTTGATTTCATAGGTGTAAATATACTGCTTGATTAGCCTGTGTGAATGGGCAAGATTCCTGTCGAAAGGATGACTACAGCGATCAGGGCAATCAGGTACATTTACGGATAGCCCACTTTTTAGCCTAAGGAGACAACGGCTTTGGTTCCTATTCGTGATGACAATCCTATTACAACGACGCCCTACGTTACCTATGGATTGATTGGGCTAAACGTGCTGGTGTTTCTCTATGAAATGTCTCTAGGTGGGCCAAATTTGGAAGCGCTTTTTAACACCTTTGCAGTTGTTCCCAGTGAGCTCACCCATAGCTTTAATACAGGCATGGGCTTTCCACACATTACAGAGTGGGGAACGCTGCTAAGCGCTGAATTTTTACATGCGGGCTTTTTCCATGTGGCAGGCAACATGCTCTATCTATGGATTTTTGGTAACAATGTGGAAGATCAGCTGGGGCATCTAAAGTTTTTTCTGTTTTATCTCATGTGTGGAGTGTTGGCCTCGCTGTGCCAGTGGTATGTAGCACCAGAGTCACCGATTCCGTCTTTGGGAGCTAGTGGTGCGATCGCAGGTGTTATGGGCGCATATATTTTCCGCTTTCCGAATGTGCGAGTGCTGACCTTCATTCCCATCTTCTTTACTGCGATTCGCATTCCTGCACTATTGTTTCTTGGCTTCTGGTTTGTAGAACAAACCTTTTACGGTGCGGCGAGCTTAGGCGCCGCCGCCGATGTCGGCATGAATGGCGGTGTCGCCTACTGGGCACATGCTGGGGGCTTCGTATTTGGCGCAGTTTTGGGTTACTTACTGGGGCTGTTTGATGGGGTTGAAAACGAAGAACCGAATCAGATTCCAGCATCTGAGTAACGGCACAATTAACAGCAATTAACAAACGCTGTAGAACCATGGCGTCGGAAAGGCTTAAATGGTCGCCTAAGCAAGAGGCTTAATGAGCTTGCACAGCCGGGACGCCCTCCTGCGGAACCGAGCGTGGGGTTTCTGACATAGCAGATGAGTGAACAGATGGGTGAGCAGATGGGTGAACAGATGAGTGAGCAGATGGGTGGATAGGAAGTTCTACAACCATCTCAGTGCCTGCTCCCTTTTGGGAGTGACACAAAATTGTGCCGCTGTGCTGCTTTAAAATGGCATAGCTCATAGAAAGACCCAGTCCGGTGCCATCGCCAACGCGTTTGGTTGTAAAAAATGGCTCAAAAATGCGGTCTTTGATAGCTGTAGGCACGCCTGTACCATTGTCTGTAATGCTAATTCTGACGACATCGTTGTCCAACTGCTGTGTGCAAATTGAGATAACAGGTGACCTGTCAGTCGACTGGTTTTGTAATGCGTCAATTGCGTTACTCAGCAGGCTGAAAAAGACTTGATTGAGCTGACTTGCATAGCAGGTAACCAGCGGTAGATTGCCGTAGGATTTGACAATTTCGATTGCGGGACGAGCCGTTTCGATGCGATGAGCTAGCAGACCAAGAGCACTTTCTAAGCCAGAGCGTAAGTCGACTGCTTTTAGTTCTGCTTCGTCTAGTCGAGAGAAGTTGCGCAGGTCGAGAATGATTTGCGAGATTCGCCGAGTTCCCTTTCGCATAGACTCGAATAGGTGAAGACAATCTTGCTGAATAAACGTCAGATCGGTGTCCTCGATGGCCGATTGGATGATTTCATTGTCTTGGGGATACTCTTGCTGATAGAGGGCGAGAATATCTAACAAATCGATGACGTAGTTGTTGGCGTGGTTGAGGTTGCCATGAATGAAATTAATCGGATTGTTGATCTCATGGGCAAGTCCTCCCACAAGCTGACCAAGGGCAGACATTTTTTCGCTTTGGATTAATTTTGCCTGGGTCTCTTGCA
>JBCBKQ010000340.1:0-5291 GCA_038521595.1 Cyanobacteria bacterium J06627_28 | reverse complement strand
TATCGCGACTGGCAGTGGCTAAGGTCTGACCATCTGGTGAGAAAATTACTTTTTCAACTGCATCTGAGTGGCCATCGAGAGATTTGAGTTCTTCTCCACTACGAAAATCCCATAACTTCACTGTTGTATCGCGACTGGCAGTGGCTAAGGTCTGACCATCTGGTGAGAAACTTATGCTTTTAACTCCATCTGAGTGGCCATCGAGGGATTTGAGTTCTTCTCCACTACGAAGATCCCATAACTTCACTGTTGTATCGCTGCTGCTGGCAGTAGCTAGGGTCTGACCATCTGATGAAAAACGTACATCTATAACATAATTTGAATGGCCTTTGAGGGTTTTAAGTTCTTTTCCAGTATGACGATCCCATAGCTTTACCGTCCCATCTTGACTGGCACTGGCCACTGTCTGACCATCTGGTGAAAAACTCACACCATAGACTGAATTAAAATGACCTGCGAGGGTATTTTTTTCTAAGTAGCCAGGCAAATAATAAACCTCTCGCAACACCGAGACGGCCTGTAGTCGACTACCAGGTGAAATTGAACTGTCTCGATAATAAGTTGATGCAATTTTGCCTTGAGCTTTATTACGATTCTTTCCAAGTGCTATAACCTGCTCAGTAAAGCGCCCAGATTCTCGCTGTTGAATCTCCTGCGCTAATTCTAAGGCTGTTATCATAGCCTTAAAATTAAGGTTGCTAGCCATTAAATTTTCGACAGTTAGCGCTTTCGCCTGAATATTAGAATTTAAGGCTTGAACTTCAGCTCTTTCAGTAGCACTTCGGGCCTGAAGCTCATTGTCCTTAGCAACTCTGGTTTGCTCACGAGCAATGTCAGCTTGCCTCCCAGCCTCTGCCTCTCCCTCCTCTGCTCTCACCAAAGCAGTTTCTGCCACCTGACGTTGTTCAGTCGCAACATCTTGTGCCTGTTCAGCCTCCTGTTTCCGCTTTTGCGCCTCAGTGTTAGCTTCCTCTGCTTCTTGCTTAGCTTTTTCTGCTTCAGCGCGTTTGTCATCTGCTTCTTGACGAGCTGATTCAGCCTTGTCAAAGGCATCTTTTAGGTCTTTTCCTTGGTTCTCTAGCTCATCGCCACGTTCATTAGCTAATTTTGTTTGTTCTTCTGCTAATTTTGTTTGTTCATTTGCTATTCCTAACTGAACATATGCTAGTCCTGCAGCCCCCATAGCCACCCCTGACAACATAATTAAGCTGCCAATAAAGCTATACAGCACCCGATTTTTCCGCCGCCGTACCAGCTCCTTCTCCCCAGCACTGGCATCTAAAAACGCCATTGTCTCCTCAAACTCAGGAGAATATCGCTCTGCCCAAACCTGATTAGGCTCTACCACCTGCCGCCAGGTCAACCCCACCGTTAGCTCAGGATCCTGCAAATAACCAGCCTGCCCTGCCTCATGCAATACCGCAGTATCCGCCAATCGTCGATAAATCTGCGCCGAACGCGCCTCATCATCCACCCAGTCCTTCAGGCGTTTCCACACCCGCATAAAACTCTCATGGGAGATATCCAAAACGCTGTCGCTATCTAGCTCCACCCCTTCCGGCGGGATCAAAAACGAGCGCCCCGCCGCCCGGAAAACATCCACCACCCGGATCACCTCTTCCGGCGTAGCCCCAGCAACAGCACATACCTCTGCCAGAGACGTGGGCCGCCGAATCTCACGATTATCCGGTCCCTTCTCCGTCAAACACTTAAACAACTTCTCCGCAACCGCTTGTGAGCGGGTATCCAACGACTGATAAATCTCATCCGCATGTTGCGACAGCGCCCCAGTCATGCCACCAACCGCTTCATAGTGTCGCAAGTCCAACGGCTCACCCAAAGCATGTTCCCTAGACCACTGCCGCCATGTGCGCATCATCGCATGCTGCAAAATCGGCAACTGATCCGGGTCATCCCCCATATCATTCAGCACCCGATTCACCAATCGCGGTGTAATGGTTGCCTCACCCACCGCCACCGGACCCTCAACTGCACTTCGCCTCTGGTCCCGCGTCATTCGCGGAATTAAATACTGGCTGTCATTAATCGCCTCCGGCAACCCACGAAACTGAGCACAGTCCCCCAAAAAGTCTGACCGCATCGTCAGCACCACATAGATAGGAACCGCCTCCTGCTGCACCGCCGTCAAAAACAATTTCACAAACGCCGCCGCCTCATCGTCAGCGGCCACAGTATCCGCCATGCGCTTAAACCGAAACAGTTCCTCAAACTGATCGATTACCAACAACAAACTTTCTCGCACCGCCATGCGAGCCTGCTTAACCACCTCTACCAGGCCCAAGTCCCCTCGCCGCAGGGTGGTTTCCGTCAGCTCAGTGTACAGATCTCGATCATCATCGTCCTGTTCCTGACCAAACACATCGGTTGCATTCAGCGCCTCAGCCAAATTCCGAATCGGCGCATTCCCTGGCCGCATCAGCGCCACCCGCCAATGGGAGCTGGCCTCATTCAAGAAGCCACTGTAGAGCGACGGTAACAAACCTGCCCGCACCAACGAAGACTTACCACTACCGGAGGATCCCACCACCGCTAAAAAGCCCGTTTGATTCAGACGGTCCAGCAGCTCATCCGCCTGGCCCTCACGGCCAAAAAACAGATGCTCTTCATCCAGGTCAAAGGGGCGCAGACCAGGAAACGGATTCATTATCGTGGGTGAAGCAACCATGGTTATCCTCCTCCCTGCACCTGCATCAAAAAGGGCTCTAAAGTATTGGGCGTAAACCCATTAGCCCCCTGAATTACAGGAATATTTCCGGCTGTCGCCTGCTTTTGCGGGTCGGCTACATACACAGCCTTAGCTAGCAACGGTCGCAGCCGCTTATACAGGGTTTTTTGCAATGCCAGTAAACGCCGCTTTAGCCACAGACCGCTAGCATCGTGGCCATAGTAAATCAAAACCGCATCACACTGACGCAATAAATTTTCTGACGCGGCCAGACTCCCCGTGTCATGGTCCGGTAATTGCACCTCAAAACGCTCACTCAAAAATTCGTACAGTGGCTCAATCGTCGGTGATACTAAATCTTGCTCATTACAATCTAGCAATACCTTGAGGGAACCATCAGCCTCAACGGGGGCAGCTATCGGTCGCTCTAACCGATCTTGAATAAACGTTTTCAAATCCTCTAACCCAGTATTAAGAAAATCTGGATCATTTTGTAGCACTTGCAATGCTTCATCCATAGGCTGCTCTGTCGATGGCATCCACAGGATACGGCTAAAGTCAGAGCGGACCACTTCACCTGCCAACTTCACCTGTTCCTGACTTCTAGCAAACGCCATTTGTTGGTAAATCTCAGCATAGGAGCTACCAACCTTAGGTTGATTACTTACCATATGCACCGACAGCTTACTCGTCTGCAAACACTGCTGCACCGCCCGATTAAACTCACCCGGATCGTCGGGCAGCGGTTCCCCTGGCAAGATCTCATACCCCTTTAACTCCAAGTCACGCCGAATCTGATCCCGCGACTCTTCTAACCCGATGGGTACTTCAGCCAAATAAATCTGTGGCTTGTCATCCTGTTGATTATTATCAGGCTGTGGCGAGTTCGTTGGCTTAGGTACGAACGGGCCAACCGTTTGTATCTCGCGAGTAGTATCTAAAGATCCAGCAGCTTCCAGGGCTTCCAGAGTTTTGCAAATGTCATAGGCCAGGTCTTCCAACTTAGCCAGATACTTATGCTTTGACTCCATCCCAAAGATCGGACTAAATTCCCGTGGACGCCCAGCCTGATCAACTTCGTAAAAAGGATATCCAATCAGCGGCTTAAGAATTTCAGGATGCCTTTCGAAGGGCACATCCGTTTTGATCACTTTAAAGATACGTGACTTATCCGCAAGCCTCACTCCTAATGCCTCACTGGCCGCATTGTAAAAATGATCCAGTTCTCGTATACACCATTCCGACTTCATGTACCGTGGTGACAAGATGGAGACCAATAGCGCCACCTTGGGAAACTGCTCCAAAATGGTATCGCTAAAGTAATCATTACCATTGAGCTTTAGATCGCGCCAGATGCGTGGCTTTTCTCCCCGCAGCTGAGCCAACCGAATCCTTAGCGCCTTATGAAAATGATCGATCCAGCCTTCCTGACCTGCTTCTAGGGCCAAATTATCAATGTGGGCGTAGCTGATAAAAATATCGTGCTCAAAGGCCATTGCCGATCAAAGGAAGACACGTTGGAACGAATTTTAATACTCATATTTAATCTATCTGACGAATATACATGAAGCAAGGCAAATAAAAAGTACCCTTGTGGGGTATTTTCATGTGAATACATCCATGTAGGCAATGGTCTCAGCCTGTTGCCCTCGTAGTATTGGCAAATTCTTGAACTTTTAGCTCCTAGCTTCTTGCAGTTCTGTTAACTTTCCCATACTGTCACCCCACCCATGTCTCCCAACCAAAAAGTCGTCCTCCTATCCACCAAGCCCGAAACCCGCCTCAGCCAGCTACTAAAAGTTTGCCTCGCCGCAAAAGTAGACAGCGATGTCAACACTAAAGCCCAGGAACTGTTTCAAAACACCGGTAACCTCGCCCACTGGGTCCAAGACATCATCAGCAATGACGGTCAGTACACCCCCGACAATGGCAGGCCTTAGGAGAAATGGACCTACTCAATAATGTTGAAGAGTTCGTCGCCGGCCTACTGAGCGAAGTCGAAGCACTGTAACCTTTAAAGATACTCCAGCATGAGTTACCGTTAATGCGTTGCTGGCCTTATGCAGTTTTCGCCGTTGCTGATTTAGAAGATGAACCGATCGGTTAGAGATGCCATAGAACATCATCTTGCAGATAAAATCATCCCGAGGATCAGCAACGCCTAGTTTTCTAAAGGGTGTTGGTATGTCTCTCTTTTCATTCTCAGGTAAACGTCCCGACAATCTGGGAATTAAGCAAGGTAAGCTGCTCGCCTGCCCTAGCACGCCCAACTGTGTGTGTAGCCAGGCCGACCCCAGCGACAAAGAGCATTTTATTGCCCCCATTGCCAGTAATAAAGCCCCCGGAGATGCGATCGCAACCTTAAAAGCCATCATCGAAGGCATGGAACGCTCCACCATCATCGAAGCCACCGATAGCTATCTCTACGCCGAATTTTCCAGCAAGCTCATGGGCTTTGTAGACGACGTCGAATTTTATGCCGAACCGTCTGGACAAATCCAGGTACGTGCAGCCGCCCGTCTAGGCAAGTCTGACCTGGGTGTAAATCGCAAACGGGTAGACACCATTCGAGAAAAATTCCAAGCAAATAGCTAGGCATCGCCAT
>JBCBKQ010000339.1:0-5296 GCA_038521595.1 Cyanobacteria bacterium J06627_28 | reverse complement strand
GGCATCCGATTCAGGCGTAGTAGCCGTAGACTCCACAGACTCCAAGCGAAAACCTCCTATATATAATCCCTTCTAAGGCGAAACTACAGTCTTCTAGAGTAGCACATGCTAGAGACTAGCCCATTACTTTATTTTGCCTAATACATACTAGGAAATCATAGAATTGAGTCAATAAAAACCATATGAGTGAGTCAATAAAAGGAGTATGGGGCTGTAGAGCGTGTAGAACGAGATCGTAAAACGAGACAGCTAACCAATGACCATTGTTCTAATTACAGGGCCAAGCCGCTCAGGAAAAAGCGAGTGGGCAGAAACTTTAGCCACGCAGATAGCTGCCAACAACAGTCAGCCAGTCATTTATGTTGCAACGGCACAAACTAACCCAAAGGATGCCGAGTGGCAGGCTCGAATTGAACGGCATCGGCAGCGTAGGCCAGAGACTTGGCAATGTGAAGAGGTCCCCGTTGACTTGGCCGGGGCTATTTTACAGCCGCGTGCTGAGGTGCCTTGTCTGCTGATAGATTCCCTCGGCACTTGGCTAGCCAACCTCATTGAGCAAGGCGATGACACCTGGACAAAAACCCAGCAACAGCTGATTTCCGCACTAGTAAACACGACTGCCGATGTGGTTTTAGTTGCCGAAGAAACTGGCTGGGGCGTCGTTCCAGCCTATGAGCTAGGCCGACGATTTCGCGATCGCCTAGGCAGTCTTAGCCGCAGCATCGGCGAAATCTCTACAGACACCTATCTTGTCACCAGCGGCTACGCTCTCAACTTATCTCAGCTAGGCATTTCAGTACGTGGCAAAGCGTTGAACTAATTTTCTTGTCCTCAGCTGCACTCTGTCTAAAGGCATATGATGTAACGACACATGATTTTCCATACTCTAGACAGACTCTATTTAAGAATGCTTTCGCAGCGCTAGAGATTGTTAATTGTTCCCATAGAAAGCCCGGCCAGGCTAGAGGTAAGCGATACGATCAAAGCCATACATAAAAACAAAATCTTGTAAAAATTATGGCCACTACAACCGAAGTTAAGCACTATTTGGCCTATTGGTTCCAACTTGGCAAAAAAGTTGTCACGGACAATGGCAGCATCCAGCACCATCCCAAAGTAGTCATTGAGGGCAATCACTTCAGCCCAGAGTTTGAAAGTTTTTGGACGACTGTGCTCATGGACAAAGAGGGGACTTACCATCTGGAAGGCACCAATGAAACCATTGCAGATCTGCTCTCACCTGCTTGGGACGTCGTAAACTGTGCCCGTTGCGACATGCCCGTGCCCATGCCAGAACGTGAAACCAATACAAGCCCTTGCCCCTGCAACGATCTGCCAGGCTGGCCAAATACTGAGCTACCTCAGCCGCGCCTGCCGGTCGATAGCAACCAGCATCTCAGCGACTTGCATCAGCGGATCTCAGGGAAACTAATGGCCGAATAGTGCCAACTGCTAACGACACCCTTCAAAACTCTGCTGACACCCCTCAAAGTATTCGTCACTGAGACACCGACACTCTTACAGCGGCACTCTTACACCGGCATTTGGAGAGGTGCTTTTTCAGTGGAGCGTTCAATATCCATAGTAAAAAAGTCCTTGGCCATGACCGTATTCGGAAAAATGGCCTTGGCTTCATTCAGTAAATCGCCTAGTTCTACCGGGTTACCAGGTGCATAGCGAGGGCTGAAGTGGGTCATTACCAGCTGTTTTGCCTGGGCGGCCAGAGCAACCTGAGCTGCCATAGTAGAGGTCGAGTGCATCCGCTGATAGGCCAGTCCTGCATCCTGATGGGAAAACGTCGCTTCGTGAATTAGAACATCGGCTTGCTCGGCTAGCTCAATCGCACTTTCACAAAAAACGGTGTCTGTACAATAGGCTAGCTTTCGACCAATAATTTTTGGCCCGCAGAGATCCGCGCCATTAACCTTGCGACCATCTGGCAGAGTGACGACTTGGCCCTGCTTGAGCTTGCCATAAATTGGCCCTGGTGGAATGCCTAGGGTAGCCGCACGCTTTACGTCGAAGTGACCCGTGCGATCTTTCTCGACAATTCGATAACCATGGGCAGGAATGCGATGTTTGAGTCGCTGGCAAACGACTTTATAGTCTTTGTCTTCGTGTACTAGCCCGGGTTCAGTAATGTGGACTTTGATTGGGTAGGAAGACTGAGTTTTTGAATATTTGCGGCAGGCCTCTAAATATTTGCCCAGCTCTGGGGGGCCATAGATGTCGATTTGCTGCTGGCCCGTACCTGCCATGCCGCAGCTGGCCAACAGGCCAGGCAGTCCAAAAATATGATCGCCGTGCATGTGGGTGACGAAGATACGGCGAATCTGGCTAGATTTAAATTCGCTTCTGAGAAACTGATGCTGGGTGCTCTCGCCGCAGTCAAATAGCCATACCTCGGCTCGCTGAGGTAACCGCAGAGCGACGCTAGATACATTGCGCGATCGCGTTGGCACCCCTGAACTCGTTCCCAAAAAAGTAATCTGCAAAATGCTTAGCCATAACTTTCAACACGCCTTTTCCATTTTGGCAGACTTATCGCGAATGCGGGCCGTGTCATCTTTCCCAGACAAAAGGACTCTGCCAAATGACAGAGTCTAGCGCAATTTAAACGTGCTAGCTGGGAAAAATAACCCTGTAGGCGGGGCTTTCAGCCATCGAGAAGAGTGCTAAAAACTCTGACAATGGTTAAAAGCACCTCTATCACGCGCAAAATAGTAAAGAATTATTACCAGAAAACAGTAATTCTTGATACACTATTTCACGGAGCTGTTCAGGCTTCCTTGTGTTCGGTGCAGCTGCTCGTCAGCTTTGCATTGGCCTATCAGGTTTCTTGGCACTGCTGATGTATGGGAGTACACAGCATTAGGCTTCCTCCATATTGAGAGATCAATATTCCTATTAGAAATCGACCTAAGCGCCTAAAGCTTTTTAGGCGTTTTTTTATTGCTGTGGATATCGAGACAAGGCACTGTCATATCGCCGTCCCTACCCGATAATAGATAAGTCGTTTGCTCTGATGTCACCTTGAGTTCTTCTGCTGATTCTGTATCTGATAAGCCGCTAATGATGCTGGTGGACGGTCACTCGCTGGCCTTTCGCTCTTACTACGCCTTTGCCCGCAGCCGCGATGGCGGCTTGCGGACCTCAACCGGCATTCCTACCAGCGTGTGCTTTGGCTTTTTAAAGTCATTAATGGATACCCTCGAAGCTGAAAAGCCAGACTATGCAGCAGTCACTTTTGACCTAGCAGAACCCACCTTTCGCCACAAGGTAACCGATACCTACAAAGCGGGCCGCGAAGAAACGCCTGAAGAATTCACAGAAGACGTTGAAAATCTAAAAGCGCTGCTCGGGTCTTTTCACCTGCCGATTTTCTGCACGCCCGGTTACGAAGCGGACGACATGATTGGCACATTAGCGACCCGGGCTAAAGCCAGAGGCTTCCGGGTCAAAATCCTCAGCGGCGACCAGGATCTCTTTCAGCTCATTGACCAAGACGAAGATATTAAAATCGTGTATCTGAGCACGACCTTTGGTAGCCGTACCAGCACGGCTAGAGAGTTTGGCATTGCAGAAGTCTACGAAAAGCTGTCAATTTTGCCCTGTCAGGTCATTGATTACAAAGCCCTGTGTGGAGACACGTCGGATAATATTCCGGGGGTCAAAGGCATCGGCAAAAAGACAGCCGTAAAGCTCCTAGACACCTACGGCGATCTTGAAACTATCTATAGCTCTATTGAAGAACTCAAAGGAGCGATGAAAAAGAAGCTGGAGACCGGCAAAGAATCCGCTGAGCAATCGAAGTTTTTGGCGACGATTATTACAGATGTGCCCGTAGAGACCGATTTAGATAGCTGCAAGCTGGAAGGGTTTAATCCTGAAGATGTCATTCCAGCGCTAAAGCGGCTGGAGCTGCAGCATTTTGTTAATCGGCTAAGTAAGCTTCAGGCTTCATTCGGCGGTGAGTCAGACTATCAAGCGCCTACGATTAAAAAGGCGGACGATGTCCCTGATGAGTTTGAGTCAGACGATATTGCCTTTTTTACCGCAGAAGAGACAGATGCTGCCGATGGTCAAGGACTAACCACGCTGGCTATTCAGCCTCGGGTGATTGTGACAGAGGCCCAATTAAGTGACTTGGTGAAAACCTTAAAAAACCACACGGATGCCAATGCACCGGCAGCCTGGGATACAGAAACCACTTCGATTGACCCGCTAGAGGCTGACTTAGTCGGGTTGGGCTGCTGCTGGGGCGCAGAAAAAACGGATTTAGCGTACATTCCTGTCGGTCATACGGTGGGCGAACAGCTGAGTGTAGAAACTGTACTTGCAGCGCTCAAGCCTATTTTAGAAAGCGCAAAATATCCCAAAGCCTTTCAAAATGCTAAATATGACCGACTGGTGCTGAGGCGAGCAGGCGTCATGCTAGATGGGGTTGTCTGCGACACAATGCTGGCTAGCTATGTGCTCAATCCAGACAATAGCCATAACCTAGCAGATTTGGCACTGCGCTATTTGAGCTTGCCGACAGAAAGCTTTACCGATCTAGTGTCCAAAAAGGATAGCAAAGCGGGTAAGACCATTGGCGATGTCTCGATTGAGCGAGTGGCGCGCTACTGCGGCAGCGATGTGCATACGACCTATCGCATCGTGCCTTTTCTGAGAGAAGAGCTGGCCACCTCTCCTGACATGGCAACCCTATATAAAGAGGTTGAGCTACCAGTCGAAAAAGTGCTGGCTAATATGGAAGCCACTGGCATTCGGATTGATAAAGACTACTTGGGTGAGTTTTCAAAACAGCTGGAGTCTGATTTGGCTGCCATCGAAAAAACGGCCTATGAAGCTGCTGGAGAAGATTTCAACTTGGGCTCACCAAAACAGCTCAGTGAGCTATTTTTTGAAAAGCTAGGGCTCGATAAGCGTAAATCTCGTAAAACCAAAACAGGCTACTCCACAGATGCCAGCACCCTCGAAAAGCTGCAAGGTGACCATCCTGTGGTCGATAGCGTCGTGGAATATCGCACGCTCTCTAAGCTGAAATCAACCTATGTTGATGCCCTTCCTGCCCTGATTCGCCCAAAGACGCAGCGAGTGCATACCGATTTTAATCAGGCGGTAACGGTAACAGGACGCCTCTCGTCGTCTAATCCAAACCTGCAAAATATTCCGACGCGCAGTGCCTTTAGCCGTCAAATTCGTCAGGCTTTTTTACCCAAAGAAGGCTGGCAGCTGGTGGCTGCTGATTACTCTCAGGTCGAGCTGCGAATTTTAGCTCACCTGAGCGAAG
>JBCBKQ010000338.1:0-5310 GCA_038521595.1 Cyanobacteria bacterium J06627_28 | reverse complement strand
TCCTCGGGCGGAAACCCCGTAAAGAAAGCGCCTCAAGGCTTTACATCCCGATACAATTGAGGACACACTCCGTTAAACTCTTGGATATTTTTCTTTTTTTCTAGTAATTTTATTGGCCTTACTTTCTGGGATTTTGTGGTGACTCGTGCGACTGTTTTAGCGATTGAAACCAGCTGCGATGAGACGGCGGTGGCCATTGTGCGTGGCCGAGAGGTGCTCAGCAGCGTGGTCGCTTCACAAATTGAGATTCATCGCCGGTACGGTGGGGTGGTGCCGGAGGTGGCATCGCGGGAGCATGTGGGTGCGGTGGGTACTGCGATCGCACAAGCCATAGAACAGTTTTCGGCACAGTCTTCGGCACAGTCTTCGGCACAGTCTTCGGCGCAGGGCGACTACGGCTGGAATGAGATTGATGCGATCGCAGCCACCTGTGCCCCAGGCCTAGTGGGCGCTCTGATGGTCGGTATCACCGCTGCCAAAACCCTCGCAATCGTGCATGGCAAACCCTTTCTTGGCGTGCACCATTTAGAAGGGCATATCTACGCGTCGTATTTGAGCGATCCAGACTTGCAGCCGCCTTTTTTATGCCTGCTTGTTTCCGGTGGGCACACCAGCTTTGTGCATGTGCGCGGCCCGGGTGACTACGCCATTTTGGGTAAAACGCGAGACGATGCGGCAGGCGAAGCTTTTGATAAGGTGGCGCGGCTGCTAGCGCTGGGCTATCCGGGCGGGCCTGAGATCGACAAGCTGGCAAAAACAGGCAATCCGAAGGCCTTTCCACTGCCAGAAGGAAAAATATCTTTACCGGGGGGTGGCTATCATCCGTACGATGCCAGCTTTAGTGGATTAAAAACGGCGGTATTAAGGCTGACAGACAAGTTAAAAGCAGAATCGTTAGCCACTAAAAAGCCAGTGCCGGTTGCAGATGTTGCGGCGAGCTTTCAATTTACGGTGGTCAAAGCGCTGGTAAAGCGGGCGATCGCCTGCGCCGTCGATCACGATCTTTCGACGATTGTGGTGGGGGGTGGTGTGGCGGCCAATAGTGAGCTGCGATCGCGCCTAACCCAAACCGCACAGCAGCACGACATCAACGTCCTTTTCCCACCGATGAAATACTGCACAGATAATGCCGCTATGATTGCCTGCGCTGCTGCTGCCCGCTACGAATTAGGCGATCGCTCTGCTCTATCTATTGGTGCGCAGTCAAAACTTTCCATCACAGAGGCCGCAGCGCTATATGAGTAGTCGATACGGATATCAGCGCGCTCTTTGCATAACGGTTTGAATGACCTCGGCCACTGCTTTTGGCTGCTCCACCATCGACATATGGCCACAGTTAGCCAGCTCCGTTACCGACTCTCCAGCTCTAAAGTGCGGGTGAAAGCTGGCCAAATACCGCACATATCTCGGCGGCATAATGCTGTCTTCTGTAGCGGTAATAAAGTGAACAGGCTGCTGGATATATCCCATCACCTGAGGCAACAAATGTACTTCTGCCTCGGTTGTGGTCTCTAGCAAAGCGCCCTCTGCGGCCTGCCGGTTTGCCCGGATAAAGTCTGCCAGCCGCTGCTGCCCCCAGCGAATTTGCAGCGGCTGCTTCACCATAATGCGTGAAAAAATCCTCGGCAGTCCAGGTATCCGCTGAAGCCACGCCGGACGAAACTTCACCATTTGCTGGCCAGCTGCGCGAAATTTCTCGAATTCCTTGGCAATATAAATGCCACCACCCGCATTGACACAAAAAACGCCTGCTACCCGCTTGGGATATAGGTATGCGGCCCACAGGGCAATGCTGCCACCCAGAGAATGGCCCAGCACCCAGGCCTGCTCAATGTTGAGCGTTTTGAGCAAGCTGTTTAAGTCGTGGGCATAGGCCGCCAGGCTGTAGGCAGATGGGTTGTACTCGGTGTGCAGTATCTCCTTTTCGAGCAGGCAAATGCGATCTTTTGGCAGCTCTAATGGTGGTTGAGGCTGCTCCGTCGGCTGACCTAGCGCTGGCTGGTCTAATTCTGGCTGGTCTAATTCTGGCTGGCTTAACGCTGATGGTGTAATGGAGTCACCAAACCCTCTCAGGTCGTAGGTGAGGCAGCGATACCTTGTAGAAATCTGTTCAATAAGGGGTTTCCAGTAGGCTCGGCTCAATAGCCAGCCATGGACAAAGACTAAGGTGGGTCCGCCAGTTGAGGGCGCCTCAGCGACGACCGCTTCGGAGCGATTGTCTATGAGTTCATAGGCGTGCTCTACGCCTGCAATATTCGCTGTCAGCATAATAATATGCTAGCGCTAACGGCTCCTCTCGTCCGAATAGTGCAGGGTTTATTACCTGATTGTCATTTTGAGTCTGTTACGGGGCAGGCCGCTTGGCGGCTGTTATTTCCCAAGTAGGCGATCCTTTACGCCAGAGGCAATTTTTTGGCCTAAGTATTCAGGAATCACCCCTTCATTCGGACCCAGCAGGTACAAAATTAGCCTTGTTCGGCCTCGCCAGACCAGCAAATTTGCATTCACCACCAGCAAATCTTCTTGCCAAATGGTGTACATCACCTTGTAAAAAAGTCCTGGCTGGTTGTCAGCCTCAATCAGCAGCGCGGGCAGGTGAAAGACGGGATCAACGTAAAACTCAGTTTCTACCTGGGCGAGCCCTTCGTCTAGGTTGAACTCCACGTTGAGCATTTCTTCTACTTCGTAGCGACCAGCGAGGGCCTCGCGGACGGCTCTGCGGACGTTTTCAGTGGTTTTGGGCGTCAGTTCTTTGCCCCCACGAGAGACCACCAGCTTGGCAAAGACCAGCATGGGGGGATAGATTTGCCCGTATAGGCTCAGGCTATGGATGGTGAGGCCATAGGCGGCCAGTACGCCGAAAATATCGCTGAGTAAAAAAGACTGGTTGCGGTAGGCAAACTGAAGGGTCGTGCGATCGCCCTCCGAATACATTTCAATAACAGCCTTTTGCGTTCTAAATAGCTGATAGGCCAAACGCAAGTTTTGTAGCTGAATATCGCTCCCGACAAACTGCTCATAAAATTGAGGAAAGGCTCGATTGAATCGTTTGAGCAATTCCACGGTAGATGGGTCTAAACCTAAACCAGTTGTCATAGCGGGGCCAACGCTGCCTAAAGGATCGAGAGGGGATTGACTTTCTAACGACTAAAAAATTGGCTAAAGAGCTAGCATAGTTTGCCCGGATTTCGAGTGATTTGCTAGGTCTTATGGAGATGCTTTGATATATTTGCTGTGCTCAAGGGCTCATTTTGCCGTGCAAATCCCCAACGACCAACACAGCCTGCTGATCGCGCAAAACTCTTCTCTGTGAAGTGAGCAACCAAGCGATATACTGCTAAATGAGCAATACTTGCTTGTCAATCTACGTTTCTAATTTTTAGCCTGCATGGGTTTCTGGAAAAGCTTGTTCACCACTTCTGACGCTGCTTCCGGTTCCTCGCAGACTGCTACCGTCAGTACCCTTGCCGAAGCCAAAGGGCCAGACGCCGATACCCGTATTTTTTTCAGCACAGACCGCACCATCGATCTCTACGAGCTAGAAGAACTGTGCGATGCGGTGGGCTGGTCTCGTCGCCCTATTCGCAAGGTGCGCAAGGCTATCCAAAACAGCTTTTTGGTCATTACCATGTGGGAGCAGCGGGGCAATCGCCGTCGCCTGATTGGCTTTTCTCGGGCCACGTCGGACCATGCGTTTAATGCCACCATTTGGGATGTGGTGGTACATCCAGATTCTCAGGGGCGCGGCTTGGGCAAGGCGCTCATGAAGCAGCTGATTAAAAAATTGCGCAGTGAAGACATTAGTAATGTGACGCTCTTTGCCGATCCGGAAGTGGTGAGCTTTTACAAGCAGCTGGGCTTTATGCCCGATCCTGAAGGCATCAAAGGTATGTTTTGGTATCCCGACTAAGTGGTGTTAGCCATTCGGTATTGCTATGTTTTCCGGGCAGATTGCATTTGAGTCGTCAGTAGAGCCGCAGTCAGATTTACAATCGGGTTCCCAGCCTGATTCTCCGTCAGATTCCCAGTCTTTTTATTGCCGGATCAATGACTATCATCAGCTGCGGTTGCTGCGATCGCACGATGCCAAAGAACTCTTCACCCTCATCGAAGCCAACCGCACGCACCTATCCCAGTGGCTCTCTTGGCTACCTACCACCCAGACGGTTGATGACACCCGCCACTTTATTGGCCTGACTCAAGAGCGGGCCCGAAACAATCAGGGTTTTGCCGCCGCCATTTGCTATCACAATGCCATCGTTGGCGTCATTGGCCTGCACGATGTCCGCTGGGAGGATCGCCGCAGCAGTATTGGCTACTGGTTGGCAAAGCCTTACCAAGGCAAAGGCCTCATGACAACTTCTTGCCAGGCCGTTATTCACTACGGTTTCAACCAGCTAAATCTCAATCGCCTCAGCATTTTGTGCGCGTCAGAAAATATTCGCAGTCAGGCTATTCCCGAGCGCCTCGGCTTCCATTACGAAGGCACCCTTCGCGATGCCCAATGGCTCTATACCCGCTTTGTCGATCACAAAATCTACGCCATGCTAAAGCGTCAGTGGCTCTCCCTTAAGGACTAATCATTTACCGCCTCCATTTACCGCCTCTGGGTTTTATCTTGGGCTTTATTGTCTGGCCATGGCTTGCGCTTGGCGAATCCAGGTTGCGACCTGCGCGGCATTGGGAGCTAGATCTGCTCGCCGTAAAAGCTGTACCTGTAGTCGTACAAGCTGCGGGTGCAGCTTTTGAACCGTCATGGTAGACAGCTGCTGTGGGGTGCTGACGCCAGCATGAAGTAGCAGGCCACAGTGTTGACAGCCCACGCCAGGAATCCGAGCGAGATTTGCCAGCGCTGTCCATTTGTTGATGTATTTGAGGTTGGTATTTAGCTGGGTGGAGAGCTGGCGGCGCTGCTCTGTGCTGTTGCCCCGCCGCAACAACTCAAACGTGGTAGAGATGCCGCAGTCGCTGAGCTGTTGAACTTGATCAGGGCTGAGCCCAGGTAGCTGAGCGATTGGATAATTTTGGGAGGTTTTATTTTGAGAGATTTGATTCTGAGCGGTTCGGTTTTGAGCGGTTCGATTTTGAGAAGACATTGGCAGGACGAAAAAGGACTGTGACGATTGTGGCGGCTGGTGAGTCTGCGTTAATCAAGAGTTCCTGATGGGAAGTCTGCAAGGGTGGGCTTGTCTTCAGTAGCTCTCTAGAAACAACCCATGTTACTATGGGGGCCGGGATGTAGCGCAGCTTGGTAGCGCGCCTGCTTTGGGAGCAGGATGTCGCAGGTTCGAATCCTGTCATCCCGATTGC
>JBCBKQ010000337.1:0-5312 GCA_038521595.1 Cyanobacteria bacterium J06627_28 | reverse complement strand
GCTCAGTGTCTTCGTACGGAAACTCAATGGTTCAATCCATAAATCCGTAACTTACCTGTTTTTTATCTTTTGAATATGGCACATACCAGAAGATAACATATTTGTTACTAGAACCGAATGCCATCATTTGGCGTTAGGTTTGCATTTGTTAAATTTCGTTTTCACATGTGTTGTGCTACAGATCTCGTGGCACTCAGATGTTTGGATAATTGTAGATAGATGCGAGAAGGAACAGCTTTTCGCACGAACCTTATTTGCCGACTTCTAGCTATGAGTAACTATATTAGCCGCCGTGATTATGCTGATACGTTTGGACCGACGGTGGGCGATCGCATCCGTTTAGCCGACACCGAACTCTTCTTAGAAGTCGAACAAGACCTGACCTCCTATGGCGGCACCTACTACGGTGACGAAGTAAAGTTTGGTGGCGGTAAGGTCATTCGCGATGGCATGGGTCAATCGCCTATTTCGCGGGCCGATGGTGCGGTAGATGCTGTGATTACCAATGCGCTCATCCTAGATTGGTGGGGCGTGGTAAAGGCGGATGTGGGCATTAAGGATGGCAAGATTGCCAAGCTGGGAAAGGCGGGCAATCCTTATACGCAGAATAATATAGACATTATTATTGGGCCGAGTACGGAGATTATTGCGGGTGAGGGCAAGATTCTGACGGCGGGGGCGATTGACTCGCATATTCACTTTATTTGTCCGCAGCAGATTGATGTGGCGATCGCATCGGGTGTTACAACCATGCTCGGCGGCGGCACTGGGCCAGCCACAGGGACCCTCGCAACGACTTGCACCCCTGGCGCCTGGAACATTCATCGCATGATTGAGGCCTCTGAAGCCTTCCCGATGAACCTGGGCTACATGGGCAAGGGCAACTCTAGTCAGCCGCAGGCGCTGGTGGAGCAGGTGATGGCCGGTGCCATGGGCCTAAAGCTGCATGAAGACTGGGGGACGACGGCGGCGGCGATTGATAATTGCTTGACGGTGGCAGATGAGTACGATGTGCAGGTGGCGATTCACACCGATTCGCTCAATGAATCGGGCTTTGTAGAGACTACGATTGCGGCTTTTCGCGATCGCACCATTCATACCTTCCACACCGAAGGCGCAGGGGGCGGTCACTCTCCCGATATTCTCACCGTTTGCAAGCTGCCCAACGTTCTCCCCGCCTCAACTAATCCGACACGCCCCTACACCATCAACACCTTTGATGAGCACAAAGACATGCTCATGGTGTGCCACCACCTCGATAAAAACATTCCGGAAGATGTGAAGTTTGCAGAGTCTCGCATTCGCCGAGAAACCATCGCAGCAGAAGATCTGCTGCATGATATGGGGGCGTTTAGCATCATGGCGTCTGACTCGCAGGCCATGGGCCGCGTGGGCGAGGTGATTACGCGCACGTGGCAGACAGCGCACAAAATGAAGGTGCAAAAGGGACTGCTGCCAAACCCTGAAAACACGAGTGAAACCCACGACAACTACCGGGCGAAGCGCTACGTGGCGAAGTACACGATTAATCCTGCTTTAGCGCACGGAATTGCGCACTGTGTGGGCTCTGTGGAAGAGGGCAAGCTGGCTGATTTGTGTTTGTGGAGTCCGGCGTTCTTTGGGGTAAAGCCAGAGCTGGTCGTAAAGGGGGGCTTTATTGGCTGGTCGCAGATGGGGGATGCGAATGCGAGTATTTCGACGCCGGGGCCAGTGCATATGCGGCCGATGTTTGGCAGTTATGGCGGTGCGATCGCCAGCACGTCTTATACCTTTGTCTCCCAAAGCGCTTATGACAATGGCATTGCCGATCAGGTCGGGCTAAATCCAAAGCGCCTGCAGCCAGTGTTTAACACGCGCGATGTGAAAAAAGCGGACCTCAAACTCAATAGCCTGATGCCCAATATTGAAGTGAAGCCAGAGACCTTTGAGGTGAGGGTTGATGGCAAATTACTCACTTGCGAACCCGCGTCTGTTCTACCGATGGCGCAGCGTTACTTTTTGTTCTAACGTATGTTGTCGTGGTGTATGTTGACATAACGCATGCGGTCATACATGTATCGAACAAAACACTGATGATGCTCTCTGACTGAATAACGCCTGAGATTGGTCTGATTTAACCAAGGATGGCAGATATAAGATGGCAGATACAGGGTGGCAGATACAAAGTGACTGACTCATAATCGGATATCGCTCAGTTTTCGGATACGCTTATGAATACCTACATTGCACTACTACGAGGGATTAATGTAGGTGGCCGAAACAAGCTACCCATGAAAGCGTGGAAACAGCAGCTTGAAACCATGGGATGCAAGCAGGTTGAAACCTATATACAGACCGGGAATGCTGTTTTTCAACATGCGATCGCTGACTCAAATAGCCTGGCCACACAAATTCGAGCGGCCATTCAAACAGCTTACGGCTTTGAGCCTGAGGTTCTGATTCTGTCAGCACAAACACTCAAGCAAGCCATTGAGGAAAATCCATTTACAGAAGCAGAAGCAGCGCCTAAAACGCTGCATCTTTACTTTTTAGGACAGGTGCCTTCTCAGCCAAATATAAAAAAGATGACAGAGATTAAGGCTGCAGGTGAGCGTTTTGCTCTAAAGCGCCAAGTTTTTTATCTACATGCACCAGACGGTATTGGCAGATCGAAGTTAGCGACAAAAACAGAGCAATTGATTGGGGTTGCTGCTACGGCACGAAACTGGCGTACGGTTACGCGTTTAGCCAAGATGTTGTGAATAGACTGTAAGCACAGCTGCGTTCCTTGTCTTACTCAAAGCTGGGCAGATCGAAATTCAAAAAGTTAGCCAGCATCTGGGTAGATGCTGGCTAAACCATATAGATAGATAAGCCTTGCTACAGCGTTTTACCGGCCCCAGTAGCTGTTTGTAATCCACTGCCGCATTTCATTTTCAGACTCAGTGAAAATGGCCTGACCAGCTTGAGGATTGTAGGCATACCAGCAGGGCTTGCCTTTGGCATCGACAGTCTGTTCAATTTGCACTTTGTTCCACTCATTGAGTGTTTCTGCAAACCCCATCCATAGCTGCTGAAGGCGGCTGCCGAATGATACAGATTGCGTTGTAGCTGTTAGCTGAGCGTATTCATACTCCAGATCAGCGATGAGTGACTGGTTATGATGAGCCTTGGCAACTTCTAATCGACGAGAGAGCTGCGTCAGCAAGTTAGCTTTGTGAATAGAACTGAGACTGCTTTGATTAGCGGTCGAAAAGGTCATGGATGCGCCTCCTAATAGATCGAGATTACGTATCCTATATTTTAGACAGTTGATGGGAGAAATGAAAAATTTCTGTATATTTCGATACAGAAATTACTTTTCTTGAGAGGTGCATTCTTTAGCATTTTCCAGCAGATAAAAATGCCCAAGGAAGCATTGTTAGCTTCCTTGGGCACCCGTTGACGACTCAATGCAGTTTTGAGTCAATGTAGGTTTGAGTCAATGCAGATTTGAGACGTCGTGAGGTTAGGTAGGCTGGGGGTCACGCGACGCGCTACAGACGTTCGGCCGCATGACCTAGCATCCACGGACGGCTGCCTTTCTTTGCGCTCTGATTTTGGGGCTTAGCAGGTTCGCCTTGGCGCTTGACAATGCGTGGGTCGCTCAGGCCTACTTTTTTCATTAGGCTACCTGAGCCCAGGCTAATGTTTGGTGCGGTAAATACTCGAGAGGCCTCGCCATCGCAATCAGGGCAAATCTTTGGCGATCCTGTTTCTGACATTCTGTGCCAGAGTTCAAAAGGGCCGCAGCCATCACATTTATAGTCATACAGTGGCATTGTGTCCTCCTTTATGTTGGCAAAATGGGTTTATCGAAGATTGCCGTCGGCAGCGCTAGCGTACAGCAAGCATTGGGAATATCGACAATGCCGCTAATGCGACCCTCAACGGGTGCGCAGCTTAGCAGCAAGTAGGCCTGCTCTCCGGTGTAGCCAAACTTTTTAAGATACTCAATGGCGTTCAGGCATGCCTGGCGGTAGGCAATGTGTGTATCCATGTAGTATTGCTTGCCGGTGTATTCATCCACTGAGATGCCTTCAAAGACCAGATATTCCGAGTAGTTCGGCTCGACTGGGCCGGGCTTGAAGATGGGGTTCACCATGGCATACTTATCGACACCACCTTTGATGATGTCCACATGCACATCGATATAGCCAGACATTTCAATGGCCCCACAAAAGGAGATTTCACCATCGCCCTGGGAGAAGTGAATATCACCCATGGAAAGCTTGGCCCCTTCCACATACACGGGAAAGTAAATTCGGGTGCCTCTGGAGAGATTTTTGATGTCGCAGTTACCGCCGTGCTCACGGGGTGGAACGGTTCTGGCGGCTTCAGCCGCAACACGATCATAGTCAGCAGGATCTAGCTGACCCAGTACGGCGTTCGTTGGGTTGGGCAGCGCGGCTAGCACCGGATCATCGCCAGAAAGTCCGGTGCCATATGTGCGTAAGTCCGGAGCTGTATTAACCAGCTCTGTCTCACGCTTGTTCCATTTGTTCAACAGTTCTTGGGAAGGGGCGCAACCAATCAACCCAGGGTGGGTAATGCCCGCGAATTTGACACCTGGGATATGCCGGGAAGACGTATAGATTCCCTGAAAATCCCAGATGGCTTTGGCGGCTTTAGGGTAGTGATCGGTGAGGAAACCGCCGCCGTTTTCCTTGGCAAAGATGCCGGTAAAGCCCCACTCGTCGCCCTGGAGTGCGCCGATGTCTACGAGGTCTACAACGAGAATATCTCCGGGCTGTGCTCCATTGACGTATATCGGCCCGCTGAGCATGTGGACTTTTGTGAGGTCAACGTCGCGTACATCGCTGGGGTCGTCGTTGTCTTTGATTTGGCCGTCTGTCCAATCTTTGCACTCAATGCGAAAAACATCTCCTGGATTGACAGAGGCCACGGCTGGAATGTCAGGATGCCACCGATTATGTCCGGGCAGCTCTTGCTCTGACATGGGCTTTGTGAGATCTATCTTAAAGAGAGTCTCAGGCATAGCGCTATTCCTCTAATTGATTTAGGACTGGCTTGGTCTAGAACTGACTGAATGGATGCGATCGCAAACAAATGAGTCGATATCAAAACAAACAACAACTTTCATAGCGCCGTTGTTCAAGAGAGTTTCTCTAATTCTTCAGCGCCCACTATATTTCTCCAAGACGCTCACTGCACAATGCTCAATACAATGGCCAGAGCGGTAGAAAAAACGCATGGAAAACGAGAAGAAGAACAAACAAACTTCTCTTATAAACACCTGTTAATTCAGCAGTTTTACTTAGGCTCGAACATAG
>JBCBKQ010000336.1:0-5315 GCA_038521595.1 Cyanobacteria bacterium J06627_28 | reverse complement strand
GTATCGAGATGTGGGGCGACGCTATATTTCTGCGTTTGCTGTGATTGCAGCGACGCTAGCGGCGGTACCTTTACCCTTTGCGACGATGCCAGTGCTGACGGTGATGCAGATTTCGATGGTGGGGCTGCTGGGTCAGCTGTATGGGCAGCGGCTGACGCGATCGCAGGCTGGCGGTGTGGCAAGTGCGATCGCAGGTGGTTTTTTTGCCCAGGCCATTGGTCGTGAACTCGTAAAATTTATTCCTGGGTTTGGCAGTGTGGTCGCAGCGTCCTGGGCGGCGGCGTATACCTGGGCGCTAGGTGAAGGCGCCTGTGCGTATTTTGGTGATTTGATGGGTGGGAAAAAGCCAGACCCGCAAAAGATTCAGGCGGTGATGGCAACGGCCTTTGAGTCGGCAAAGGCACGGTTTCGAGAAAGCCGGTAGGCCTAGATGAATATGAGATCTATCGAGCGGCTTTTTGAGACGACAGTTCCCCTCGCAGGATCGGATTTGACCCTGGCTCAGCTGCTGTGGCTAGTAATGTGCTTGGTACTCGTGGTATTGGGTGCACGGCTGATTGCTGAGCTGGTAAAGCGGCTGATATTTAAGCCGATGCGGCTGAATCGTGGGCGACGAGAGGCAGCGGCTAGTTTGCTGACTTATGGCCTGGTCGCGCTAGGCGGTGTCAGCGTGCTCAAGGCCTTTGAGGTGGATTTAGCCTCGTTGGCTTTGCTGGCTGGCACGGTCGGCATTGGCATTGGTATTGGTTTGCAAACGCTGGCGAGCCACTTTGTGAGCGGGCTCATTTTGCTGTTTGAGCAGCCCATCAAGGTGGGCGACTTTATTGAGGTCGATGGGCTGATGGGTACGGTGGAGAAGGTCTCGGCCCGGTCTACTATCGTGCGGACCCTAGACAGGGTGTCGGTCATCGTGCCAAATAGCCGCTTTATTGACAATAATGTGGTGAATTGGAGTTACGAAGATCCTAGATCTCGCTTGCATATGCCAGTGGGTGTAGCCTACGGCAGCGACATGATGATTGTAACGGAAGCTTTACTGGCAGCCGCTAGGCGAGAGTCTAGAGTGCTACGGCAGCCGTCTCCCAAGGTTTGGTTTACAGACTTTGGTGATAGCTCATTAAATTTTGAGCTGTTGGTTTGGATAGATAACCCAATTGAGACCGCACCCATTCGCAGTGCACTGAACTATGCAATTGAGGCTGAGCTAAGAAAGCGGCGGGTCGAGATTCCCTTCCCGCAGACAGATTTGCACTTAAAAGACATCGAGCAGCTACAGACAATGCTGCGACCGACGGAGGCTCTCCAGTCGTCTCACGCTTCACAGCCAAATCGTTCTTCTGCGCCTGCTAAAAAATCACCAGAAACGCCTTCTGACTATTCTTCTTTATCGTTAGAATCTACCAATTTACGAGAATTGCTGAGGCGTATTAGCTACTTTTCTCAGTGTCATGATTGGGAGCTGCGTCAGCTGATTGAATATGGCTATCGGCAGTCTTTTCGAGCTGATGAAGTGCTGTTTAAAGAAGGAACGCCTGGCAGTTCGTTTTATATTGTGCTCTCTGGAAAAGTGGAAGTATATCTGGAAAAACTAGACGGCAAAGTAGTTGCCACTCGGGGCGTTGGAGAATTTTTTGGAGAGATGTCTCTATTGCTAGACGCCCCTCGCTCTGCCAGCATTCGAGCAGTAGAAGAAACATTGTTGTTTGTCGTAGAGCGAAGTAACTTACAGCCGATTTTGCAGCGTCATCCTGAGCTAGCAGATCATATCTGTCGGGAGCTATCGAGTCGGAGCGAGTCGCTGCGTGATTTTGGCGTGCAGGTGGCAACCTATGGTGCTGATGAGAGTTTGTTTACAGTGATTCGGCGGCGGATTGTAAAGCTGTTTGAGCTGTGATGGATGGGCGGCAAAAGTACCCGCAACAGTGATTTTTTCCATAGGCAACTGTTCTAAGCTTTTGGCATCGGGGAGTTGGTACGCAGACCGAAATCGAAAGCACTCAGCATTAGCATGATGTGTCGTCACTACGGTTGATTGAAGATACATCCGAAATAGTTGATGTGTTGCATGAAGTAAAAGGTGCCTCAAACGAGGCGATTCATGTTTGCTTTGGGTGTTTTTTAGTTTGCGATTTTGCAATGTTTCCTTTTAGTTTCGTGACGGCCACTGGCCTAAGCCATGTCGATGCCCCCAATCAAGAGTCTTCTATGAATGCTAATCCTTACAAAGCTGCTGCCCTGGAGTTGGACTTAGGCTTGCAGGGAAGACAGCCTAATAAGCAGGTAGCGACTAAGCCAGTCACGACCAAGCCAGTTACGACTAAGCCAGTCATGACTAATGCACGCCGTTCATTGACGCAGTCTCCAGAGGTTGCCGTAGCGCGTCGTTGTGCACGTAGAGGCAGGCACGAGCGCAGACACAACGCGGTGAATTGGGCCATGCTGCCCACCATGAACTTTGCTGAGGCAAATGAGACTGCCGAGCCTGTTAACGCATTGGAAAAGCTGCTGCATCGTCTAGCAACAGATGGCGTGGTGTGTCCGGGGCGGCCAAAGGGCGTGTATGCAGATATTGCTACGGGTGAATATCGTTTTCGTTTATATGCTGTGACTGATGTTGCTGTGACTGATGCTGCTGTGACTGATGAATATAGTGACGATAGAACTAGTGACGATAGAGCGCATGACCCAGCGTCTGGCTCTGTTTCTGGCTCTGCGTTTGGCTCTGTGGAAGTGACGCCAAACTTATGGTTGATTTTGAAGCCGCTTGCCAATAGCTATTTACCGATTGGCACTCAGCTAATAATGCAGGAAGCTAGTCTACTCAATTCTGAGCCGGTGCTGCGCTGGGCCACGTCGCCCACGTGCTTGTACACGCAAGTTTATGGCAATTGGCAAGAGAAATTTACGGTAGATGTGTGGTTGCCCACAGCGGGTAAGATCTCGCTGCCGCCGTTGATGTTTGCGAGTGTAGGCGACTGTTAACAGGCGGCTGTTAACAGCCAATTTCTAGCAATTGGAGACAAACTATTTTTCCAGCAGTTTATAGCTGTACATACCGTAAAGGCTCTGTGAGAACGGGCATATTAACTTTAATGGTTGAGTGTTTCGAAATAGTCCTCTCTTCAGCTGTATTGATAGATATTGCTTCTGTCGAGTTAGTTAGGACATTAGTGACCGCTGAAAGCGTTTAGTATCAACAGCTAACTCGACTAGCCAAGTAAGAATGCATCCTTACTTGGCTATAGGCCTACTGGTTAAACACGAAAGGATTGTGACGGGATAGTTATGCGCTTTTTCTCCAAACGTTGGGTTCGGTTAAATGCCTTAATTTTAGGGGCACTGATGCTGGCAAGCTGCGGTGGCGGTGGCGGCGGCCCTATTCGCGGACGTGGATTTGAAGTGAAGTTTATGGTAGGCAGTGCGCTCAAGCACTTCTGCGAAGAAGCGACCGTTCTTTTTAATGATCAAAATCCAAAACTGGCAGATGGCTCTGATTTTTATGTGACTTGCGAGGCTCAAGGCAGCGGCGATGTCGTGACTCGTATGACGACGCTGGCAGAGCAGCTAAAGCAAGGGACGCAAGATGCCGACAGCGAAGCGTTTCCCACGCTGCTATCTGTTGATGGTGAAATTTATCAAAGTCAGCTCATTTACCAAATGGAGCAGATCGCGCCAGGGCAGTCCTACATTCCAGCGGTGACCGATTCGCCACTATTGGCCAATAGCCCTATGGTATTTATGGTGCCAGAAAATTTGGCTCCGGGCATTCAGACGGTTGATGACCTCTTTAAGTCACTGGTCACTGCCGAAACTCACCAAGATTTAGACAGTGGCAGCCCAGCTCAGCCCATTTACTACGTTCACACCGCGCCGAGTCGCTCCAATTCAGGTCTACAGACTCTCGTGGCTCAGTTTGCCTCTGTGTCTGGCAAGCGCCCAGAGACGTTGACCGTGGCCGACGTACAGCAGTATCAGGCTGATGTACAAAAGATTCAAAACAAAATTACTCGCTATGGCCACTCTACTGGCACGCTCGCCCAGGCCATGGTGGACAATGGGCCTTTTTGGGCATCTATCGGTTCGGTGTATGAGTCATCAGTCATTGAGGCCAATAGTAATTTGCCGCTAGGGGCGACGCCTTATGTTGCGGTGTATCCAAAGGCGACGTTTACCTCTAGTATGCGGGCGATTTTGCCGGATGCCCCTTGGGTGAGCGCCCAAGAGCGCGAAGCCGCAGAGCAGGTGCTGGACTATTTTCAGTCTGCGCAAGCGCAGCAGATTGCGGCCAATTTAGGTCTGAGACCGGCAGCACCGGGCGTTGCGCTAGGGAATAAATTTAGCGAGCAGTTTGGGGTGAATGCTCAAGCTAGCTATGACTCTTACCGTCCGCCCGCGCCTGACGTGGTAGATGCCATGGTCACGGCCTGGGCCGACGTGGCGAAAAAGCCGTCGCGGGTGGTGGTGGTGGTTGATTCTTCGGGCTCTATGAGTGGCCAGAAGCTTTCAGCGGTACAAAACACGCTGAATAACTACGTTAATAGTTTGGGGTCAAAGGATGAGATTGCGCTGATTGACTTTGATGATGTCATTCGTGAGCCTGTGATGGTAGACGGCAGTGCTGAGGGGCAGGCCAGAGGGCTTGAGTTTATCAGCGGTCTACGGGCAGATGGGGGGACGCGGCTGTATGACTCTGCGCTGAGCGCTCGTGATTGGCTAAAGGCAAATTTACGACCCGATGCGATTAATGCGGTGTTGATTTTGACCGATGGCGAAGATTCGGGCTCACAGATTTCCTTGAATCAGCTGGGCGCTGAGCTAGAGAAAACTGGATTTAATAGCGATCAGCGAATTGGCTTTTTTACGGTGGGCTACGGCCGTGACAGTGATATTGATGCTTCGGCGTTGACGCAGATTGCTGAGCCAAATGGTGGATATTACCGTAAGGGTGATCCGGAGAGTATTTCGCAGCTGATGGCTGACTTGCAGCTAGAGTTTTAATCAGTTGGAGTTTTGATGACGATGACGATGACGCTGGCAAAAAGATTGGCAAATCCGTTTTACTATCCGCTGGCGATGCTGGCAGGTGGAGTGGTGTTGGTCGCAGGGGCTCGGCTAGTGCGCTTGCCTGCTGTGGTGATGGTGCCGGTTTCGGGTGCGATCGCACTCACCACAGCCACAGTCCTCAAAAGCCGCGAACCTGACACCATTGCGCTAGACAATCCTGCCCTCTCTAAAGAGCTACAGCGCATTCGGGCTCAGGCGGTATCGCTAACAGAAACAGCCCAGCGGCTAAAGGAAGAAGCAAACAAGCTGCT
>JBCBKQ010000335.1:0-5333 GCA_038521595.1 Cyanobacteria bacterium J06627_28 | reverse complement strand
GAATTTTGGCATTGGTCAGGTGCTGGGCTACGAGGATGACACGGTCACCGTGCTGTTTAGAACTGTGGGGTACAAGAAATTTGTCACAGAGATGATTGCCAATAGCGTACGATGCCTGTAAGGGCACGCTACGGATATGCAACTATGGATTTGAACGACCAGGCGAGCCGTCTTGAAGAGTTGAGGGCGCAGTACCTTGACTTGGTCAACCGCCAGTTGCCTGAAAAGGCCTCACAGGTCTCTATGCCGGTTCGCTTTAACCACTGTTTTGCTCGGATTGTACTAGACAATCTGTTTGAGGGCTGCTGGTATGACTATCTTTCTCGAAAGCGGCCAGCGTACAAGCAGCTGAGTGCAGAGCAGATGGAGCAGGCAATTGCGATCGCACGTGAAATGCTACAGTCGCCTCGTCGTGTCTTTGAGCTAAACGAGCAAAGTCTGAGGTGGCGAGGTAAGCTCTCTTCGTAGTCCGTTCACCCTTTGGGTTTACCCTTTTGTAAGTGCTATTGTAAGTGCCATCCACTCCAATCCCAAAGATAGAGAAATCTCTAGGGCAGATTGGATATACTCTGATTCAGAACTTACCCCACGGTTGCTTTCCCCTACAGGCGCTTTCAGAATGCTGTACTGGAGAGCTTGTGGGCTAAGTGCGGAAATTTTACTGATATTGAACCGTTGACGCTTTGCCGTCAGCCTATTTACATAGCTGCCTGACAAAGCCGCACGGCTCTGTGAGTTTGTTCGTTGTTTTGAATTTTTTGTCTTAAATCATTGTCTTTAACTGTCCGTCTTTAATCATTGTTTAGTATCCCTTGTCTTGAATCAGTGCTGGAAAAACGTTCATGAGAATCGCTGTTGTTGGGTTACTTCATCACCCTATTGCGGAGCCGTTTGCGGGTGGCATGGAGTCTCACACCTGGTGGCTAACCAAGAAGCTAGCAGAAAGAGGGCATCAGGTCACGCTATTTGCCAGCGGTGATTCTGACCCTTCTTTGGATCTCAATCCTTGTGTTGACCGTGCGTTTGCCACCAATCCGAGGGCGCAGACTGTACATGGGCGGCAAGTTTGCAACATGGTGGCCTACGCCAAGGTTGTGCAAACAATTTGCCAGGGGAGCTTTGACGTTATTCACAACAACGCGCTGCATCCTTTTCTGTTGTTGAATGCGGCAGATATGCCGACCCCAATGCTGACGGTGTTGCACACGCCGGTGTATTCAGAGCTAGCCGTTGCAGTGCGTTACGCCTCCGCGAGAAACACATGTGGAAAACTGTCAGTTGTTGCTGTTTCCAAAAGCCTTTCGTCAGCCTGGAAGCCACTGATCGATTCTCAAGTTGTTTACAACGGTATCGATGTAGATAGCTGGCCGGTTGTAAGTAACCGACCCAAACGTAGTGCCTTTTGGTACGGGCGCTTTGTGCCTGAGAAGGCTCCTCATTTAGCGATTCAGGCAGCTTTGATGGCAGGATATCACATCCGAGTCGCTGGGCCGATGAGCGATCAAGCCTATTTTGACCAACAGATTTCACCCTTACTGTGCAATAGCCGCGTTGAGTATTTGGGTCATTTGTCTCAGGCCGCGATTAAACGGGCGCTGAGTCAGGCGAGTGTGTTTGTAAATACGCCGCTGTGGGAGGAGCCTTATGGGTTTGTGTATGCGGAGGCGTTGGCATCTGGGACGCCGGTGGCTACGTTTTGCAGTGGGGCAGCGGCGGAGATTTTGACCGCATCGTGCGGTGTGCTCGCAAAGGAGAGAACGGTTCCGGCGCTGGCTAAGGCGTTAGTAGAGGCTACTGAGCTGTCTTATGAAGATTGTCGTGAGCGGGCCCGTGCGTTTTGCGACATTGAATCGATGGTTGATGGTTATGAGCGGCTCTACAGAGACTTGGTGAGAAATCAACAGGGTCAGCGTAAGTCTAAAAAGAGAGAAGGGTTCACGCTGGCTAACGCGATGTTGGGTATTACGGGCTAGCGGGCTTTGGTGGTTTGTGGCTGTGACGACTGAAGGGACTATGAGATGTTGTGGTTTGGTTGTTGTGAGTGGTCGGTGGTTGCTCGCAATAATTTCGAGTTTTTCGGAAAGGGTCTGTTGTTATGAGAATTGCTTTTTATTTGAACTTACAAGGGGCGGGGCACTGTAAGCGATTTGATGCGATTGAAAGGTGTTTGCCGCCCGACTGTGAGCTGGCGGTGGTCGGCATGGACAAGCTCCCTCCGGTTTCGCTGGCTGGTCGGGCGGTTGAGCGGGTAAGCGTGCCGGGGTTTGCACCGCGATCGCGCAGCTTATTCATGCGGCAGCAAACGGTGCACAGCTACCACGACCTGCTGGTCAACCATGGCGACAATGCTGCCTTTACGCTGGAGATGGTGACCTTTCTCAGTCGCTGGCAGCCAGATTTGTTGGTTGCAGATGTAGGCTTGGAGGCGTCAATCCTTGGCCGAATGTGTGGCATTCCTGTGCTCTATGTGCGGCAGCATGGCCGCCGTTGGGATAAGGGACACACGCTGGCCTACGAGTGGGCCTGCTCGCTCTGGGCTCCTTTTGCCGAAGAACTCGAACAGGCAGACTGCCCGACATGGATTCGAAATAAGACTTTTTACAGCGGTGGATTTAGCCGTTTCTCTGGTCAGGCAAAGGCCAGCATTCCGCCGCTGAGTTATGGAATAAGCCGTGGTGAAGCGCTCAGCGAATCGCATCGTCAGGCAGCTGCTGAACTACTTTCTCCTCAGCCGAAAAATGTTTTGGTCATGACAGGCTTTGGTGGAACCAATATTACCTTAGACAGGGTCGCAGAGGCGGCGATCGCCCTGCCCCAGTGGCGCTGGCACCTCATCGGGATTACACCACCCACTCGTAACCCAGACATTCCCAAAAATATGTTCTGCCATGGGGTGGTAAAAGACGTTTGGTCGTACTTGTGCTTTGCGGATTTGGTGGTTGCCAATGCCGGTCACAATTCAATTATGGAAATCTCGGCGGCAGATGTGCCCCTAGTTTGCATTCCAGCACCGCGCCCCTTCGAAGAACAAGTTTGCAAGGCTGAAGTGCTCAGCGCGCTACAGCTGTGTGGGGTGTCTTTAGAATGGCCTAGTGGGGCAGAATGGCCCAGCCTTTTTGCCCGTGCCGCAGAGCTGCATCGGTTCTCGAATGCTGATGGCGCTAAGCTGGCATGGTCGCAAATTCAAGATGCTGAAGCGCCTATGCGAGCTGCTCGCTTTATCTATCAGATTGGTCGCTTGTGTGAGCGACCGAGTGGGGTTGCAAGTGAAGCCTATTTCTCGGTAAGGCCGGGAGGATGATTGTTCGGTGTATGATGTGATTCGGCCTGTCTTTGGCTAACTTGGGACATGAGCCGGTGTTTTCAGCACCGTAAGACTATCACCTGCAATGTCCCACTCGATGTGGCCTGTTTCTTGGAAGACGGTTAGCCAGCTTTCCATGGGCCATTCTCCCCAGCGCTGGTAGAAGATTTGGGCGTTGTAAACGATGCTGTCAAAGTTGTGCCAGGGAGGGACGCTGCTGGTGTGAAATTGGTGGTAGGCGATCGCACTTGGCACCCATCGCAAGGAAACGCCTTGTGCTCTAGCTTTCCAGGCGAAGTCGGTATCTTCTGCGCCGTAGCTAGGATAGCAGCGGCTAAATTCGCCTAGTTTGTGGAAGAGCGATCGCTGCAGCGCAAAGGAGAGCGACCAAAACAAGCCGTAGTTTTGCTCAACTGTGAGGGGAGGGTAGCCAGAGGCGTCTCGTTTTGGGTGAGGCTTGCTGAGTTTGCTCAGCTGAATTTCAGTGCTGTTGTTTCTCCAGTCAATATTGGCGTTCTCTGGGAGATATTGAACCTGACCCATCAGAATCGCATCCGGCACAGCCAAACAGGCTTGTTCGTAGGCGGAGAGCATTTCTTGACTGGGAATGCAGTCTACATCTAGAAAGAGAAGAATATCTCCAGATGACTTGGCAGCTGCGAGGTTGCGAGCCTGGGGAAGGGGCAGCAGGACTTCTGGATCAGTGTATGTAAAATGCTGGCAGGAAAAGGGTAATGATGATACTGAGAGATCGGTTGTTGGGTTCGCCGGTTCATTCATATGAACGATAATGCATTCATCGGGTTGGCGGCGGGAGCGGGCAAGTCCCTCTAGCAAGTTTTTCAAGTAGGAGGTGCGGTTTCGCGTCAGCGTTAAAACAGACAGCTTAGCCATGGGTAGTGCTCCAGCAAAGAGAGGTTGTCATTTGTTGTCTTGGCCCTCATTACTTACTGGAATGTTCGCCGGAATGCACAGCAATATGGCCTAGTATCGACTGCCTTTTAAGGAAGGGCATCTATCGTAGGCGCTAGAGTGGTCAAACTTGGCAGCGGTGTTCTGCGGTTGCTGCGCCAGCACCAAGCTGAGCACAAGTTTTGCGGGTATAGCTCAGTGGTAGAGCGTTTGCATGCGTTTTTTGCGGTTATTGTGCTGATACTAAGCTGAGGGCAAGCGCTTCGGCTACCTTGATGCCATCTACGGCGGCTGAGAGGATGCCGCCTGCGTAGCCTGCACCTTCCCCGGCGGGGTAGAGTCCTGGGGTGTTCAGGCTCTGAAACTGTTCATTTCGCTTGATGCGAATGGGGGAGGAGGTGCGAGTTTCTACGCCGGTAAGTACGGCGTCGGCCATGGCAAATCCTTTTATTTTTTTGTCGAAGGCGGGGATGGCTTCGCGGATGGCTGCGATCGCATACCCAGGCAAACTTTCTGATAAATCACACAAATGTACACCGGGCCGATAGGTCGGCTTCACCCGGCCAAATTCTGTTGAAGGTGTACCGGATAAGAAGTCTCCGACGAGCTGTCCGGGGGCTTCGTAGGTGCTGCCACCGAGCCTAAAGGCATTGCTCTCTAGCTGGCGCTGAAAGGCAATGCCCGCTAGGGGACCGCCTGGATAGTCTGCCTCTGGAGTGATGCCGACGACGATGCCGCTGTTGGCATTTTTGCCGCTGCGCTCGTATTGGCTCATACCATTGGTGACGACGCGCCCTAGCTCTGAGGTGGCCGCAACGACTTGGCCGCCTGGGCACATGCAGAAGCTGTATACCGTGCGTCCATTGGCACAGTGATGCACGAGCTTGTAGTCGGCGGCGCCTAGGATAGGATGCCCGGCACTGTCGCCGTAGCGGCACTGGTCGATTAGGGGTTGGGGATGCTCAATGCGAAAGCCCACTGAGAAAGGTTTGGGCTCTATGTAAACGCCCTGCTGGTGGAGCATTTCGAAGGTGTCCCGGGCGCTATGACCCACAGCTAGCACGATGTGGTCACTGGCGATAAATTCTCCTGTTTCTAGGGTGACGCCTGTGACCTG
>JBCBKQ010000334.1:0-5383 GCA_038521595.1 Cyanobacteria bacterium J06627_28 | reverse complement strand
GTACGGGGCAACTGTATTACAACGCGAACGGTGCTGAGGCTGGGTTTGGCAGCGGTGCTCAGTTTGCCACCATCGAAGGCGCACCCACGCTCGATGCTAACAGCTTTGTTATTCAGGCATAAATTCATTTCACTCTAGCTCTCTTCCATCATTAGGAGAGGGCTAGAGTGATGGGATTTGAACATCACTTGTTGTCACTTCCCTAGCAGAAAAAAAGAGAAACTTATCAGGATGTAAGAGAACACCATGCGTAACGTAATTCTTCATGCCTTTAACTGGCGTTACACCGACATCATCAGCAACCTAGAAACCATTCGCTCAGCTGGCTATGGCGCTATTTTAATTCCGCCACCGCTCTACTCTGATCCTAACGGAGACCAGTGGTGGCAGCGCTACCAGCCCAAAGACTATCGGGTTTTGCTGTCTCACCTGGGCGGCAAGCGAGAGTTAGAACAACTGATTGCCGCTTGTCATGAAGGGACACACAAACTACAGGTGTATGCGGATCTTGTCATTAACCATATGGCCAATGAGGATCGGCGCGATCGCTTTAATTTCCCTGGCAAAGCAGAGCTTGAGCGCTACCAAGCAAAACCTGATCTCTACGAAGAGAACCGACTGTACGGCGATCTAAGCAAAGGTCTGTTTTCTGACTTTGATTTTAATCATGCAGGTGAAATCGAAGGCCACGAATGGTCTAATCGCAAAGCTGTGCAATATCAAAATTTATCTGGCCTGCCGGATCTCAAAGATTCTCCTTGGGTCTTCGAGCAACAGCGACTGATGGTCGAAGCATTAGTGGAGATGGGATTTGATGGTTTTCGAGTCGATGCCATCAAGCACATCACTGAGCGAATGGTTGATAACATTGCCGACCAGTCATCGGTACGAGAGAAATTTTGGTTTGGCGAAGTGCTCACAGGCAGCGAGCACGATGAGCGCGTTTTCCTAGAACCGTTCCTCAGAGAAACCTGGATGTCAGCATATGACTTTCCACTCTTTAACACTATCCGCGCGGCCTTTAGCTTCGGCGGATCGCTCCGCCAGCTAGTGAGCCCTCAAGATTACGGCAATGCACTCCCATGGAATAGGGCAGTTACCTTTGTGGTCAATCACGATGTCCCTCACAATGACGGATTTCGCACATGGCTACTCTCTCCTCAAGATGAGCATTTAGCGCATGCTTATATGCTTGGGCGAGATGGCGGTGTCCCGCTAATCTACTCCGACAACAATGAATCTCACTATCCAGAAGACAAAGATCGCTGGCTGAATCTGTACAAGCGCCCTGATATCACTGCCATGATCACGTTTCACAATGCGATGCATGGCGAGCCAATGGCAATGCTCTACGAGAGCGATACTTTGCTGATATTTCGCCGAGGCGATCACGGCATTGTCGCTATCAACAAAAGCAATTCAGATCAGCAGGTAGACCTCAATACCTGGGGGCTCAAAAATCCAGGCACCTACAGAGACCTCATTCACAATCATAGTCTGACGATTTCTGGAAACACACTATCTCTCCTAGTGCCCCATCGCTCAGCCCAGATGTGGCTCTATGAGACAAGCGCATAATGTATGCCGTGCTTCGCTATGCATTCCGCGCTTTGCTGTACTTGCTGACTCTAGGCTGTAACAGTGGCTTCGCTGTAGGTAGGATAGTCTGTGTAGCCTTCCTCACCCGGCGTGTACCAAGTTTCTTGGGGGGCCTCTGGATTTAAGTCCCAGTTATTTTCAAAGCGGGCAACAAGATCGGGCGTGCTGATGTATGGGCGACCGATGGCAATGAGGTCAGCATCTCCGACTTGGATAGCCGCGTTAGCGCTTTCTCTATCGTAGCCACAGTTACCGATGATGGTACCTTTATAGACCTTGCGAAACTCGGCTAGCGTCATAGGCTCGCCTAGCTCATGAAAACCAAAGGCTAAGCCATCCATCACATGGAGATAAGCCAGGTTATAAGCGTTTAGCTGCTCGGCAACGTAAGTGAAGGTTTCACGATAGTCTGGTGAGCCCATATCGTTAAAAGCGCCGTTCGGCGCGATTCTCACGCCGACTCTGTTGGCGGGCCAAACGGTGAGCACGGCTTCAACAATCTCTTTTAGAAAGCGGTATCTGTTTTCTATACTGCCACCGTACTTGTCCGTGCGCTGGTTTGTTTTAGACTGTAAAAACTCATCAATGAGGTAGCCATTGGCACCGTGAATTTCTACGCCGTCAAAGCCCGCGACCTTCGCATTTTCAGCTGCTTTTCGATAGTCTTCTACCACGCCAGAAATCTCTTCTGTCTCTAATGCTCTGGGTACTTCATGAGGTTGTTTCCCCGTTGGCGTATAGGCTTCGCCGCCTTCAATTTTGATGGCAGAGGGTGCAACTGGGAGCTGTCCATTTTTGTGGTAGCTGCTGTGCGAGGCGCGCCCCGTGTGCCATAGCTGTACAAAAAAGGGGGTGCCCTGTTCTCGTAGTGCTGCGGTGACAGGTTTCCAGGCTTCGGTTTGTTCTTTGTTAAAGATGCCGGGGGCTCTATACCATCCGACTCCTTGGCTGGAGGGCGCAGTGCCTTCTGAGATAATCAGGCCTGCATTGGCCCTTTGGGTGTAGTACTTGACCATGATGTCAGTGGGGACGCCTTTTTCGTCGGCGCGTCCGCGCGTCATGGGTGGCATAACGACGCGATTGTTTAGAGACAGATCGCCCATTTCGTAGGGCTTGAGTAAAAAGGGTACGTTGGATTGAGGAGCCATATTGTTCAGTATTAGTTGAATCAGTACTAGTTGAATCAGTGTTAGTTGAATCAGTATTGGTTGAATCAGTATTAATTGAAATTGAACGGAGTTGAAATTGAAGAGACAAGCTGCTGTTGACTAAGGATGCGTTATTTGCAAATTGCCTTAACGGTATCTAGATTTTGTGTGGTTTGCCACCATGCTTTGAGCTTCGGCAGATTTGCGGTGACGGCTTCAAATTGTGGCGTTTGCCGCAGGTAGATGAAGATGGGAATGAGATATAAATCGGCGATGGAAAGCTCGCTGCCCAGCAGATAAGGACTGCCGGTGATGAGGTCCTCGATGGCACCGAGCGCTTTTTGTGCAGGTGCGATCGCACTCTCTACAGCCTTTTGATCTGTCTCACCGCCTTGACTCGGCACAATCAAGTTTTCAATGGTAAGGGTTCCGATGGCAGGCGCGTATAGATAACTGTTGACGATGCTCATGATTTGGTACATGTGCGATCGCGCCATCAAATCATCCGGGCTAAACTTACCGCCCGCAAACTTCTCATTGATGTAGTAGGTGATAGCATCTGTCTCGTAAATTTGTTCTCCATCAATTTTAAAAACAGGCACTTTGCCAAAGGGCTGCTTTTTGAGATAGGACGCTTCTTTGTTATCTCCATTAAAAATGCCAATATCTTTCAGCGAATACTCGACGTTGGTTTCGGCAAGTAAGAGGCGGACAGTGCGCACATAGGTGCTGACAGGCGTTCCGTAAAGCGTAATGTTAGACATAGGATAGGTACTGTTTGTGAATAGAGTTGTCAGAGTCGCTTTACGAGAAAGAAAGGATGCTGTTGAAATGGCATCCTTTCTATAAGTCTCTTTGCCTTTGTTTGTCTTTTATTTGGTACTTAGTCGGCGCTTACTTGGCAAAGAGTGCGATTGACTTTTCGTTAAACGCTGGAATGTCGTCAGGATTCCGACTGGTGACTAATCCCTCGTCTTCAACCACTTCTTGATCGATCCATTGGGCACCTGCGTTGAGCAAGTCTGTTTTTAATGAGGGCCAAGACGTTACTTTTCGTGCCTTTACAACGTCCGCTTCTATCAATGTCCAAGGGCCGTGACAAATCGCTGCAACTGGCTTGCCTGCCTTAAAGAATGACTGAATAAACTGAATGGCCTTATCCTCTGTTCTCAGCTGATCTGGGTTGGCAACACCACCTGGCAGCAGCAGGGCGTCGTAATCATCAACAGAGGCTGTTTCTAGAGCGGTGTCTACTGAGAAATAATCTGCTTTGTCAAAGTGATTCCAACCTTGCACTTTCTCATCGTTGGGCGACACGATGTAAGTGGTTGCACCTGCTGACTCGTAGGCAGCTTTAGGCTCTGTGAGTTCTACCTGCTCAAATCCGTCGGTTACGAGGATCGCGATTCTCTTTTTGCTTAGCTGTTGAATCATGAGTGATTTTCTCCTATTTCTGTACTGCTTTTTCTGGTTCTAGCTTTTTCTGGTTATAGCTATGATGCTTTTTACATCTTTTGCTTTTTACATATCTTGTTTTGTAGGACGGATGATCATTTCGTTGATGTCTACGTCATGGGGTTGCTCGATGGCATAGGCAATGGCGCGTGCGATCGCATCTGAGTCAATGGCAATGTCGTACAGCTGATTGGCGCCCTTAGCAGTCTCCTCGTGTGAAATTGTGCTCGTTAGCTCTGTTGAAACGGCGCCTGGTGAAATGTTAGTCGAACGAATCTTACCGTCAGACTCTAGACGGATGCCTTCAGAAATAGCCTTGACTGCAAACTTTGTTGCGCAGTAAACCACCCCTGCCGGAAAGACTTTATGACCAGCAACAGAAGAGATATTAACGATGTGGCCGCTCCCTTGCTCTTCCATAATTGGCATCACCGCCGCGACACCATAAAGCACGCCCTTGATGTTGACATCTACCATGGTTTCCCACTCATCTACCTTTAGGGCAGATAGTGGCGAAAGCGGCATGAGTCCTGCGTTGTTTATCAGCACATCTACCTTCCCAAAGGCGTCAGCTGTGGCTTTTGCAAGCGCTTCTACTGCTTTTCGGTCGGTGACATCCGTGGTCTGGTATTTGGCAGTGCCGCCTGCTTTCTCAATATCTTCAACTAAGCCCTTTAGCCGGTCTTCTCTTCTCGCAGCCAACATCAGTTTAGCTCCGTTTTTGCCCAGCCTGCGAGCAGTGGCTTCTCCAAGTCCACTACTGGCACCGGTAATAATGACAACTTTATCTTGTATCTCAGACATATTTTATTCTTCTACTTGAGTTCATCTCTTGTGTGTGCTTTCTGGCAATTTTGGTATTGGCAATCTTGGTATCGGCAGTTTTGGGATTGTTAGCTGCCCTGTTAGCCATAGCCTGCACATTGTAGAAAGACGATAGGCTGGGTCAATCTAGCTATCGATATAGATTCGCTGTAGATCCGGCTTTCCTTTAGTTGTGCTGATATATCAAAGCGCGAACGGCTATATGTAGCCAGCTGCTTAATGCATTGAGCAGCTGGCTACATATAGCCGTTCGCGCTTTGATATATCAGCACAACTAAAGGAAAGCCGGATCTACAGCGAATCTATATCGATAGCTAGATTGACCCAGCCTATCGTCTTTCTACAATGTGCAGGCT
>JBCBKQ010000333.1:0-5425 GCA_038521595.1 Cyanobacteria bacterium J06627_28 | reverse complement strand
GCCTTCACTAGACTACGCACTTTGATAAAAGCCCAAGGGATAAGGCGTTTTTATTTTCTCACCAGAAAACACATCAACTTCCGAAAAAGTACGCACAAATGATGCAGCCTTCATGCGGCGACTCGGGCATGCTTTATCCGAACAACGGAGCGCCATTCGGTATGTTCACCAAAAGTTCACCTGATCCTGTTGGGTATTTAACGTCGTCTCCGTATAACTAGGCAATAATGACAGGAATTATCCCGCCTCAGGATGAATTGACTGTTATCGCTTTACCATCAGCTCTAACCTTTTGAGATCTACATGACCCTTTCTACTCTCTCGTCATCCGCTAGCGTTAGCTCTCTGCAAGAACGTTCTTTACTTCAAGGCGACGTTCTTATCTCTACGACACCGACACAGAGCGGCGCGGCAGTGACTGCGACGATGTATGTACCAATGGTGCGATCGCAAGCTTGGCAGCGCCTGACGGATTACAGCAAATGGGTGCAGTACTTTCCAGACATTGTCACGAGCCAGGTGCTGGAGGTGAAGCGTCAATCAAAGCATCACCCCATGACGCGCCGGTTGTATCAGGTTGCGCGTCGCGCTTTCATGATGTTCTCGGCTCAGGTGGAAATTTATTTGCAGGTAATCGAAACGCTGCACCAAAAAATTCAGTTTCGCTTTGAGCGCGGGACGTTTTCGGACTTTGCTGCTGATTTGACTTTGGAAGACTACGGCCAGGGCACGTTGCTGACTTACTCGGTAAAGGCAACGCCGCTGATGCCGGTGCCTAGCTTTTTGATCGAGCAGGCGATTCGCCATGACTTGCCGGGAAATATGAAGAGTATGCGTCGGGTAATGTGTGCGGCGTAACCCACCCCGACCTCCGCTGCGCTCTGGCCACCCCTCCGGAGGGGATTTACTTCAGGCGATGAATAATTGGGGAACTCATTTCGGACTACCATGGTGAGTCGAGATGGGAATTTGGGATGTCGAATCAAACGATTGGCCTAGATGATCGGCTGTATAACTATTTGCTGACGGCGACGCTGCGAGAATCGCCTGTGCAGGCGGCCCTACGGGCGAAGACGGCGGAGCATCCGCAGGCTAGGATGCAGATCTCGCCCGAGCAGGGGCAGTTTATGGCGCTGCTGATTGAGCTGATGGGCGCGAAAAAGGCATTGGAGATTGGCGTTTTTACCGGGTATAGTGCGCTGACGGTGGCGATGGCGCTGCCAGAAGATGGGCGATTGGTGGCCTGTGATATCAGTGAGAAGGATTGTGCGATCGCACGTCTTTTTTGGGAGCAAGCCAGCGTCACTCACAAAATAGACCTACGGATTGCCCCGGCGCTAGACACGCTAGAGTTGTTGCTTATTAATGGAGAGGCAGAAACTTTTGATTTCTCCTTTATTGATGCAGACAAACGAAACTACGAAAACTATTACGAAAAGTCGCTTGAGTTAGTTAGACCTGGCGGGCTGATTGCCATAGACAATACGCTCTGGTACGGCAGAGTGGCCGATCCAAATGAACAAGATAAGCGAACGCAGCACATTCGTGACATCACTCAAAAAGTACGTGACGATCAGCGCGTCACGATGAGTTTGTTACCCGTGGGTGATGGTCTACTGCTGGCTCGCAAACGATAATAAGTGACTTGAGAAATAAATGACTTTGAATGCCTGCGCATAAGAGAAAGGTGATATACAACAGATATTTAACTAGTGCTGTCACTCGCTAGTGCTTGTTTCTGTAGCTGTCGCTGCCGTTTTCGCTCACGTAAATAGTCACGCCGTTCATCTGTGAGTGAATCGATGCAGTGAGGGCAAGACACTTCGCTTTCGTAGCTCTCTGTGCTTTGTTCTTCTTTTGAAACCGGATGACCGCAGGCAAAGCACATGGCATATGAGCCCGTTTCGAGCCGATGCTTGATGGCAACGCGCTCATCAAAAACAAAACATTCTCCTTTCCATAAGCTCTCTTCTTCAGGGACTTCTTCAAGGTATTTGAGAATACCGCCTTTGAGATGATAGACCTCTTCAAAGCCTTGAGCAAGCATGTACGAAGAAGCCTTTTCGCAGCGAATACCGCCGGTGCAAAACATGGCGACTTTCTTGTTCTTTTGTGGATCTAGATTCTCTTTTACATAGTCTGGGAATTCGTTAAACACGTCAGTTTCAGGATTCTTTGCACCCTGAAACGTTCCCATGCCGACTTCGTAATCATTTCGAGTATCGATGACGGTGACCTCTGGATCGGCAATAATGTCGTTCCACTTTGTGGGTGTAACGTAGGTGCCTACCTGCGCAGTTGGGCTGATCTCTGGCAATCCAATGGTGACGATCTCTTTTTTGAGGCGGACTTTTAGCTTGGCAAAAGGGGGCTTTTGCGCGGTGGATTCTTTGATGTCAAGATTTTGCAAGCGGGCATCAGATTGTAGGTAGGCCAGGACGGCATCGACACCGGCTTTGCTGCCTGCAATGGTTCCATTGATGCCTTCTTCTGCGAGCAGAATAGTGCCTTTTACTACGTGGGACTCACAGACTTCTTTGATCGGCTGTTGCAGCTCGGCGTAGTCTGACAAAGCAACGAATTTATAGAAGGTGGCAACGGTGAAGGCCATAACGGTCACGAAAACAAATCCAGTCCTATTTTGTCTTATTTCGTGGCTTTATTTCATCACTGACTGGCTGAATTCGGTGAGTACGGCTTTGGCGGCTCTATGCAAAAGAGAATGGCGATAGATTAGGGCTGGCATGTCTTCGCCGTAGCCACCGCCGATGACGCAGGCCACGGGAATATTGGCGGCTTTGCAAGCATGGAGAACGGTGCGATCGCGCTCAAACACCCCATCATTGGTCAGCGCTAGCTTTCCTAATCGGTCATCTTTATGCACATCCACACCCGCATCGTACATGACCAAATCTGGCTTTAGGCGGGTGAGTAGGGCCGGCATATGCGATCGCAGCTCAGCTAAATACGCGTCATCCCCCGTATTCTCATCCAAAGGCACATCCAAATCACTCTGTTGTTTTCGCCCTGGAAAGTTTACACCGCAGTGCATAGAAAACGTAAACACGCTGGGGTCATCCTTAAAAATAAAGGCGCTGCCATCGCCCTGATGAACATCTAAATCAACAATGAGCGCGGTGCGAATGAGTGACTGCGACTGGAGAACTTTGAGTGCGATCGCTAAATCATTAAAAATGCAAAACCCCGAACCGTAATCAGGAAAGGCATGATGCGTGCCCCCAGCCGTATTGCAGGCAATGCCATGATGCAGCGCTAGCTTGGCAGTAAGGATCGTACCGCCCACCGCAGTGCACGTCCGTTTGACCAGGCCTTTACTCCAGGGCAATCCGATACGGCGCTGAGCCTTTGCATCCAAGGTACCGGTGCAGTAGGCGTTTACATAGTCAGCAGTGTGGACGAGTTCTAGCCAATGGGTAGGGGGTGCGCCGGGGGGATAGATTTGGTCTGGGTGAATGATGCGATCGCGTACCAATAAATCGCGCAACAGCTGAAACTTTGGCATCGGAAACCGATGGCCATCAGGCAGCGGCGTTACATAGTCCGGATGGTAAACAACGGGAAAGCGAACCATGAAAAATGATGAATATTACTCAACGGGCGTATCTGGCGCATTACGCAAATCGACGGTATCTGCGGTAGCCCCTGTCGCAGCGCGAAACAACGCCTGGGCCTCGGCAGTGCCTACATATCGCCAGTGCCAAGGCTCAAAGGCAATGCCCTGTTCATTATCTTCTGGAAATGACAGCTCAAAACCATAGGTGCTCGCATTCGCTACCAGCCATTGGTAAGCTGCTGTCTCGGCAAAGGCATCGCTAATGTCTTGGGTCTGAGGCAGTGTACCATCGGTCAAGTCTATGGCATAGCCGGTGTGATGTTCACTGTAGCCGGGCGGTGCACTCACCGTAGCGGCCTCTTCTGGAGAGCCTTTTTTGGTAATTTGAGCGCTGAAGAGCGTGCGCTGCTGGGCAATGGTGCGATAGCCCGAGGCTGGAACCAGCCAGATACCCTCTACCCGAGCGGCGGCGACCATTTCTAATAAGGCTTGGGCCGCGTCGGCATGGAGAGTTTCGGCCCGCTGAATGTTGCCTTCCGAGTAGCTGGCCACGAGGGTCATGCTTGTGGCATCGCCTTCTGGGTAGGGGAAGTGCCCGTATTTCGGGGTTTGATCCGCGATGGGTACGGGTGCTGTCTCAGCAGTGGGTTCGGCGTTGGCTGGAATCGACGTTTCTAACGGAGTCTCTGTTGCAGAAGGACTAGACGGAGTGAAAATGCCTGTTGCTGCGCGGGTGTTTTGGACGGAAACGGTCGGCGCTGGAGGTGAGGGGGATTGGCTGTAGGTGTCGGAGCGGGCGCGAAGGGAAGAGACAATTTCTGTAAGTGCGATCGCATTAATCACCACGCAAGCGGCCAAAACAGTCATCACCACAAACTTTAACCAGCCAGGAAGTCGGTTGAACTGTTTCATGCGATCGCTCTTTAAAGGAAAAAGACTTAAGAGAAAAAGACAGACGAATCGTAGAGACGCTACCGACTCTAGTTAATATCAATCGAACCTTATGTATCATAAGTCACTTGTGTTTCAGTCGCAGAAAATGCGTCTTTATCCCAAGAAAAGCCTGAGAAACTTCTATGGTTTCTCAGGCTTTTGGTTTCTCAGTGTTCAGCTATTACAAGGTATAGGAGTATTGGTCATGCCTCAATAAAACGTGAGATAGGTGGCAACATAGTTGAAATAACTGACTACTAAACGAGTTGTTATTTCTGTCTGTTTCCATCACTTGCCAAACTTGTTCTGTCGTCTATGCTAACGCTCAGCTTGCTGTCGCGTAATGCCGTTAGTTCCAACTGTTGTGTATTCCCTTTACCAACAATGTGCACATTCTCAGAGGGCAATACTCTCTCATGACTACCCCCAGTCATCTGTATTTCAGTACTTTCAGTCTGTCTTGCCTTCGGTATTTGCAATTAGCTCAGACAGAAATTCGTCGGTATGTTTTCCAACTCGTAAACTCAAAATTAAGCCACTTTCTTGAGCTAGGCTAATACCTAGCCAACAATTGCCGACGGCAAGTTTGTCTACATCACATCGCTTCTGCTGCTTGCTTCGGTTTTACACCGAGGAAACCTCGGCGTAGGCAGTGTGCTTTTTGCACAAATGACCACATCTCATCCGCAATGACTTGGTCACAGTCCACATCTGCGACTTCCTCGTTATGAACCAATTGTGCTTTGTCGTTAGCTGCTCGGACAAATATCTACTACAGTGCCATAAGCCCGCTGACTGATGCCTCTTAAGCTCCTTCCTTCTACATGAGCTTGCAAGGTTTCTCTACTTGCTCTGGTGTGACTTGACGGCGATAGTACAGCGTATCAATAGTTTCAGTAAATGTGTGATCGCAGTTGG
>JBCBKQ010000332.1:0-5431 GCA_038521595.1 Cyanobacteria bacterium J06627_28 | reverse complement strand
GCGATCACGTCGCACCACCCAGACCACTGCCACGGCCACTGCCAGCAGCAGCCCGCCCCCGGCAATCATCGGCAGCAGTCCCAACTCTGCGTTCTGACCACGAGCGGTTTGGATGTCAATGCCGAACTGCGGTGTCGTCGTGACCGTTGCGACCTGGCGCTGGGGCACCTGATCGGTGTAGACGATGGGGACATGCACGCCGCCTTCTTTGCAGTAGCCCTGCAAGTCCATCAGGCCGTGAGCCTCTGGCAAGGGCATGAGTGGATAGATGACTAGGTCTCGGACTTGACCATCGGGCAGGGTGAGCGTGTGGGCGACTGATGGCCCAGACGTGCCGTCGGTGCGAGTCGCAGATTCGAGATAGCGTTGGCCGGTCTGGTCGCAGGCAGGGCGAAAGGCGATGTCTGCGTGACCAGCGGGCGAGAGGGTTTGTTGTGAGGGGATGGTGACCCCTCCGAAGGTTAGGTCTGACATGTTTGAATATGCCTCGTTGTAACGGGGGAGGAATTTAATCAGCAGGATGATTAAGGCGGTGGCGACTCCTAGCGCTACCCAGTAGCACCATCGGTAGTGGCGGATGGGGGCTTTCCCAGCGATTTCAGAGATTTCAGAGATTCCTGTAGCGATTGCGTCTGCTCCGTTTGAGCCACATCTAAGTCACGGGCGCGATCGCGATATAGACGCTGCTCTAGCTTTAGTTCCTGGGCTTTTTCAGCCACCTTGTTCTGTGCCGTTTGCGTTACTTTGAGGCGCTGCTCACGGGCTTTGATATCAGCACCCATGCCTGCTACCAGCTGATCCGCGACTGCTAAAAACTGGTCGGCGACCTCGTCAGGATGCTCAAAAATCAAAGCTTCAATATCATTTGCTCGAAACTGTTCCAGGCTGAAGCCCAAGCCATTCATTTCAGGCTGAGCGATCGCCTTGCAGTGGTTGCCAGTCTCGACCGTCACCGCGACGGCCTCTGATGCCGTCATGGGCTCTATGGGCTGTCCGGTAATCAGGGCGATCGCCTTAGCGTCGTAGACAATTTTGCGTTTATCAGTTGGGTGTTGCGTGCCTTCAATCTTGTGGCCTAAACGTTTCTCGGCATAGGCTTTGCGGTTGTAAACGGTTTGAAGGGATACCCCCAAACTTGAAGCAATGTCATTCAATGTTTGCATAATGATGCTCCGAATATGCTTAAAAGCACTTCAAAAGTGCTAAAAGGGTTTATAGCATATTCAAAGCAGCTTGAAGCATATTAAAAGTGTTTTTATGCGATATTGATGCTATAAAGTGCTTGTGATCTACTATTGAGGCGGTTGATAGTGCTAGAGGCGATAATGCCCAAACGTGTAACTGTGACGCTGCCTGATACTGTTGCCAGTGACTTGCAGCAATGGTCTGATAAGCGAGGGCAAGCCCTTGCTACTTGTGCTGCTATTGCTGTTGAGATGGCAATGGAAGTTCTCAAGGAAAAAGGCGAGATATCGTCCGCCAACAAGTGAGGCCAGAAGCCATGACTGGTTTACAAACAGCTAATCCAAAGCAAAAGCTCACCTTTGAGCAATATCTGCTCACGCCTTACGACGGGCGACGGACTGAGTTTGTTAATGGAGAGATTGTTGAGGTGACTGAGCCTAGCCCCCTGCACATCGACATCATCGAGAATCTGGCAGACTTGCTCAAAGCGTACATCCGCGCCCATGCCTCCGATTTAGTTGTGAAGTCTGGTCCTGGCGTACAAATTCCTCAAGTTGGACGACCAGACAACAGCCGCGATCCTGATCTGCTGATCTGCACCAAAGCGCAGTGGCAAGCGATGTCAGGTTTCACTAAAGCGCTATTTCTCAAAGACATCCCACCACTACTGACCATTGAGGTTGTAAGTCCTGGAACCATCAAGAAAGACACGCAGGACAACGTTGGCGAATATGCCGATGCCAAGGTTCCTGAATATTGGGTTGTGAATCCGCTGGCAGGATATGAGTCCGTTTCGGTGTGGGTGCTCGATGGCAGAGCCTATTCCCTTAAAGGTGAATTCAAAGGAGAGCAGCCAGTTCAATCAGATCTGCTAACTCTCTGGGATGTTACTGCTGCTGAGATGTTGGCGGGATGACGGCAATGAAGCGATCTCCAAATCCGAAAAAGCTTGTACGATCAGCGCCTATAAGGAGGTGATGACCTATGTGAACGAAAAAAAGCCCTGAAACGCAAAAACGATGACATCCCCCGCCAAGGAAATCGTCATCGCTCTGCATCAGGCATAAAAATTTAAGCGCTTTCATCATAGCACCGACCCCGATCGGCGCAACAGATTACTGCGCTCAATTTTGACCAATTTCTAGCGAAAGCATTGCCTGCCTTCGGGTAATGCTTATGGAGCCTACGTTTCAGCGCTCCTCGTTTCGCTAGCGCACCCTACATGGAACGCAAAATTGATGAGCATCTATTCATTCAGTCTGGTACGTATACACCAGATCACGAGCTGTTGGACCATAAAATCGGTTAGGCAAAGACGGGGAGGTGCGGCATGGTAGCCGACTTCCACCCACCAAAGCCCATTCCCGCTGACCCCCTCGGTCAACGCCTGCACGAAATCTTCGGTCGTAACCTGTGGGACTTTATCGAGGCCCCGACGTCAGCCCCTAGCGAGAAACCGCAGTGGCGCACCGTCACGAACTATCCGATGCGACCTCGCATCCTGTGGCAGCGCTGGCAAGACCCGGACACCCTGATCGGCGTCCGCTTTGAAAGTCAGACCCTCTATGGCTTGATCGACATCGATGCTGGGAGTCCTTACTGCAACGTTGAGGCGATCGCCCAGCTCCGCGCCGCCCTGGAAACAATCGGCATTACCCGCACCCTGCTGCTACGCTCCAGCCACAGTAACGGCCTGCACCTCTATCTGCCGCTGTCAGAACCTGTCAAAACCTTCGACCTGGCCGTTGCTCTCGAAGAATGCTTGACCACCCAGGACTTCGCGATCGCTAACGGTACCCTGGAGATCTTCCCCAACCCAAAGCCTTACGGTGTCGAAAAGATCATCCACTACAACGGCCATCGGCTCCCCCTGCAACCCGGCACCGGCTCCTACTTGCTGGATGATGATTTGAATCCGATTAGCGACAAGCTCGATCGCTTCTTCTGGCTCTGGGACGGAGCCGCCAGCCACCAAGACATAGACGAGTTGCGCCATGCCCTCAAAATCGGACGCGACAACCGCCGTAAGAAACCCAAGAGATCGCTCTATCCCAGCAACAGCACCGTAGAAATCTGGCGACACGACTTAGAAGCTGAACTCGAAGCAGGCTGGAGTGGCCACGGCCAGACCAACCACCTGCTCAAGACGGTGGCCTGCCATGGTCGTGTTTTCCTGGAGCTGTCCGGTGACGCGCTGTTCTCCCACACCCTAGAAACTGCCCCTCAGCTCCCTGGCTACCGGCAATACTGCCGCCACCAGCATGAAATCGAGCGCAAAGTAAAAGCCTGGTGCAAAGCTGTCGAAGGCTACTACTGGCCCCTGGGCGATGAACCGATACGAGATACGAGCATTGACCTGCCGCCCCAGCCCAGCGTGAACCAACAGCGAGCCGAAAACGCGCGAGATCGCATTGCGCAAGCGATCGAAACCCTCAAGCAACTCGGTACCCTGCCCAGCAAAATTCGCGACCTCGCCCATCAGCTCGCCAAAGCCGCCCGCTGTAGCCTCAAGACCATCTACAAGCACTCAATCCTGTGGCACCCCGACCATACTCAAGCCTCTGAAGAAGCGGGTGTAACAGCCCAGCCAGAGAGCGATCCAGCCGTTTTACTCCCGGTTGAACTCCCTCAATCAGTTCAATCATCTTCACCCCCTGATCCGCCAGAACCCCTGTTAAACGGTCTGTTACACACCCAAGAGAGATTTATGAAGTGTGTAGTTGCCTTTCCTCCTACTCAAAAAAATCCTCTTGAGAGGGGGGTACGGGGGGAGAGGCTGAAAAGTTTTCCACAATTCCTGAAGCGAGAAGATGTGAGTCACGATGAACACTACCGCTCCCTGCCGCCACCGTCCTCTTCAGCCTCCCTAGAGGAGTGGGAGCGCTATCGCAGTCAGGAGGCCCTGCGTCGGTGTCTTTTTCGCCTGAGGTGGGGCCATCCGCAACTCGCCCAGTTCATTGCTGAGCAGTTTGAAGGTAAACGGTTTTATCAGCTCATGCCGGATGAGGTAACATTGCTGCTCTACCGGTTGCGAGTGTTATTGATAAGTGGCTTACTAGAATAGTTGCTTAGAAGTTGTAGCTGTTCTGATGATTCCGTTTTTGGAGTGTCTCTTCACAGAGAAAATCGTGAAAATCTTCAGATAATCTTAACCTAATCCTATTCTCTAAGTTTGAGTTGAAGTATGCTGATTCAAACATTTCAAAATGGAAAATATATCGTAGAACGCTCTTTCGATTCAGGACGTTTTACTACTTCTTATCTAGCTAAAAAATCTGACGGTGAGCGCTGGATAGTTAAAGTGTTAAATCCACAGATATTGGCTGGTTTGGCTTCTGAAGAAAAGGATCGTCGGGAGAGTTTGTTTTGGCAAGAAGCTATTAAGTTGTCCAAGTGCAGCAAGAATCCTCATATTGCGAAAGTTGGCATGCCGTTCAAAGAGGACGACTTTATTTGCTTGCCGATAGAATATTTTGCTGGCAACAGTTTGGCAGAAAGGCCAGAGAGATGCCTTACGGAGCAGGTCGCATTAAATTACATTCGTCAGATTGGAGATGCTCTGGATGCTGTGCATAGAGAGGGGTTTGTACATTGCGATGTTTGTCCCGAAAACATTCACTTAAGAATCCGAAAAGGAAATGTAGAAGCTGTCCTCACAAATTTTGAGTTGGCTATAGATAGCAATACAGAACTGAGTAGAACAAGGACACGTGAACGAACAGACGGTTATTCGCCAATTGAGCTTTACTCCAGATTTGATAAAACAGGTCAGAGAATTGGAGCTTATACAGATGTATACTCATTAGCTGCTACTTTATATCAATTGTTGACAGGAGAAGCTCCTTGCAGCGCAGAAAAAAGAATAGCAAAGGGGAAAGGAAAGGATGAACTAATAGCGCCTCAGTCGAAAAACTCAGCCATTTCAGGAAAAGTGAATGATGCCATCATAAAAGGAATGAAAATTTTTGCTTATGAACGACCTCAATCTGTAAAAGATTGGGTCTCAAAGTTAGATATCAAACTTGATAGTCAAAAGAAGATACAGTCAAGGATGCCAGATTGGGATAAGTGGCAGGCATACATAGCTATTCTGACAGCATTTATAACATTGCTTGTAGGAGTTCCTGCTTTTTTTGATATTTTCTTGCATAGGCAACAGCCAGCAGAACCTTCATCTCCTCCTTCTAATCCATCTCAATCTGGATCTCCTTAAAACATAGCTCCGAATATACCGAAATAAAGATTT
>JBCBKQ010000331.1:0-5484 GCA_038521595.1 Cyanobacteria bacterium J06627_28 | reverse complement strand
TTTGTTTTCTCTTTAATAATGCTTGCATAAGCTATTTAGTCAGTGTCATTTGGGGCCGGTTGGATGTTGATCGCGTTTCTGTACTTTTCATCGCTGGGTCCAAACCATACGCCTCTAGACCTTAATACCAAGGAAGGGAGACTACACAAGCACCTGCTCAAGTGGAATGGTGTGGGCTCTCCCTATGCAGAGGCGGTTTAGTCAAAGACTGTTTAGTCTAAAGTATCTAATCCGAGCAGCTTGGTAGATACATGCTGCGCGTGCAAGATTGCCCGTATACCTTGTTGAAAAAATATCTTAATTAGAAGGTTCCATCGTTCATGTGTTTTCAAGCTGAGCGTTGAGAGCTAGTTGCGGCGACTGTGCTAGGCGACTCATACAGTGAACTAGGTATTATACCTAGCTTGTCGCTTATGCCCTATCAGCGTTGCTATTAGTCCCTTTGCCAGCTTTTAGGGGGTACATTTTCACAATGTCTATTTCACTGACTGGAAAAGTTGTGCTGATTACGGGTGCTAGTAGTGGTATTGGGGCTTCTTGTGCCCACTATTTTGCCCAGGCGGGCGCTCGTCTCATTCTTTCTGCGCGTCGCAAAGAAAAGTTAGCTGTTCTCTCTGAAAAACTTCAGCAGGCCTATTCAGCAGAGACCTGGCTTTTACCTTTAGACGTGCAGCAGGCGGAGACGGTGACCTCTGCTGTCGCAGGGCTCCCTGCTGACTGGCAGGCGATTGCTGTGCTCATCAACAATGCAGGGCTGAGCCGAGGCCTAGACAAACAGTACGAAGCACCTTTGCAAGACTGGGAGGAAATGATCGATACCAATGTAAAAGGGCTGCTGTATATGACGCGAGCGATCGCACCTGGCATGGTCGAGAGAAATACTGGTCACGTTATCAATGTGGGCTCTATTGCCGCTCGCTACACCTATCCTGGTGGCAGTGTTTACTGCGCCACTAAGGCAGCCGTGAAAGTGCTCACGGAGGGCTTGAAAATTGATCTGCTCGGCACGCCGATTCGGGTTACGAATATTGAGCCCGGCCTGGTCGAAACAGCGTTTAGCGATGTTCGCTTTCGAGGTGATACGGACAGAGCCAAAAGTGTGTATAGCGGCATGACGGCGCTTACGCCTGACGACATTGCCGACAGCATTTTGTTTGCGGCTACGCGGCCACCCCACGTCAACATTAGCGAGATTTATTTAATTCCAACGGATCAGTCCAGTGGCACCCTAATCAATCGGAGCTAGCAGCTGTGACAACAGAAATGATCATTGTCGTCACAATTTTGTTTGCCTCTTTTGTCCGGGGTGTTTCGGGCTTTGGGGCAGCGTTGATTGCCATGCCTGTACTCTCTGGGTTTACCAGCGTGTATGAGGCCGCTCCGCTAGTGGCTCTCATTGGCCTGTCAAATGACACCTTGTTGGGTGCTTACTACCGTCGGTCTTTTGATTGGGCCGTCGTGAGTCAACTGTTAGTGGGCTCAGTGTTAGGCATTCCGCTGGGCTTTTGGGTACTGCGGTTTGCGCCAGAAGGTGGCATGCTCTCAGCGCTGGGGCTAGCGCTGGTTGCCTATGCCCTCTATGCACTGCTCTCACCCGCAATGCCTGCACTCAAGTCGCGCCGGTGGATCTATGGAACGGGTTTTGTCTCTGGCATTCTCAACGGTAGCTACAACTTGCCAGGGCCACCAGTAATTTTGTATGGCAATAGCCAAGGATGGAGTCAAGAAAAGTTTAAAGGCACCCTCAGCAGCTTTTTATGGGGAAATGCAGTTTTAATTGTGTTGGGCCACGGCATTCAGCATCGATTTTCTGCCCTGATTTTGCAGCAGTATTTGATTGCGATGCCCAGTTTATTTGTCGGGACTTTTGTCGGCATCGCTCTCTCAAAATCATTTGATCCGTTAATGTTCCGTAGAGTTGTTTTGTTCATACTTGTTGTCATTGGTCTTCGGCTTGTTGCTTTGGGTATGCAGCTGTAAGTTTTCTCTCTGCTTGCTTCAGAACGTTTGTTGCTTATCTGTCTGCAACCGTATTAAGAGATACACAAAAACATTTTCAAAGTTGATAGTCTACACCTAACAAAGCCTGTCTAATTAGCATTTTCGATTAAAACGTTTCCGATTGAAAAGAGAGAATCAGCGTTTAGAGTATTCTTTCTCATTGTTTTCTTTCTTGCTGTTTTCTGTTCTATTTATTTTACCTTAGGAGCATCTCCCACATGGTTGCCGGATTAAAAAGAGAAAAGCCCGTTGAGCAGCAGCTATCACAGGCGACAGCTGACCTGCATAAAATGGACAGCGAGTCGCTGTGGCATGCCCTGGCGCAGCACAAGCCATTTGCAAAAAAACCACCCAAGTGTATGAAGCGCGGCATAGGCTGCTATGTAACCGATGCCGAGGGCGTGGAGTACTTTGACGGTGTTTCTGGACTGTGGTGCGTGAACGTGGGCTACGGACGCCAAGAGCTGGCAGATGTCGCTTATGAGCAGCTGATGGAGTTGGCCTATTCCCCGTTGACCATGAGCCATGAACCGGGCATTCGATTGGCGCACAAGCTGCTGTCTTTGCTGGGCTATGAGGGTAAAGTCTTTTTCTCGACGAGTGGCTCGGAGGCCAATGAAACGGCTTTTAAGATCGCGCGTCAGTACCATGCTCAAACGTCATCTCCGGGGGCGGGGTCACGGTACAAAATCATCTCTCGCTATCGGGGATACCATGGGACGACGCTGGGGGCACTGAGTGCAACGGCACAGGCAGAGCGAAAAATTAAGTTTGGGCCGCTGGTGCCAGGCTTTTTGCATGTGAGCCCGCCCTATCAATATCGGCTGGCTGAGGGGCTTACGGAAGAAGCGTATAATGCTGCCTGCCTAAAAGAGCTAGAACAGACAATTTTGTATGAGGGGGCTGACTCTGTTGCGGCGTTGATTGTAGAGCCGGTGATCTCTGGCGGCGGGGTGATTCCGCCGACGGAGGGATATTTGCGTGGGGCGAGAGAGATTTGCGATCGCACAGGCATTCTTCTCATTTTTGATGAGGTCGTCAATGGCTTTGGCCGGACAGGAAAAATGTTTGGCCATCAGCACTGGGGCGTAGAGCCCGACATCATTTGTTTTGCCAAGGGGCTCACCAGTGGCTACATGCCACTATCGGCCACAGTGGTCAAGCAACATATTTTTGAAGCCTTCCTGGACGAGCCAGGAACAAACAGCCACTTTTGCCACATCAGCACCTATGGGGGCACCCCAGCAGCTACAGCCGTTGCCCTACGCAATATCGAGATTATCGAGCGCGAGGAGCTGGCCGAACGGGCTGCGGAAATGGGCAGTTACCTGATGGAGCGGCTACAGGCAGCGTTGCTGCCGCATCCTAACGTAGGTGATGTGCGCGGGAAGGGGCTGCTCCTAGGGATAGAGCTGGTAAAAGATAAGGTGAGTAAAACGCCCTTGGCGGGCGATCGCGTAGCTGCTGTTACACGGCACTGCCTGACGAACAAAGTCATGATTGGGCGCAATGCCAATACGGTGCCTGGCTTTACCAATGTGTTGATTGTTTGCCCACCGCTAGTAATCACCTACGCAGAGGCCGATAATCTAGTGGAAACCATACAAGAGGCTATTTTTAGCTCGACCTAACGCTGAGGCTGTTTTTTCAGATGCCATTGATTTAGGTCGTTGATTAGATAATCTATCCATTTTTTTCTTCCAACCACTTTTAGAGTCCTCAACATCATGAAACAAACTTTGTTCAAGTTCAGGCATTTTATCTTTCTCCTAATTTTTCCGGCTATTTTGATTCCTCAAGCCGCTTTAGCCCAAGAAGAAACGGCAACGGGTGGATTTTTAGACACTTTAGAAGCACTGGTGCAAAATATTGTCGATGTGCTCAACGTGCTGTTTTACTTCAAGATAGGCGGTGAAAATGGATTCCCTTTTATTGTGCTTTGGCTGTTAATCGGCGCGCTGTTTTTTACCCTTCGGCTCAAATTTATCAACGTTCGTGCCTTTAAACATGCCATTGATGTGGTGCGCGGTAAGTACGACGGCCCCGAAGATGAAGGAGATGTTTCTCACTTCCAGGCATTGGCGGCGGCGCTGTCGGGAACGGTGGGCATCGGCAACATTGCCGGGGTGGCCATTGCCATTCGGCTGGGGGGCCCTGGTGCCGCTTTTTGGATGACGATGGCGGGCTTTTTGGGCATGTCTAGTAAGCTAGCCGAGTGCACGCTGGGACAAAAGTACCGGGTGATTAAGCCCGATGGTACTGTGGGCGGCGGCCCCATGTATTACCTGGCTCGCGGTTTGTCGGCGATGGGTATGGCTTCATTTGGGAAGGCCCTATCGGTGGTGTTTGCCATATTTTGTGCCATTGGCAGCTTGGGCATTGGCAATATGTTTCAGGCCAATCAAGCGTTTGCGGCAGTGTCAAACGTATTGCCCTTTTTGAACGGATATAGCTGGCTGTTTGGTCTGTTTTTGGCAGCTGTGGTGGGCCTGGTGATTATTGGTGGCATTGAGCGAATTGGCGCAGTTGCTGGCTTTTTGGTGCCCGGGATGGCGGTCATCTATGCGTTGGCCTGCTTCTGGGTTATTTTAGTCAACTTGCCTGCGTTGCCCGGTGCCATTGGCACGATTATTGCCACGGCCTTTAACCCAGATGCGATCGCTGGTGGTGCCATTGGCGCAATTGTTGTTGGTTTTCAGCGGGCGGCTTTTTCTAATGAGGCTGGGCTGGGGTCTGCTGCGATCGCTCACTCGGCAGCCCGCACAGATGAACCCGTGAGAGAAGGCATTGTTGCACTGCTAGAGCCCTTCATTGACACAATGTTTATCTGTAACCTCACGGCCATTGTTATCGTGCTCACGGGGGTCTATGCCGACCCGGCCTCAGCCGACCTCAATGGTGCTCAGCTCTCTGCGGCCTCCTTTGCCCAAGTCATTAGCTGGTTCCCCTATGTGATTGCAGTAGCAGGCTTCCTGTTTGCGATTTCTACCATGATCTCTTGGAGCTATTACGGTCAACAGGCGTGGGCCTATTTGTTTGGCGATAGAACGGTCAACACGTACAAGGTAATCTTTTTGGCCTGCGTATTTGTGGGTACGGTTGTAAACCTTGGGCCCGTGCTTGATTTTAGTGACATTATGGCATTGGCGATGTCACTGCCTAATTTGTTGGGCTGTTTCTTGATGTCAGGGGTCATTGCCCGAGAACTCAACGACTACATGGGTCGCCTAAAGTCAGGAGAAATGTTGACCGCAGACTTGGAAAAGGCAAAGGTGCCTGTTCTAAAGTAGCGCCCTGAAGTAACGCATTGAAGTCGAACCCTGAAGTAACGCCCTAAAGCAAAAATGGCGGCAATGGCGCTAATAAAAGCATGGGCGGTAAAACGAATAGGTAAAACGATAGGTAATAAGAGCTGTAACTGGAGGTGACCCATGTAGTCGTTGAGTTCTCGGGCAATGACCCCTGACATCAAGAAACAGCCCA
>JBCBKQ010000330.1:0-5502 GCA_038521595.1 Cyanobacteria bacterium J06627_28 | reverse complement strand
TAATGCTGTCAAAGTCCCAGAAACAACCGTATTATCAGGGCCGTTGATAGCCGCTAGCTCAACCCCGGACGGCAACAAGGGCAAAATCTGTTCTGGTGTAGACATTACAGCATTAGACACATTAAAGCGTGACTTAGAAAGTAGAGACATTCAAGTCACACCGCTAAGGGTTTCCCACGCCTTTCACTCAGCGCTTATGGAGCCAATGCTTACTGAGTTTGAGCAGGTTGCTCGGGGTATTCAGTATGCGCTACCTGGCATTGCAATTTTCTCTAGCGTCAGCGGACAACAAATCACTGATGAAATGTCTCAGGCTGACTACTGGGTTGAACAAGTCCGCCAGCCGGTAAGGTTTCAGCAGGCCATAGAAACGCTGGCGGCAGATGGATATTATCAGTTTGTTGAAATTGGGCCTAAGCCGACTTTGCTGGCGATGGCTCAAACGTACCTATCCCAGCACGCGGCGACCTGGCTACCTAGCCTGAGAAAAACTCGGATTTCGGATGATTCGGATGAAGCTGTCTATCCAGACTGGGAAACCATGCTAGGTAGCTTGGGGCAGCTATACAAACTGGGGGCCGACATCGACTGGGCCGGATTTGACCGGGCGTATCCTCGGCGAATGGTCTCACTGCCAAACTATCCTTATCAGCATCAGCGCTATTGGCAAGATGCTGAGCCGGTGAAGATTCCATCGGATGCTGATAAGGGAGAGAGTCACCCGCTACTGGGGCGTTCTCTTGCGATCGCAGCTGACAACATTCACGGGTTTGAATCTTTCCTTTCTGGAGATCTGCCTCTCGACTGGCAAGACCATCAGGTCTTTGGGCAGCCGCTATTGCCAGCAGCAGCCTACCTAGAAATGGGTCTCGCTGCGGGACGAGCTATTTTTCAGGGCCACTCGCAAAAGCAGATATGTTTAGAAGATATTTCCTTTCAGCGTGGGCTGTGGTTCGAGGATGATCGCCCTATTCGCATTCAAACCCTAGCCACCGAGCAATCCTCCGACAGCCCTTCTGGCAAATCCTCCAACAGCTTCTCTGAAAGCAGCTGGCAGATGACTGTGCACAGCGCCGCCGCTGACGAAGAGCAATGGACGCTTCACAGTCAGGCAACGCTGTGTTTAGCAGATTCTGAGGTGCCCACAGCAGTGGAAATAGCAGCACTGCAAAAACAGTTTACAGAGGCGCAATTCTCTCCAGGAGCGGCTCCGCCAACGCCCGCCGAGATATATCAACAGTTTGCTCAGGTTGGCATCAACTATGGTTCGTCTTTTCAGATGATAGAAACTCCTTGTTTTAAGGCGGGCCAGGGGGCACTCGCGCAAGTTAACGGTGATTTCCAAGTCGCGTCAGCTGGCGGTGCCTCTTTTCTCATCTCTCCTATCGTGGTAGACGCTGGGCTTCAGCTTGCCGGACTTACCTTAGCCGAGACAAGCCGGTGCTACTTACCCGTGGGGGCTCGGCGATTCAGTCAATACCAGTCATTGCCTACCACAGGCAAAATCTGGATATGGGCTCAGCAACACTCGAATACGACTAGCCCAGCCCAGCCACAAATCGATATTCGGTGGCTGTCTGATGAGGGAACTGTCCTAGCTCAGTTAGAGGGGCTCGCCTTGGTGGCAGTTGATTCCCGAGAGAGCCTGTTAGAGCGCACTGGGGTCGGCATTGCTGAGCGATATCAGTGGCTTCATCAGATTCAGTGGCGGCCAAAAATGTTGGCTGCGTTTGGGGGGTTGCCCTCACCTATGGCGATTCGTCAGCAGCTTGCGACCCAGTTTGCACAGCAAATGGCCCAGGCTGACTTTGTTGCCTATCGGGCACTTCAGACTGACTTGAATCAATTGGCAGTAGCCTATATCCATCAGGCATTTACTCAGCTTGGCTGGATTCAGCCAAACACAGAAACAGATGTAGAAATCTCGCCAAACCGTGAAAAAATCAGTGAAGAAATCTCGCCTCAATATAGAAGGCTTCTAAAGCATTGCCTGACTCTTCTCAACGACCGGCAGATTAATGTAGACGACACTGGTTCAGAGGCAATTCAACAGCTCCACAACCAGTTAGAACATTCTGGCCTGGTGTCCGCAGAATTGAGACTGCTAGCGCGTTGTGGTCAGTCCCTCGCCGGCATTCTCACTGGACAAACCGAACCATTATCTGTTTTGTTTCCGGAAGGCGATCTCACTGACCTGACGCAGCTATATCAAAACTCAACTGGCCCAAGGCTGATGAATCAGCAGGTGCAGTCGGCGGTGCTGAGTGCGGTCAGTGCGGCTGAACGTCCGATTCGCGTTTTAGAAATTGGGGCGGGCACAGGCGGCACCACAGCTCAGTTATTGCCGCAGTTGTCGGCATTGGCTCAGCCAGTTAACTATCTATTTACCGATATTTCTCCTCGATTCTTAAGTGCGGCAAAGCAGCAGTTTCAAGACTATCCTTTTGTAGACTATGCCCTGCTCGATATTGAACAGTCTCTGGAAAATCAGTCCAAAGAGATAGCGTCTCAATTTGACGAATCATTTGATATTGTGATCGCGGCAAATGTTTTACATGCCACCGCAGATTTACGCCATACGTTGGCCCAAGTGAGTGAGCTGCTGGCACCGGGCGGACATCTCATATTACTTGAAGGCACCCAGCCTGTGCCCTGGGTCGATCTTGTTTTTGGGCTGACCTCGGGCTGGTGGCGATTTACCGATACAGATCTCCGCGCCTCGCATCCACTCATTTCAACTGCTCAGTGGCGATCGCTTCTGGCAGAGGTTGGCTTTGACGAATCGGCTGTACTGACGCCTGCTGTGGCTGGCCGTTTTGAACTCTCTCAGGCCAAAGCGCGATCGCAAACAGAAAATGACGACCGCTTTGAACTGACCCAAGCCGTCATTCTTGCCCAGCAGCCAAATGTTCCGCCTGTGAGCAGTGAGCACTCTGGCGCTGAGTCAGCTGCTTCTGTGGAGTGGCTGCTCCTTAAGGAGCTCAGCCAAGACGAGCAAGCCAGTTATTCATCGATTAGTGCCCTGACAACAGCGCTGCAAAAAGGTAAGCAAGCGGTCACGGTTTCCACCGTAGAAGCATTATCTCCAGTTATTAGCGGCTCAACATCTAAGGTTTCAATAGAAAGAGATCCTTGTCTCTCTTCTTCCAGCAGAATCGTTTATGTGTTGCCTGATGTAGAGGCAGACGCAGACCTAAGCGTAGCTGCCACAAACCTCTACCAAAACTCGCTCGCAGTCATTCAGCTAGCTGCTGCGCTGCCACAATCTCCCCGTATATATTTCATTAGCATCGGAACCGAAGCCACTTCACAGCTAGCGCACAGCGGCCTTTGGGGACTTCTGCAAACAGCCCAAATAGAACATCCGCAGCTGCGCTGTACACATATTCAGGCAGAAACAACAGAACAAGTAATTGATGAACTGCTGGCCGACACTTTAGAAACGCAGGTAGCCTACCGCCAAGGCAGCAGGCAAGTTGCCCGCTTGGCTCCCTACGAAGGGGACACTGCAGCGTTTGAGCAGCTGGTGATTGATCAGTCGGGGAGTTTATCAAACCTTTCGTGGACACAAGTTCAACGTCAGCCGCTAGGCGATCATGAGGTAGAACTGCGTGTACTGGCAACAGGGCTGAACTTCCGGGATGTGCTAGTAGCCATGGGGCAGTATCCCGACGAAGCGCCGCTGGGCTGTGAGTGTGTGGGAGAGATTATAGCAGTTGGCTCTATGGTTACAGATTGTGCTGTGGGGCAGCGGGTGATGGCGATCGCACCTCGCAGCTTTGCTGAACGTGTCACTGTCAATCGCAAGCTTGTCGTCCCTGTGCCTGGACAACTTACTAATGAAGCTGCCGCGACGCTACCCGTTGCTTTTACTACGGCTTACTACAGCCTTTGTCAGCTCGCACAGCTCAAAGCCGGAGAGCGAGTGCTGATTCACTCTGCGGCAGGGGGTGTGGGTCAGGCCGCTGTTCAAATTGCGAAACAGGCGGGGGCTGAGATTTTTGCAACGGCGAGCCCGAGCAAGTGGGAAACGCTGCGATCGCTTGGCATTTCTCACATTATGAACTCTCGCACCCTAGCCTTTAGCGATGAAATTTTGTCTATCACTGAAGGGCAGGGCGTAGATGTTGTACTCAATGCCTTGCCTGGTGAGTTTCGCGCAAAGAGTCTAGATACTTTGGGACAGCAGGGACGCTTTGTTGACATTGGCAAGGGCGATGGGCTGACGCCAGAACAGATTACTCAACAGTATCCTGAACTTAAGCACTTTACGGTTGACCTTTCTCAGCTGTGCGAGCAGGCACCGCAGCAGGTGCAAACACTGTTGCAGCATCTATCCCAACAGGTTGAAGGCGGACAATGGCAGCCTCTACCGTTGACGACTTATCCTCAAACAGAAACGCTTCAAGCCTTTCGTAGGCTACAGCAGGCAAAAACACCTGGCAAAATTGTTGTACTCCAGCCTGATAGTAAGAACAATCGGCCTACTAACAATAAGAAAATAGCGATAGATGCCGAAGGTAGCTACCTAGTGACCGGTGGTTTTGGCGGGTTGGGCCTAGTGATGGCCCAATGGCTAGCGGAGCATGGCGCAAAGCATATTGTGCTATTGGGTCGAGGAACCCCGAGCAACGATGCCCAGGCTCAGATTAAAACGCTGCAAGCCGAGAATGTTCATATTGACGTTGTCATGGCAGACGTAACCGATTCAACAGCCATGACGCAGGCCATTTCGGCTGTTAGCCCACCTCTTCGCGGCATTATCCACGGTGCTGGCACCTTAGACGATAGTCTGCTTCAGGCTATGAGTGCAGATCAGCTGGAGAAAGTATTAGCCCCCAAAGTCACAGGTGCTTGGATACTTCACCATTTAACTCGGTCACTGCAGCTCGATTTCTTTATTCTCTTTTCTTCGGCAGCTGGCCTGCTGGGCTCTCCAGGGCAAGCAAACCACGCCACAGCCAATGCCTTTTTAGACGGACTGGCCCGGTATCGTCAGCAGCTGAACCTACCGGCAATCAGTCTTGACTGGGGCGCTTGGTCTACTGTGGGGTCAGCGTTGAAGTATCAGCACCAAGGCAGCCTAAAATCTCTTTCGGGCGTTGGGCTTATCGCACTCGAACAGGGCTTGGCCCAGCTTGAAGCGATTTGGCAGAGCGCCACCTTGACGACAGATAATCCGCAGATAGGCATTGTACCGATTGACTGGTCAGCCTTTTTATCACAGCCAGCGTTCAGTCAGCAGCCCTTGTTTAAGTCTGTTGCTAGCCAGCAGCCAGCAGCGCGAGATGCTGTAATCGGTCGAGAGACAACCCCTCAAGTTAGCTTTATTCAAACCCTTGAAAATACGCCACAGGCCCAAAAGAGAGAGGTGCTTGAATCTTTTGTTTGTCGTCAAATTTGTCAGATTCTCGGATTCTCTCCAGATGAGTTAGATATGGAGGCAGGTTTCTTTGATTTGGGTATGGACTCACTAACGGCCCTAGAGCTAAAAAACAGTCT